>JANOKS010000001.1:0-21639 GCA_031419455.1 Alphaproteobacteria bacterium
ACCACACCCCGCGGTGGTTCGTTTATTTTGTGGGGGGGCTGGTCGTCCCCCGGGTTTTGTTTGGGGAACAAAATACCCCCCAGCCCGCGGTCGACCGCGCCACCCACAGCCAGCTCGCCCAGGCAATCGACCGCACGCTCGCGGCGGCGCTTGTTCCGATCACCGACGGGGTCTTCGCGGGCCTCGACCAGATCACCGGCCGGCTTCCGCTGCCGCAGCTCCCGCTCCGCGAAGTCGTGGTCGAGGATGGCTGGCGCGCCATCGACCACGAATGGGTCGCCCTGATCGCCCCCGCCGACGTGCAGCGCCTTCAGCAGGCCAATGTCCGCGTGATGGAAGCAACGCCGCTGGAAGCCTCCGGGCTCGTCATGGTCCGCGTCGTCGTCTCCGATGAAGACAACACCGCCGCCCGCGCGCAGCAACTGCTGCGCAGCCTCGGCGCCACCGCCGCCGACCGCAACCACATCTATGACGAACAGGCCAATCCCTTACCGGAAGGCCCATCGCCGGAAGCTCCCGCCCCGGCGCCCGCGCCGCAACCGACCTCCTCGCGCAACGCCCCGGTCATCGGCCTTATCGACACCGCGCTCAACCGCAATCATCCCGCACTTGCCGGCGCCAGCATCGTCGAGAAGGATTTCGTCGCCGCTGGCCGGGTGCGACCGACGGCCCACGGCACCGGCATCGCCTCGCTCCTCGTGGGCGCCGAAAAAGGCCATCCCGGCCTCCTGCTCAATGGCAGACTGTTCGCAGCCTCTGTCTTTCACCAGGGCGAAAGCGGCGCGATTGGCGCCACGACCTCAAGCCTCGTCTCCGGGCTCGACTGGATGGCCGCCCAGAAGGTGCAGGTTGTCAACATGAGTCTCGCCGGCCCGCCCAACGAAGTGCTTGGCGCGCTGATCGGCGCACAGTCGAAACGCGGCATGCTCGTGGTCGCCGCAGTCGGCAATGACGGACCCGCCGCGCGCGCCCTCTACCCCGCCGCATTCGAGCCGGTCGTCGCCGTCACCGCCGTCGACCGCACGCGAAAAATCTACCGCTGGGCCAATCAGGGGCCGCAAGTCGATGTCGCCGCCTGGGGCGTCGCGTCCACCGTGGCGCGCGACAAGGGGGGCTATGGCGAGGAAAGCGGCACGTCCTACGCAGCCCCCATCGTCGCCGCTGCTCTCGCGCAACGCCTTGCAGACGGCGCGAAATCAACCTCTGCGGCGCTTAAGGCCATCGTTGCCTCAGCCGAGGACCTCGGCCCACGTGGCCGCGACAACACCTTTGGCCACGGCCTCGTGAGGCTCGCGAGCCAGTAGGCCTCAATACTTCACACCCAGCTTCACCGCGCCGACATGCTCGTCATAGTCCGCGCTGGCGAGGTTTGATTCAAACCGACCATAGCGATAGCTGATCTCCGAGAAGAACGTCTCGCCGAGCGGAATATCAATCTGCGCATCCGCCACCGTCCGCTTGTCCGACCGCGGCGTGCCGATCAGCGGCGTGACATTGTCGTAGTCGCGATCTTCGTATTCGACGCCCGCGCGGAATGTCAGGTTCTGGTCGAACGCATCGAAGCGCTGCACGAACCGCGCACGCGCCAGCCAGGACGAATAATCGAATTCCGCGGCTGTCGCGTCCTCTTCTGTCGCCCGCCCGCCAAGCACGACATAACGCTGCACGCCGTCGAGGAAGACATACCCGTCGAGCTGCACCGCGTCCGCCGTTGCATCGCGCTGCGGCCGCCCCTCGAACTCTTTCTCCGTCGCCGAATATGCTGCACGCAGGAACAGCGAATTCCCGAACTGCTTCGATAGATAAGGCTGCACCTGCGTCAGCGTGAGATACTCATCGCCATCAAGATTGGCCTGCGCCAGATTTCCCAGCACGCCGACCGTGACCAGATCGAAATCATAGGCTGCCTCGCCATACCCACGATGGATTGCAAGATCGAACGCATCGAACTCCTGGTGCAGCGACTGCGAGAAATCATACCCCGCGCGAAAGGTCAGCTTTTCGACCGGGACAAACGTCGCTTCGGCCAGCGCGTTGATCGTCGCCGCCCAGTCGCCCTCGCCCGTATTGGTGTCGAGATCGGAGACGGCCACGTTGGAATTGTATTCAGCCCCCACCTTGCCTTCAAACCGGAAGGTCGTGCCGGTCTTGGCGCCAGGCGCGTTCGCCTGCTCCTGCGCCATCGCAGGCCCCCCGAGCACGGCCAGCAGGCCAACCAGTTTCAGGGCGTGTTTCGACTGTCGCATCATGTCCCTCTTCGCTTCCCCAACCGCGACTGGTGTTCGGCACGGCGCCCGACGGCCGCTTGTGGCCGCCGGGTCCGATGTTCCGCTGATTCGGAGCTACTGCCCCACAAGACCACGGATGTCCTTGGAGATACTTGCGGCGACGTCGGCGGCAATGTCCGACCGGACGGTATTGCTGACGGTGGCGTTCACGTCCGCCGCAATGTCACCCGCGATGTCCAGGCCCAGCGCGCCTGCAATCTCGCCATTCACCGCGCCAGAGATGTCCGCGCCAATGCCGGAGGCCAGCGCGCCATCGACCGTGTTGTTCGCATTCGACGCCGCGGCAGACGCTGCATTTCCGGTGGCGGTCACTACAGCCTGGCCGCGCGCCTGTGCGTTTCCAGCGGCCGTCTGCGCCCGCGAGGCGGTGGCGGAAGCCGCGGCCTGTCCACGTGCCGAGGCGTTGCCAGCGACTGTGCCAGCGCGGTTCGCCGCGTTGGAAGCCGCACCGGCGACAGCCGAGGTGTCCAGCGAACCGGAAACCCCGGCCTGCCCGCCAGCATTCGCAGAGCCATTCGAGGAGGAGGTTTCAGCGCCGCCGTCGGCGCCAACTGAGGCCTGCCGCGTCTGGCCGCTGGCCTGCGCGTTCAAGCCCCCACTGGCCGAGCCGGAAACCTGCGCAAAGGCAGACGGGGCAAGCGCAAAAGCGATGCCGGCGAAAAGAGCAGTTTTGAAAGACGTGCGGACCATGTGAATCTCCCGATGCTGGTCAGTTACCGGGATGACGGTCACGCTGCGTCTTTATTCCTGCGCGTGATCGAAAAATCTGCGCCCTACTCCACCCGCTCCCCGTTGAGCGCCAGCGCCGCGCCGCACAGATAGACCGACCCACACACATAGACCCGGTCCGCAGCCCTGCGCGCCGCAGCCACCGCCGCTCCCAGGTCCTCTGCAACCTCAGCCCCGCCGCCCATCATTGCGATGATCGACGCCACATGCCGCGGCTCTGCCCCCGGCCCGCCCTCCTGCCCGCCGCTGTCCGGCAACGGGCAGACGAAGAACGCGTCGGCCACACCGATCAGCTCGCTCACAACGCCCTCGATATCCTTCACTGCCTGGATCGCGACAACCACCGCAACGCGATCGTCTCCGCGTCTTGCGCGTATCGCGCCCGCCAGCGCCGCGACGCCACCCGGATTGTGCGCGGCATCCACCCACACCATGCCATCGCCCGCCAGCGGACCGGGCTTCAGCTGCTGCAGCCGCCCAGGCCAGACCGCCTCGCGCAGCCCCGTCGCCATCGCCTCCGCCGTGATGCGCCAATTGCCAGGTATGTCTCCCAGAGTTTCCACAACCGCACACGCCGCGCCCGCATTCTGCAACTGGTGTCGCCCCGGCAGGCCAAGCCATGGCGCACGCACATTCACCTTGCCGCCAGAATAGGCGAACGCATCGCCATCCCACGCCGCCGTCCAGTCCTCGCCCGCATAAAGCACGGGCGCCGCCACCGTCCGCGCCTCCTCGCGCAGCACGCCAAGGGCAAGCGGCGGCTGCTCCGCAATGATGGCCGGCACGCCTTCGCGAAAGATGCCCGCCTTCAGCCGGGCGATGGCCGCGACACCCGACACACCAAACATGCTCTCATGATCACGGCTGATCGGCGTCACCACGCAGGCCGCAGGCCGTTTCATCACATTGGTCGCATCCGTCGCGCCGCCCGCGCCAACCTCGATGATGGTGAGGTCCGCGCGCACGTCCGCAAAGATGCAGAACGCCGCCGCCGTCAACGCCTCGAAATAGGTGAGCGCTTCGGTGCGCCGCCGGATGTCATCCAGCACGTCCGCCAGCAACTCATCATCCACCAGCCTGCCCGCCACGCGGATGCGTTCGTTCACGCGCATCAGGTGGGGCGAGGTGAAGACATGCACTTTTCGCCCGGCCGCCTCCGCCATCGCGCGGATGAATGCGCCGGTGGACCCCTTGCCATTGGTTCCCGTCAGGTGGATCGCCGGTGGTATGCGATCCTGCGGATCGCCCAACTCCACCAGAGCCCTGCGAATATGCGCCGTGCCCCACGCAGGCGACACGCGGCCCGCGCTGTTGTCGCGAAACCGCGCCAGTGCGGCTGAAACCATCGGCGAGTCGGCCACGTACAGTCCTGCTCCGCGCTGCATGTCGATGCTTGCACATAGTGCTGCCCGACGACGACGAAAACCGCATTCGCCTGCGGCGGATGGAACGGCTGGAATCGCCAGGCCCTCCGAAGCCGCGCACCGCAGCCACGCAGCCACTTCACCCCGAAAACTAATGCGGCGTCCCTTTCGGAACGCCGCATCCAGATCTCGAAATCCAACAAGCCTACTTCGCCGAAACCTGCTCGGTCACCTTCGCGCGCTTTGGACGCGTCGATGGCATCAGCATGCCGAGGATCGCGCCGATCGTCGGCGTCATTTCCTTGCGGTGGCAGACGATGTCCACCATCCCGCGCTCGCGCAGGAATTCAGAGCGCTGGAATCCTTCCGGCAACTTTTCCCTGATGGTGGCTTCAATAACGCGCGGCCCCGTGAAGGCCAGCTGCGCGCCCGGCTCTGCGATCTGCACGTCGCCCAGCATCGCATACGACGCCAGCACGCCGCCCGATGTCGGATCCGACAGCACGACGATGTAGGGAAGCTTCGCGCGCTTCACGTCCTGGATCGCCAGCACGGTGCGCGGCATCTGCATCAGCGCGAAGGATGATTCCTGCATCCGCGCGCCACCCGACGCCGTGACAACAATCAGCGCCGCCTTGCGCGCCACAGCCGTCTCGGCCGCCTTGATGAAGGCCTCGCCCGCCGCCATGCCCAGGCTGCCGCCCATGAAGGCGAAGTCCTGCACAAGGATCACGGCCCTGCGCCCGTTAATCTCGCCATGGGCCGCAACCATGCAGTCCTCGCGGCCCGTCTTGGCCTTCGCGGCCTTGAGACGATCCGTGTACCGCTTGTCGTCCCTGAATTTCAGCGGATCCTTCATGACCGTCGGCATCGCGATCTCGGACCACAGGCCGCCGTCGAACATGTACTGGAAGCGCTGCTCAGGGCCGATCCGCAGGTGCGCGCCAGCCGGCGTCACCCAGTAGGAGCTCTCAAGCTCCTGCCGGTAGACCAGCTCGCCCGTTTTCGGGCACTTCACCCAGAGGTTGTCACCCTCCGTGTCGTCCCGCTTGGCGAAGATCGACTTCAACCCGGGAGGCAGGTTCGTCAGCCAGTTCAATGAACGCTCCGTTCGATACGCGCCGAGGCTATGGCGTTTGACAGTGACTTTGCAACCACACTTATGGACTTGACAGCGGAGGCTGGATCGCCTTGCTCCACCGCCTCGCGGACCAGCTCAACCAGGGCCGAACCCACCACAACTCCATCAGAAATACGCGCAAAAACAGCGGCTTGCTCTGGGGTGCGAACGCCAAAACCCACCGCCACCGGCAAATTTGAAATGCGCCGCGCGCGTTCAACCCCCGCGCTGATATCCGTTGTCGCGCCCACGCCGGCGCCCGTGACGCCCGCGACCGAGACGTAATAGACAAATCCGGAGGACCCTTCGGCCACCACGGCCATTCGCTTTTCAGTAGTCGTCGGCGTGGCCAGCCTGATCACCGCGAGGCCATGCGCCTCCAGCTCCGCGCGTAGCGGCCCATCCTCTTCCGGCGGCAGGTCTACAGTGATCACGCCATCGACTCCGGCTTCGGCCGCCGCCTTCGCAAACGCGGCAAACCCCATGCGATGGATGGGATTGGCGTATCCCATGACGATCAGGGGTGTGGTCGAATTCTCCGCCCGAAAGCGTTTCGCGATGGTTAACGTATCCTTAAGCGTGGTCCCCGCCGCCAGCGACCGCAGCGCGGCCTTCTGGATCGCAGGGCCATCCGCCATCGGGTCGGTGAACGGCGCGCCCAGTTCGATGATGTCAGCGCCGGCTTCCGCCAGGGCCTTGATGTTGTTGAAGCTGCCTTCGATGTCAGGATCGCCCGCCATCAGATAGCCGACAAACGCGGCGCGGCCCTGCTCACGACAAGCGGCAAATGTTGCGGTTATGCGGTCAGCAGTCATTGAGGGATAAATGCTTTGGTCGGGCCTGGCTGTCTCAGCGCTGGTCTGGGGCGAGGCCCCGAAGCAAGGCGGGCTACATACCGGAAAACACCCCTTCGACCTACCCCTCGGGTCGCTTCCTGTTGCCGCACTGCAACAAAGAGGGAACGGACCGTCAGCGGGTGAAAAACTCCGTCGTTGGCCGGCTGGAGCAATCCGTGGGCGTGCCCTGCGCACCCGCCTGCCAGGCACAGGTCCGAGACGCGATGTAGAAACTGTCGTTCATCGCCGCCTGCCCGTAGGCGACCTCTATCTCGCTCGCTCCCGGCTCCAGCCTCCACATTGCGCTGTGACGGTAGCCGCCACCCTGGAATTCGTTGAACACCACCTGCACGCAAAGCGGCACGTCGCCGGGGTTGGAAGCGTAGTAGTGCGTCCGCACTTCGTCCGGCAGCATCGGGAAGACGCCGGCCTCGATCTCGTCGGACCAGACCTGCACCCACGCCTCCGACATGATCGTGTTGTGGCCGACCACGTCCCAGTGCCCGCCCCCGCCCGTCGCGCAACCGGCGACAGCCAGCGCGGCCATGCTGGCAAGCTTTGCATTGTGTTTCATCACGGTCCCCATTGCCTCCGGCCAGGAATGTCCCCGTCCCGCCCGTCGCGGTCAACGCGCTACAGCTTCGCCCCGTCGAACGCCTGGATTTCCAGCGTGTCGAGGTCGATCTCCGGCACGCAGCGCAGGTTGACCGCCACCATGCGATTGCCGTCCGGCGCCACGCCAGAGCCGTGCGTCGAGATCCCGCAATTGGCGCAAAAGAAATGACTGATCGTCTGCTTGCCGAACAGATAGGTCGAGACGTCCTTCTGCGGCGTCGTCATGCGGAAATTGTCCGGCGTGGTGAACGCCAGCATGTTGCCCGACCGGCGGCAGTACGAGCAGTTGCACACCAGAGCCCCGCCAAACGTGCCCGTCACCTCGAACGCCACCTGCCCGCAATGGCATGACCCGGCATGTGTCGACATCGCGCGCTCCTGTTTCGCCCTGCCGTTGTGCCCTGCCCGCACCGGCGTGGAAAGCCTCAACCCGTCACCCCGACACGCAGCTCACCTCGAAGCGCAGCAGCGTGTAGTCCTTCCGCGCATACGTCTCGCGGACGCCCGACACGTTGAGGATTCCGCAGGCCGCCCCATCGCGTGTCCACGTCTCCCCTGTCGGCGTTGTCTCGGCCCTGACCCAGTCCAGCGCGCCCAGCGCCACGACATACCCCTTCATCGGTTCATCCAGCGGCGCCAGCACGCAGTCCGCGTTGGGCGTCGTATCCTCCAGCCCGTCATCCGCGCAAAGCTTCCACCTATCCCCCGCCGCCACGGCCAGGTCGAGCTTGCCGGGCAGGATCGGCGTGTCGGGCGCGGAGCACGCGGCAAGCAAGAGGCCTGCAAGGGCGAAGCGCATCAGATCTCCATCCCCAGATGGCCGGCCACCGAGAAGATGTCCTTGTCCCCTCGCCCACACATGTTCATCACGATCAGCCCGTCCTTGCCTATCTCCTTTGCAATGTCGCCGACCCGCGCCAGCGCATGCGCAGGCTCCAGCGCCGGGATGATGCCTTCGAGGCGCGTACAGAGCTGGAAAGCGTCCAGCGCTTCCTTGTCAGTACACGTCCGATATTCCGCTCGCCCCGTTTCATGCAGGAAAGCGTGCTCCGGCCCGATGCCCGGATAGTCGAGCCCCGCCGAGATCGAATGGGCGTCGGTGATCTGGCCGTCTTCGTTCTGCAGCAGGTAGGTGCGATTGCCATGCAGGATGCCCGGCATGCCGCCCGAGAGCGACGCCGCATGCATCGGCGTATCCACGCCATGGCCTCCGGCTTCGACGCCGATCATCCTGACGCCCTCGTCCTCGAGGAAGGGATGGAACAGCCCGATCGCATTCGACCCGCCGCCGATCGCCGCCACCAGCACATCCGGCAGACGCCCCTCCTGCTTGAGAATCTGCTCCCGCGCCTCGCGCCCGATCACGCTCTGGAAATCACGCACCAGCATCGGATAGGGATGCGGCCCCGCCGCCGTGCCGATGACGTAGAACGTGTTTGACACATTCGTCACCCAGTCCCGCAGCGCCTCGTTCATCGCATCCTTCAGCGTGCCCGTGCCCGACGACACCGGCACGATCTCCGCGCCGAGCAGCTTCATGCGGAACACGTTGGGCTTCTGCCGCTCGACATCGGTCTCGCCCATGAACACCACGCACGGCAGTCCGAAGCGCGCACAGATTGTTGCGGTGGCAACCCCGTGCTGCCCCGCCCCCGTCTCCGCGATGATGCGCGTCTTGCCCATCCGCCGCGCGAGCAGAACCTGCCCGATGCAGTTGTTGATCTTGTGCGCGCCCGTGTGATTCAGCTCGTCGCGCTTGAAGTAGATCTTCGCCCCGCCGAAATGCTTGGTCAGGCGCTCGGCATAATACATCGGCGAGGGCCGCCCGACATAGTGCTCCAGCAGCCAGTCGAACTCGCGCTGGAATTCCGGGTCCGCCTTTGCCCGCGTGTACTCCTGCTCGAGATCGAGCACGAGCGGCATCAGCGTCTCGGCCACATACCGCCCGCCAAACTCCCCGAAACGCCCATTGGCGTCGGGCCATTGCGACCAGGTATTCGAAAGCGCAGCCATCAAGCCATCCTCAATTGTCATTCCGGGCGAAGCCGCGTCAGCGGCGAAGACCCGGAACCCAGGGGCCTCACCGGAGACCTCGCCACGCCGCCCCTGGGTTCCGGACAACGCTCCGCGTTTCCGGAATGACAGCGTGGGGAAGGCGCGCTCTTGCCGCCTCGCCGCGTCCTTTACGCTGCGGACGCCACCGGCGCCAGAGCCGCGCCCAGTTGATCTCCATCTTCCCGCGGCAGCGGGAAGATGTACGCTCCCGAAAAACGTTCAGGGGAAGACGATCGTGTACCAGACCAATCTGACGCAATCCCATTTCCCCGCGCAGGGCGGGCCCAATCCCGCTCCCGTCACCATCGGCGACATGCTGCGCGCCTCCGCGGCCCGCGCGCCCGACCAGCCCGCCCTGAAAGAGCTCGGCTATGACGGCGCCATCCTGCGCACCTGGACCTACTCCCAGCTGCTGGCGGACTCGGAACGGCTCGCCCGCGCCCTCGCCTCGCGCCATGCCGAGGGCGCCCGTATTGCCGCCTACGCCAACAACATCCCCGAATGGGTGCTGCTGGAGCTGGCCTGCGGCCTCGCCGGCGTCACGCTGGTTACGGTCAATCCGGCCTACCAGAAGCGCGAGCTGAAATTCGTCCTCGAACAGTCGCGATCCGAAGCCATCTACTATGTCGCCGAATTCCGCGGCAATCCGATGCAGGCCATCGCCGACGCCGTATGCGACGACCTCCCCGCCATCCGCCACCGCATCCTGCTCACCGACCACGCCGCCCTCTATGCCGGCGCCGACCGCGGCGAAATCCGCTCTCCGAAACCCGAACACCCGGTGCAGATCCAGTACACCTCCGGCACCACCGGCTTCCCGAAAGGCGCGCTGCTCCACCACAACGGCCTCGTGCGCAACGGCATCGACACGATGGTGCGCGCCGGCCTCAAGCCCGGCGACACCTTCGTGCATCACATGCCGCTGTTCCACACCACGGGCTGCGCCGTGCTGGTCCTCGGCGGCCTCGGAACCTGCGCCACCATGCTTCTGGCGCCGATGTTCGATCCCGCCATGGTCGTCCGCGTCATCGCGCGCGAGAAGGCGGCCTTCGTTCTTGGCGTGCCGACCATGCTCGTCGCGCTCATCGAGACGGTGGAGAAATCCGGCGCCGATGTCTCCTCCACGCGCCGCCTGATGTCCGGCGGCGCGATGGTGCCGCCCGAGCTGTGCCGGAAAGCGCGCGCCGTCTTCGGCGGCCCGATCCAGATCGTCTACGGCCAGACCGAAACCTCCCCCGTCCTCACCCAGACATGGTATGAGGACAGCGAGGAAGACCTGACCCAGACCATCGGCCAACCCGCGCTCCACACCGAAATCTCGATCCGCAATCCAGCCTCCAACACCGTCGTCCCCATCGGTGAACAGGGCGAGATCTGCGCGCGTGGCTATCAGGTCATGCTCGGCTACAACGACAATCCCGACGCCACTGCAAAGACGATCGACGCCGAAGGCTGGCTCCACACCGGCGACCTCGGCCGCATGGACACGCGCGGCTATCTGAAGATCACCGGCCGCGTGAAGGAGATGATCATCCGCGGCGGCGAGAATCTTTTCCCCGCCGAGATCGAGAACACGCTTCTCGAACACCCCGCCATCGCCGAGATCGCCGTCGTCGGCGTGCCTGACGAGAAATGGGGCGAACAGGTCGCCTGCTTCATGCGCTGCAGCGGCGGCGATAAACCCACCCCTGCCGAACTCAAGGCCTTTATCCGCGAACGCCTCTCCGCCCAGAAGACACCCGCCTACTGGATCTGGGTCGACGCCTGGCCGCTCACCGGCTCCGGCAAGATCCAGAAATTCAAACTGGCCGAAGCCTTCGCCGCAGGGCAATACGAAGCGCAAACGGCGTAGCGCTTGACCGAGGTTCACCATGCAGTTCGATGACGTCTTCCTCGGCCGGCGCAGCATTCGCGGCTACAAGCCCGATCCGGTGCCGCGGAAGCTGATCGAAGAGGTGCTCACGCTCGCCATGCGTGCGCCGACCTCGATGAACACCCAGCCCTGGAATTTCTACGTCATCACCGGCGAACCACTGAACCGCATCCGCGCCGGCAACACCGAGCGCATGGTGGCCGGCGTGCCGCAATCGCGCGAGTTCCGCACCGGCCCCGGCTTTGCCGGCAAGCACCGCGAGCGCCAGATCGGCGTCGCCAAGCAGCTGTTCAGCGCGATGGGCATCGCGCGCGACGACAAGGACGCGCGCCAGGACTGGGTGCTACGCGGCTTCCGTCAGTTCGATGCGCCGGTGTGCGTCATCATCACCTACGACCGCGAGCTCGACGGTAGCGATGACACCCCCTTTGATTGCGGCGGCGTCGCCAATGCGCTTGTGAACGCAGCATGGTCACGCGGTCTCGGCGCAGTGATCAACAGCCAGGGCATCATGCAATCGCCCGTAGTGCGCGAACACGCCGGCATCGCGGACAATCAGGTCATCATGAAGAGCATCGCGCTCGGCTGGCCCGACGACACCTTCCCCGCCAACGCCGTCGTATCGGAACGCAAGCCGGTGGAAGAAGCCGCCGTGTTCGTGGGGTTCGACTGACGCCAGATGCGGCCGAGCAGGCCGGAGCCTGCGCCTTTCTTGCTACGCCGGTGACTTCGGTGGCTCCGCCGGAAGAAGCGTTTCAACGAAGGCGGCGAAGGCGGGCGTGCGGTCTTTTCCTGAAGCCATGAAGGCTTTTGCCATGTCGCGGAAGCCCGGCTCCGACAGCCAGCGCTTGTAGGCCACGGTGACGCCAATGAAATGCTCGTCGCTCAGCAAGCCGTCGCGATACTGTGTGTGAACGTCGATCATCACACCCAGCTGGGCGAGGCATTGCAGGTAGAATTGCCGATCCTTGATCGCGTCTGGCGTCGGATCGCCGCCATTGCCGCGGATATAGGCGGCGCACTTGTCGGCGTCTGAGAAACCGATCATCTGCGCCATCAGCCGGTCTACCCGTGCAGACTGGATCTGCGCCCGCGTATGCTTCGCGTTCTGGCGCAGCTGGAAACCGACGAAGACCAGCGAGACGATCAGCGCGAGGACGCCGAGCGTCTGGACGATGGCGTTGAGGTCATCGAGGGTCATGGCTTCGGTGTTCCCGCGGGCTGAAGCGCAGCTGGTTCCGAGGCAGGCGCTGGCGGCGCCGCGTAAGGCGGGACCGCGCCATAAGCTCGGCAAGGTACGGATTTTCGGCCACGACGAGCGAGAGGCCTCCGATGGATTCGATCTGCTTCTGCTCTGCGGCTTCGCGGGCAAGGTCGTTCGACTGGGCCAGCTGAAGGCCGACGATCTCCGCGATCAGCGCCGCGTCCCTCAGCCTGAACGGTCGCGTCTCGGACAAAGCGGCTCCACCCGCAGCGTCTTCCTCAGCCAGTTGTGTCGCTTCCGCCATGTGCACCCTCGCGCAAGCAACCACACTCGCAACATAACGCGCGTCAGAAAAGCCCCGTCCAGACCAACGCGCCGCGACGGAAGCTAAAAGTCCCCCACGCTCAATGTGGAACAAACGTCGCAGGAGCACATTACGCGCCTGACGTTCGTGTGATGCGAACACCCTCTCGTAGGAGCGACCCCGCATGGGCAACATCATCTACCTCGTAGGCCTCGTCGTCATTGTTCTGGCGATCCTGTCCTTTATCGGACTCGGCTGAGCCATGTCCGAGATCATCACCCGGGACACCCGGGTCGACTGGGCCGCAATTCTCGCTGGCGCAGTCGTCGCAACAGCAATCGGCGTCGTCCTTGCCACGTTCGGCCTTGGCCTCGGCCTTGCCGTCAACTCGCCCTATGAGGGAGAAGGCTCGTCCCCCGCCCTCTTCGCCATCGGCGCAGGCGTCTGGCTCCTGCTTACCCAGGTGCTCGCCTTCTGGGTCGGCGGCTATATCTGCGCGCGTCTCCGTCCGCGCCAGCCTGAACTGAGCGAGCACGAAGTGGATGTCCGCGATGGCTTGCATGGCATCATCGTCTGGGGCGTCGGCGTCCTCGCCGCAGGCCTCATCTCGACGCTCATCATCGGCGGCGCGACAACCGCTGCCGAGACCGCAGATCGCGGCGGCCTCGTCGCAAGCGTCGCCACCGCGGCCGATGCCGAACTCGACCAGGCTGCAACCCGCGAACGCGTCGACAACCCGGACGCGGCCAATGAGAGCTTCACCGAGCGTCGCGCCGAAGTCGCCCGCAAACTCACTGTCCTGTCCGCCTTCATGACTGCCGCGTCGCTTTTGGTAGGCGCTGTTGCAGCATTCTTCGCGGCCGGCTCTGGCGGAAACCATCGCGACAAGGCCGCCAATGTGAAGTTCTTCAACCTGCGCCGTCCCACCCGCGGCCCAGTCACCCCGACAACGCCGATTGGCTGATCGACAGCACGATTGACATGAAAAGGGCGCCGGCAACGGCGCCCTTTTTGTTGTCGTGAGAGACGTCGCGTCAGCAACCTGCGCAGGAGCAACGCACGACGACCATCAGGCTGGCCTACTCTTTTTCGTCCTCTTCGGCGTCTTCCGCCTCGCCCTCTTCTTCATCTTCCTCGTCTTCATCGTCCTCTTCTTCGTCGCCCTCCTCGTCTTCTTCTTCGTCCTCACCTTCCTCTTCTTCGTTTTCTGGCGCCGCGAGCAGCGGGTCGGCGAAGAGCATGGCGAGCATCAGGGCGGGATCGAGCGGCATGGTTTCAGGATTGGGAGACACGGGGGTTCCTTCTTGTTGCTTGACAATTCAGTGACGGCGCGAACCGCGGCGGATATCGCACAAGGACATAGCTCGCGTGTGACAGGAAAACAGGATTGCGCCTGCATCCACGGCCGCAGCTGGTCAGAAGCTACGCGCCTTTCGCGGCCGCGATGAACGCACGCACCTTCGCCGCGTCTTTCACGCCGGGACTCGACTCCACGCCCGACGACACATCCACCGCCGCCGCGCCCGAACGCCTGATCGCCTCCGCCACATTCTCCGGCGTGAGGCCGCCCGACAGCGTCCAGTCTTCATGACCGTTGACGCGAAAGCCCTTGAGGATCGACCAGTCGAACACCCGCCCATGCCCGCCCTCGCGGTCGGCTCCCGCCGGCGGCTTGGCGTCAAACAGGAAGGCGTCCGCCGCCTCGAACACTTCTGCGTCGGCAAGGTCGCGCTTGGCGGCAACACCCATCGCCTTGATCACCGGAACCAGCTGATGCTTGCACGCGAACGCCGCCACCTTGCCGGGGCTCTCCTTGCCGTGCAGCTGCACCGCGCCGATCTCCGGCGTCTCCTCCACCAGCCGGTCGAGCCAGGGCACGGCCATCGTCGCCACCACCCACGGTTCGGCTCCGAGTTCGGCCGCGCGCCGGATCAGCGCCTGCACGCGGTCGAAGTCCACGAAGCGTGGGCTCGTCTCCACGATCACGAATCCCACCATGTCCGCCCCGGCCTCAAAGGCCAGTTCGAGGTCTGATTCGCTGGTGATTCCGCAGATCTTGACGCTGGCCATGGCCCGCCGCTCCGCCAGGGCGCCCGGATTCTCCAACAAAATCAGGGCCCAAAAATGCAGAAAGGGCAGCGCGCTGGCTGCCCCTTCCGTACGCTACGAACTCTACTCAAGGTCGCCCGGATACCTCAAGCCCGCTTTGCAAGCAAGTCCCTGATCTCGGCAAGGAGTTTGACGTCCGCCGGCGTCTCCACGGGAGGGACAGGCGCAGCCTCCTGTTTCCGCTTCAGCTGGTTCATGCCCTTGATCAGCATGAACAGGACGAAAGAAACGATGACGAAGTTGATGATCAGGTTGATGAACAGGCCGTACCTGATCTCGACCGCCGGGATCGCTGCGCCATCTGCACCAGTGGTTGCCGGCTTCAGGACGTAGGAAAGATCCTTGAAGTCCATGCCGCCGCTCACATAACCGATGACCGGCATGATGATGTCGTTGACCAGAGAGTTGACGATTGCGCCGAAGGCGACGCCGATGATGATACCGACCGCAAGGTCGACGACGTTCCCCCGCATCGCGAATTCGCGAAATTCCTTGAACACGCTCTTCTCCCTTTTCCGGAAGCGCCCAGGAGCGCCCGTTTCAGTGTCGCAACAGAGGTGCGAAGCGTCCAGCCCGAATCCGGGGGGACGATATTCCGCCAATCCCATCATGGAGCCGGCCTAGTCCCGGTCTTCCGGATCATGCCCATTGTTGAGCCGCGAGCGCAGTTCCTTGCCCGCCTTGAAGAAGGGCACGTGCTTCGATTCGACCGACACCGAATTGCCGGTCCGCGGATTGCGCCCCGTCCGCGCCTCCCGCTTGCGCACCGAAAAAGCGCCGAACCCGCGCAATTCCACGCGGTCCCCACGCTCAAGCGCACTTGCGACCTCGTCGAAGATGACATCGACGATCCTCTCGACCTCACGCACTTTCAGCGTGGGGTTCTCTTCAGCCAGCCGGGCGATGAGTTCTGAACGCAGCATCCAACCAAATTCGCGCTAAGCGCCGAGGAAGGCAAGAGTTTTTCCTGGGGTAGGTTTCCGGAGCGGTATCATTGTGTGCCGGGATGGGACGGGCGCCTGGAGTCATTCTCAGGCAAGCCGAAGCCCCGGACTTGATCCGGGGGACCCGAAAATCTCGGTTGTCACCCCGAAGGAACTCTCCCCGTCCCGCACCGGCCCCAACAGGGATTCTCGGGATGCGCTTCGCTTACCCGAGAATGACTCCGTGGGTTTGGCGGTAAAGACCAGGAACTGCCCCATTCCCACAAAGCAAAACGCCCCCGCTTTCGCGAGGGCGCTCCACAACCCAAACCAGGAAAGACCTACTCGTCCTTCTTGGCGCCTTTCAGGGCCGCGCCGAGGATGTCGCCCAGCGAGGCGCCACTATCGGCCGAGCCGTACTGTTCGACGGCTTCCTTCTCGTCCTTGATCTCCATCGCCTTGATCGACAGCGAAACCTTGCGGCCCGCCTTGTCGAACGCGGTGACGAGAGCGTCGACCTTGTCGCCCACAGCGAAACGCTCCGGACGCTGGTCGCCGCGATCGCGCGCGAGGTCGGCCTTGCGGATGAAGGCCTTCATCGCGCCATCGGCAATCGAGACCTCGATGCCGCCGGTGGTGATCTCCACGACAGTCGTGGTCACGATCGAGTTCTTGCGCAGGTCGATCGATTCCGTGGGGTCCATCGACAGCTGCTTGATGCCCAGCGAGATGCGTTCCTTCTCGGTGTCCACGTCGAGGACGCGCGCCTGAACGCTGTCGCCCTTGGTGTACTTCTTGACCGCTTCCTCGCCCGGAACGTTCCAGTCGATGTCGTTGATGTGGACCATGCCGTCGAGATCAGGCCCGAGACCGACAAAGAGGCCGAACTCGGTGATGCCGCGCACTTCGCCCTCGATGTTCGTCCCGATCGGGTGTTCGGCCATGAAGGCCTCCCACGGGTTGTTCATCACCTGTTTCAGGCCGAGCGAGATACGGCGCTTGTCGGCGTCCACGTCCAGCACCATCACGTCCACTTCCTGGGAGGAGGAGATGATCTTGCCGGGGTGCACGTTCTTCTTGGTCCAGCTCATTTCGGAGACGTGGATCAGGCCTTCGACGCCATCTTCCAGTTCAACGAACGCGCCATAGTCCGTGATGTTGGTCACGCGGCCGGTCAGCTTCGCGCCGACCGGGTATTTGGCGGCGACGCCATCCCACGGATCGGTCATCAGCTGCTTCATGCCAAGCGAGATACGCTGCGTGTCCGGGTTGATCTTGATGATCTGGACGTCGACTTCCTGGCCGACTTCCACAACCTGTGACGGGTGCGAGACGCGCTTCCAGCTCATGTCGGTGACGTGCAGCAGGCCATCGATGCCGCCGAGGTCCACGAACGCGCCGTAATCGGTGATGTTCTTGACCACGCCCTTGCGACGCTCGCCCTCGGCCATGTTGCCGACGATCTCGGCGCGCTGCTCGGCGCGCGATTCTTCGAGGACAGCACGGCGCGAGACCACGATGTTGCCGCGCGGACGGTCCATCTTCAGGAGCGCGAACGGCTGCATCATCCCCATCAGCGGGCCGACATCGCGGATCGGACGGATGTCCACCTGTGATCCCGGCAGGAAGGCGTTGACGCCGCCGAGGTCGACCGTGAAGCCGCCCTTCACGCGGCCGACGATGGCGCCTTTGACGGTCTCTTTCTTCTCGTGCACGCGCTCGAGGCGGGTCCACGCCTCCTCGCGCTTCGCCTTGTCGCGCGACAGCACGGCGTCTCCGAGCGCGTTCTCGATGCGCTCAAGATAGACTTCGACGATGGCGCCGAGCACGGGCTGGGTCTCGTCGGCGGCAAATTCGCGAAGCGGGATACGGCCTTCGGTTTTCAGGCCAACATCGACGGTGATGAAATCCCCTCCGACACTGGTGACCGTGGCGGGCACAACCCGGCCTTCGATCATGGCGGAGCCGGCAAAGCTCTCTTCAAACAGCGCGGCAAAGTCGTCGGTGGAGGGATTCATCATCTGGGCAACGGGCAAGCAAGGTCTCCGAAAGAAGTCGTCTCCGAAGAGACGATATTGAGGGCCAACCGGTTGTCCCGGCGGTCTCGCCGCACCATGCGGCGTGAATGCAGTATTTCCGCCGGTTCAGCTGGGGATTTCGCAGGCTCAACCGGCTGGACCGGCAGGCTCACGAGAACTGTCCACATTGCGGGAGCGGCTCTCTAGGCGCTGAGCAGCCGCAAAGTCAAGCAGAAGCACTTCTCTGGGCCGCCAGACCCCTGCCCGGCAAGGGCCGCTGGTCGTCGGCAAACCGGACCCCTACGCCTCCGCCACAGCCGCCGCCCGCCGCGCCGCGGCTTTCCCGCGCCTGCGCGCGACCGGCGCCACGATCCGCACCTTGCGCCCGATCGCGACCGTCACCGTGTCCGGCTTGCCTTCGCGGCCGGTCTGGAACGATACCCGCGCCGCGTCGAAATGCACGTCGCGACCCTTGCCCTGCCGCCCGCCGAGGCCAAGCGCCACCAGCTCGTCCATCGTCGCCGCGTTGAACCGCCAGCTGAATTCCCTGCCCCCGGCGCTGAACCGGAAGAGCACGCTCGAATCCTCGCTTGCATCGATGCCGCGAAGGTCGAGGGTTGTTGTCCGGTCCATGGATCCCACCAGTGCTCAAATCCCAGAGGCGCGCCGACAAGTCGCCCCGTAAGAGCGATTGCCTGAAAAGCGGCTACCTCATAAGTGAAATGCGCAGCCGGTTCAGCCGGTTCAATCAGCCTGAACTGCGCGCCGCAGCGGCGTGTGGTCGCGGCGCCACTGCCGCCAACCATGCATTGGCTTCGGCGTAAAACGTCCGCACACGGGAGAGTGAGAATGAAAAGCATCGTCGTCACCGGCGCCTCCACCGGAATCGGCTGGGGCTGCGTGAAAGTGCTGACCGCCAGGGGCTTCCACGTCTTCGGCAGCGTCCGCAGACAGGCCGACGCCGACCGCCTCTCCGCCGAATTCGGCAGCAACGTCACCCCGCTCCTGTTCGACGTCACCGATGCGCCCGCTGTTGCGAGCGCCGCCAACATCGTCCGCGAAAAACTCGGCGGCGCGACGCTGGCCGGCCTCGTCAACAATGCCGGCATCGCCAACCCCGGCCCGCTGCTCCACATCGACATCGACTTCTTCCGCCGCCAGCTCGAAGTGAACGTCACCGGCCAGCTCATCGTCACCCAGGCCTTCGCCCCGCTCCTCGGCGCCTCGCCCAAAACGCGCCCAAAAAACGCAGGAGAAACGCCCGGCCGCATCGCCATGATGAGCTCGGTCGGCGGCAAGGTCGGCATGCCGTTCGTCGGCCCCTACAACACCTCCAAGTTCGCGCTCGAAGGCCTGTCGGAATCCCTCCGCCGCGAACTGATGCTCTACGGCGTCGATGTCATCGTCATCGCCCCCGGCGCCATCGCCACCCCGATCTGGGACAAGGCCGACGCGCTCGACATCTCGGCCTACGAGAAGACCCCCTACGGTCCCTCGGTCGGGAAAGTGAAAAGCTACATGACCGAAATGGGCCGCAAGGGTCTCGCGCCCGAGAAGATCGGCGAAGTCGTCCACACCGCTCTCACCACAGCGAAGCCCAAGACCCGCTACATCGTCACGCCGGACCCGCTGCAGAACTGGCTCAGCAACAACCTGCCCAAACGCGTGGTGGACCGGACGATCGCAAAACAGCTCGGCCTCACGCGCCGCTCATGACGAAAAGGGCGCCCTGTCATGGACAGGACGCCCTTCCCGTTAACGCCCGTCGGAGGAGGGGCGAGGACTTCCGCAGGTGTCGTTACATCCGCGTCGTCGGACGGTACGCGCGCGCAGCCTCACGGTCGGCTGCGATCCGGGTCTCGTCCCAGTTTTCCTCACCCGACTCGTCATAGCCATTCCATCCGCCGCTGCGGTAATAGTCGCCGCGCGCGGTTGCATCGGTCGAATAGTCCGACAGCGCCTGTTCGACTTCGCGCCGGCGGTCGCCATTGTTGCGCACCACGACAACAGCGCCACCGCGCTTGATGCTTTCGGCATAGACCTCGGCATCCTTGCGATCGACGCCTTCATGCGTCAGCGCGCCGAGAATTCCGCCGATCACGCCGCCGGTGACGGCGCCTGCCGCCGCTCCGGTCGCAGTCGCCGCGAGCCAGCCCGCAGCCACGATCGGTCCGAGGCCCGGCACGGCCAGCATGCCAAGCCCGGCGAGCAGTCCTGCCCCGGCGCCAAGCGCGCCGCCCGTCACAGCGCCGCCGCCAGCGCCTTCGAGCCGGTCATCCTCACCGTCGCCATCGTCGTCCTTGATGCCGCGCCTGTCGCCCTTGACGTCGGCTCTGACACCCCGGTCGTCGCTCGCGAGCCGGTCATGACGAACGCCGTCCTTGTCATACCAGCCCTCGCGGTTGTTCGCGACGAGACTGATGTCGTCATGATCGATGCCGAGGCCTTCAAGCCGCCGCACCGCGCTCAGCGCATCAGCGGGGCGATCGAACAGTCTTACAATCGTGTCTGCCATGGTGGCGTGTCCTTAGTTGGGTTGGGGAGGAGTGGTCGGCGTAGTGCCGGGCGTCGTCAGCGAATCCGGCGTCGTTGTCGGCGACATCGCCGCGCCGGACGTCGTGACATTGCCCTGATAGTCGACGACCACGGTGACGCTTGCGCCACCCTGCATCGCCGGCCCCTGCCATGTGCCATCGGCGGCCTGCGTCAGCGCACCGACATCCATGTAGCCCGCGGTAACAGCGCGCTCGCGCGCCTGCTCCTGCGTGAAGGAATTCGCGCCCATCGCTGGCGCGCCTTGCATGCGCTCCGCTGCTGACTCATCGGTCGCGACCGCAGGATTGGTCTTCTCCGAATCCGGCTGACAGGCGCCCAGCGCTGCAGCAAGCGCTGCAACGGCAACTAACGATTTCATGTTTCGCTCCCGGCTTTGAAGCGCGGCTTTGCGCGCAACGTGCAATGGGAAAAAGGGCGAAAAGACCCGGCGGCAAGAGCCTGTGCCGGGATTTCACGCATGACTTGCAGTGAGAAGAATTTGCCGCCGCGATGGAACAGAACGCGCCACCGGCGCCAGCTTACAGCGCGTGTCGCGAGAACGCGCGTTACGCCTTCAGCTTGTATCCGCGCTTCAGCATCGCCCAGCACCACGCGCACAGCGCCAGCGTGATCACCGCGCACATCACGGCGCCGAACAGCACGTCGCCCTCGGCATTCCCGGTGAAGCCATAGCGGAACCCGTCGATGATCTGGAAGAACGGATTGAAATGGCTGATCGTCACAAACGGTTCAGGCAGCCGGCTGATCGGATAGAAGGTTCCCGACAGCATGGTCAGCGGCATGATGACGAAGTTCTGCACGGCCGCCATGTGATCGAACTTGTCGGCCCAGATTCCGCCAATCAGCCCCACCGCGCCCATCAGCAGCGACGCAATCACCGCAAAATACAGCACCGCGAAAAGGTTCGCGACCTGGAACGGCGTGATCTGCATGATCCACACCGCCGCATACGTCACCAGCCCCACGAGAATCCCGCGCGACACCGCGCCCGACAGGAACCCCACCGTCAGTTCCATCGGCGACAGCGGCGGCATCAGGAAGTCGACCGAGTTCCCCTGCACCTTCGCGATGATCAGCGATGAAGACGTATTGGCGAACGCATTGTTGAGGATCGCCATCATCACGACGCCGGGCGCGAGGAACACCTCGAACGGAACCCCGCCCACCATCCCGCCGCTGCCCTGCCCGAAGGCCAGCTTGAACACGAACAGCATCAGCAGGGAGGACACCACAGGCGCAAACAGCGTCTGCATCCCCACCTTCCAGAACCGCCGCGTCTCCCGCAGGCACAGCGTCCAAAGCCCCACCCAGTTCACCGCCCCATACTGCCGCGGCCCCAATTCGGGCAGGGCAGAATCCAGCGGCGGCTTCGTCAACGTCTGATCCATGCCCGCTTCTTACGCCTCTTGCCTGCTCGCGCCATGGAAATGTTGTCGCGACCGGTCCGTGAGGTCTCAGATCGACCGCTCCGTCGCACGCCGCGCGCCGCCATCACTTTTCACACACACACACTCCCTTCGCGGCGTCCCCCATCCGGCCCTTCGGGCCACCGTCTCCGCTTCGCCGGGAAGGACGGGCGCCCGTCCACACCAGCGCGGAGCGCGGGGGTGGTGGCCCGAAGGGCCGGAGGGGGAGTCGGCCAGGG
>JANOKS010000002.1:0-3253 GCA_031419455.1 Alphaproteobacteria bacterium
ATGCGAGACGCCCAGGAGCGATCCTTCGATGCTTGCTGGTCTCGCGTCGGCCAGTTGCTCTCCTGCTTCACAAAACAGGAATGCGCCAACTACCTCGCCAACTCAGGATACGCTTCCACCTAAAGCGATCACGCTCTAGCAAGAAACGCGGCGCTTGGCGACCGAAGCAATATGACGTTTTCCGGGACGATGGTCGCGGCCGGTCAGGGAGTGGGCATCGTTGTCGAGACAGGCGTGGGCACGCAGATAGGGCGCATCGCGCGTCTGCTACAGAACCTGGGTACGACGAGCACGCCCCTCCTCCGCCAAATCGACGCATTTGCGCGAAAGTTTACCTTGATCGTTGGCGTTGCGACCGTGTTGCTGTTCGTATTCGCCGTCTACGTGCGCGCGTACGCGTGGCCCGACGCACTGATCGCGGTTGTCGCGTTGGCAGTCGGCGTTATTCCCGAAGGCCTGCCCGCTGTCATCACGATCACAATGGCGATCGGCGTCCGACGCATGGCGGCGCGCAATGCGGTCACACGCAAGCTACCGGCGGTCGAGACGTTGGGCGCGACCTCGGTCATCTGCACCGATAAGACGGGGACGTTGACCCGCGGCGAGATGACCGCAGCCCGCATCGTCATCCCAGACCATGAACTCACTGTTACGGGTGCGGGCTATGCGCCAGAAGGCCGACTGGAAGCCGGCATTGACGACGACGATGCCGCAGCTATCGCCGCCGCGATGCCACTGTTGGAAAGCGGCCTGCTTAGCAACGATGCCGAGCTCAGGCAAAAGACCGGCCGTTGGTCGGTGCTCGGTGATCCGATGGAAGGCGCGTTAATTGCGCTCGCTGGCAAAGCCGGGCTCGATGCAGCTCACGTTCGCGCCGAATGGCCTCGCGTTGACGAGATCCCTTTCGACGCCGCGCATCGCTACATGGCCTCGCTACATCGCGGTCCGGCTGGCGCGCACGCCATCTTCATCAAGGGCGCTCCGGAAGCTCTTTTTGCGATGGTCGCCGGGCCGTTCGATCGCGCCAAGTGGGATGCAGCCATCGCTAGGGCTGCCGAAGGCGGAGAACGCGTGCTCGCGTTCGGCGTCAAGCGGCTGGGGGCCTTACAAGACGCTGGCAGCACCGCGCGCCTCACTAACGCGGCGCTGACCGATGTCCAGTTCCTGGGCCTCGTCGGGTTCATCGATCCACCACGTCCCGAGGCGGTAGCGGCAATTGCCGAATGTCGCTCGGCGGGCATAGCGGTCAAGATGATCACCGGGGATCACGCCGCGACCGCGCTGGCAATCGCGCGCCAAATTGAACTTGCCGACGATCCGCGGGGCGTCACGGGAGCCGAGCTTGACGAGATAACCGATATCGACCTGCAGGCGCTCGTCCAACGGGTCTCCGTGTTCGCGCGCACTAGCCCGGAGCATAAACTGCGTATCGTCCGCGCGCTGCAGATCGATGGTGCAGTCGTCGCTATGACGGGCGACGGCGTCAACGACGCTCCGTCGCTCAAAGCATCCGACGTCGGTATCGCGATGGGAAACAAGGGCACAGAGGCTGCCAAGGAAGCCGCCGACATCGTGCTGCTCGACGATAACTTCGCGTCCATCGTCGCGGCTGTGCATGAGGGGCGCACGGTATACGACAACATCCGCAAGGTCATCGTCTGGACGCTGGCGACAAACGGCGGTGAGACGCTGGCGGTCGTTCTCGCCATCGTCGTTGGCTTTCAGCTACCGCTCACCGCAACGCAGATCCTCTGGACAAACCTGCTGCTTGCTTCAACGCTTGGACTGGCGCTCGCGTTCGAGCCTTCTGAGCCAGGTATCATGGGCCGCGCACCTCGCCCTGTGGCGAGCCCGCTGCTCTCTGGCCATCTCGCGTGGCGCGTGTGCCTGACCTCTGCGATCTTGGCGAGTATCATCCTGGGCATGTCCTTTTGGGCAGCCACGAACGGACGCGATCTTGCCACCGCGCGGACGATGGTGGTCAATATGATCATGGTGACGGGAATTATACATCTGTTCAACGTCCGCTACACGTATGGCACTTCGATGACTTGGCGTGGCGCGTTAGGCACGCCGGCGGTGCTCGCCTCGATCGCCATCATATTCGCAGCGCAGGCGATGTTCACTTACGCGCCATTTATGCAGGACCTTTTCGACAGCCGAGCGCTATCGTTCTGGGATTGGGCAGCCATTTTCTACGTGAGCGTTGGCCTATTCATCATTATGGAAGCCGAAAAACTGTGGAACCGCCGGCGTTATAAGCGAGAACTGACCCGGCATCGGTACATGGTCGAAAAAATCGCGCGTCACGCCACCTGAAGACGGAGCGGAGAGCTGTCATCTCTGATGTCGAAGCGCTGAAGGCGATGTTGCAGGCCGCGCACGAAGCGATATCGCGCAAGGACCAGGAATTGTGCACCGCGATCTGATGATCGAGAAGCTCCGCGCAAAGCATTGTCAATTTAACTGAGCGAGGTTTTGATGGCCATTCGACGCGCCTGCGGCCGTCACGCCACCGCCCTGCTCCAGGCAGATTCCGAGCGTGCGCGGAGTACGCGCATGCCGCGACGGCTCAGCAGATGCCGTTGGATGTTGAACGTATTGTAGACGGCCGCATGCACCTCAAGAAAGCGCTGCGCAGACGGCCTGCTCTTGAACCCCTGCATCTTTCGCTCGCGCCTTCGGATGTTCAGATGCGAATTCTCAGCACGATTGTTTTCGCGCAGTCGTCCAGGCCGATGTCGATCGCTGAGACCAAGACGCTGCAGTGCTGCTCCATAAGATCGCAGTCGGTGTTGACAGGTTAAGTTGCGGCCACAGATTCCAGCGCCGCGCGCGTGGCGGTGCTCAGGCAGCCGCCGCAGCCCAGACAGAATCCGCCCGTGCACGGAACAGCCTCAGCGTCGGCCGGCTGATCATGTGCCTCTGGAAATCGAACGCGTTGTAGATCGCGGCGTGCGTGGTGAGGAAGCGCTGAGCGGAGGGGATGGACTTGAAGCCCTTCATCTTCCGTTCTCGTCTTCGGATCGGCAGATGCGAGTTTTCGGCGCGGTTGTTTTCGCGCAGGCGACCTGGCTGATGACGATCTTCCAGGCCAAGCACGTGCAATGCAGAGCCGTAGGATTTCAGACAATCGGTGACGAAGCTATCTGGCTCGACGCCCTGGTTCCGGAGCAGGCGCTTCAACAGTTTCAGCGCTGCGCCGGTTGCACGAGCTATGACCGAATCTTGGTGACGCGCTGAGGATCAAGCG
>JANOKS010000003.1:0-3465 GCA_031419455.1 Alphaproteobacteria bacterium
TTCGACACTTCGACGACTTCATCCACCATCATCTGCGGCGAGTCGGAGTGATAGAGCAGCACGGCCACATCGCCCTTCGGATTGAGAGCGTAGATGTAGGTCGTGTGATTGATGTGATGGATCGCTTCCTTGGTCGGCATCATGGTCTGCTCGGCGCGTGACTTGAACAGCCGGCCGGCGGCCATCACCTGCTTGCGGCTTCCCCCCAGCAGGATGGTGTCCGGATCCTGCTTTTCGCCCCATGTCGCGATCGCCTGGCGACGGATTTCAGGGCCCGTGACCACGAGCTCGTTGACCGGCACATCGCCGGCGCCCGTAAGTGCGGCCTCAGAACCGTGCGCCGAGCCGTGCGAGGACCCATGGGCGCTCGCCGCCGTCGCCGTATGCCCCACGCCGCCCGAAACATCGTCCAGACGCGGCGCGTTGATGTCGATGAACACCGCCTTGGTGGGCACTCCCATCGCGTTCAGCTTGTCGACGGCTTGCGGCATTGAAGCCATCGCGATCGGGCAGGCCTCGAGGCACTCGATGTAGCCCATGTAGAGAAGCGTCCAGCTGCCTAGCAGATCCTTCTGCGTGAAGGCGACGCCGGTCTTCGCATTCACCAGCTCGAAATCGCCCGTCATTTCGGTGACGTCTGGCATGACGTAGTCGTGAGTCCCGTGTCCCGATTTACGCTCACCCTCCGGCGCCGCATGGTCGGCAGGGCCGTCATGCCCCGAGCCGTCAAGCAATGCGTTTGCAGCGTGCTCTGCGGCATGGGCCACCGGCTCAACGGCGGCGCCTTGTCCCGAACACGCCGCCAGCGCCGCGAAGAACGTGACGCCGGCTGCTGCCTGGAGAACGCTTCGAATCATCAGGTTACGTTGATGTAGGTGTAGGCCCAGCCCGTGCCGTTGTTCTGCGTGGCGTGAGCTACCCAGTCGCAGAACTCGACCACCACGCGATACCGGCCGGGCCTGGTCGGCTGGACGATGTAGTCGCGACGCTGCGCCGTGCAGGTTTCGACCGCCGTGCCGGCCGGCACGAAGATCGGCTTCGACCACGGATGATCAGGATGGCCCAGCGGCCGTCCATCGACGCCATAGATCGTCGCATCAAGCCCTTCGATCGTCATGTCGACCAGCGAGTACGATGCGTTGAGAGAGCGGATCAGGATGCGCTGTCCGACCTTGGCGTTGATGACAACTTTCGGATCAGTCTCGGTCTTCGGCGCGGCGACGCCCGAGATCAGGAAGTATTTCGGATAGAAGCGGTTGAGGCCTTCATCGTCGCCGCACATGCCGGCGTCATGCCCCAGCGTGTGCCACCGCGGATCGACGTCATCGAACGCCCACAGGGCTTCAACGTCATAGGCGGGGCCGCCCTGGAACAGGTAACCGATACCCTGGCCCTTCGGCGGATTCACGCCCACCGGCGGATCTACGATCAGGAACCCGTACATGCCATACTCGAAGTGCAACACGGTGTTCTTGTGGCAATGGTAGAAGTACGTGCCGGCCTGGTGAGGCTGGAACTGGTAGGTGTACCTGTCATGCACCTCGAACGAAACGTGCCCGACACCGTCATTGTAGGTGCTCGAGTTCATCCCGTGGTGGTGAATGGTGTGATTGTTCTTCTTGGCGTCCAGCGTCGAGTGGACGATCTGGCCCTGGCGGACCCGGATCGGCTTGGACGGGAACATCGTCTTCGAACGATCATCGCGACCGTCCACGAAGATCCAGAACTCGACATCCTTGCCGTCGGGCATGCGAACGTTGAGCGTCCTTGCGCCTTCACGGATGAAGGTGATGTCCGGCGTGAGCCGGTCGGGGGTGGCCATTCCGTTCGGTTCGGGAAGTTCGCATCCGAACGCGGCGAATTCAGCAGGATCACGCGTGATAACCATCAGACCGCCACTCCCCGTTTAACACCCAGCATTTCCCAGTGCGTGACCATGCCCTGCGGATACTGCCCACCACTGGCGGTCTGCGACATTTCCACGTGGCAGTGCATCGGATAGAGCAACGGGAACGGCTCTTCCTTCGGCGGCCACGCCTTGGCAGGAATCTCGTTCGGCTTTTCAAACGGCAGCAGTACGTCCTTGCGGCCGAGCGGCGGCAGCATCCAGGTGTCCAGCTCGAGCACGTTGGTGTTGCAGAACACGCCGCCATCGCTCGCTGAATCTGACAGCGCGAACACGTGGTTGCCGTGAATGTGCGGTCCGTGCGTGCACAGGCCTACGTTCATCGTGCGGATGAGGCAGGGCTCGCCAAGATAGCCTTTCGGCACGGTGGCTTCGTCATGCGCGGAGTCATAGCCTGACAGACCATTGATCGTGAAATAGCGCGGACGGAAGAAATACACCGGCAGGCGGAGATCCATGTAGATGCCGCGCTCCGCGGCCCGGTTGATGACGGGATCGACTGCGCCCAGCACCCACAGGCGATCCCTTTCGGGAATGTTGGGATCCCATTGCTCGCCAGGAAATTTGCTCGTACCCATCGCGTCGAAGACCGAACAGACCGCAGGCGTGAGCTTGTCGCTCTGATAAGGGGTCCAAGAGCCCGCCGGCGTCTGGCCTTCAAATCCAGGCGTGATGATGAAGGCGCCATACAAGCCAACAACGCGGCCCGCCGCGCCTTCCGTGTTCTCATGATACAGGTGGCTGCCGGCGCGGCCTGCCTTGAATTGAATCGTCGTTGTTCCGCCGGGCGGGATCGATGGGAACTGTGCCGGCGGGAAGTCGGTCATCGCGAAGCGGCGCGCCCTGCGCGTCTTGTTGACCAGCTTGATCGTGACGGTCTGTCCGCGAACCACACGAAGCGGCGGGCGCATCGCGCGCGTCACCGGATCGCGGTAGGTCATTGCATACAGAACCTCGCCGTCGATCATCTCTTCGTAGATCTCCTCCATGTGGAGCTCGAAGTTGATCGTCGACTGGGCTTCCGCTTCCTGGTCGAATTGATATTTTACGAACGCTGCCGTCAGCGCGCTTGCACTGCCGTAAGCAACGAAATCACGTCTACGCATGGCCACCCCGCCCGCATCAAAATCCAAGACGGAGTCTCAGCGATCCTGACCAATAGTTAAATACTTTTGTCTGGAACCTAAACAGCGCCCTTACATTTTGGTAACTGCCTTATCTTGCGAAAACCTGACAGACAAGAGAAAACTCAGGCGTACCCCATTGAGTTGATAAGCATTACCGTTGCACCTGCAAGGTGATTTCTCGTCAGGCTCGCGTAAGCTTCCCCTACGCAATTTTTAATGCGTTCATCTGTCCCGCAGTCCCGACTCTTAGAATTCTTCTAATATTCAAAAGGGTACTGACCCGTTTATCCAAACCACCCATCCGCCCGCTGCAAGGAATGGACCAAATGGGATGGCCGTGTCGGCGGCCAGCGGACGTTTCCGGAGCCATCTGATCATCAGTGCAAAGACGATCTCGATCGTGCTGCGACAAAAATGCCTCTCACCCGCACG
>JANOKS010000004.1:0-22957 GCA_031419455.1 Alphaproteobacteria bacterium
GCGCCATCCTGATGCGGCAGTGCGAGGGAATCGAGTTGGGACATCTGGTCGTCCTCCCGGAATCACGACAGCGCCCGTCGTGGAATCAAACGCTACAGACCCTTGCCGCCTATAACAATGGCAGCATGGTTAAGGGGTTAGTCATCCGAATCTGTTCAGCCGCTGAGCTTCGCTTCAAGTTCTGCCACTCGTTTCTCGAGCGCTTCTGCGCGTTCCAGCGCCGTCCGCGCCAGCGCCTTCAACGCTTCCACCTCTTCGCGCTTGGCGAGGTCGGCGTCTGCGACGACGCGTTCCGTCACGGAGCGAAACATGGCTTTCGCCTCGTCATTGGCGGCCTGGGCCATGCCCGCGACGCCCTGCGCCATCTTGGAAATGTCGTCCATGAACGCGTTACGGGACTGCATTGTGCGCCTCTGTGGTAGACCCCGGCTGGGGAGCCGGTATCTATATGGCCCATTAGGCGCCCGATTTCAAAGTCGGCAGTAGTACTTCAAAGGAATTCCGCATGTTTTTGCCCCTCGAAATCCCTTTTCCGAGGATCGATCCTGCCGCGTTCACCATTCCGCTGCCCGAAATGGCGCTTGGTCCGGTCCAACTCGGCCCCTTCCCGGTGCGCTGGTACGCGCTTGGATACATTTTCGGCCTGCTGCTCGGCTGGTGGTATGCGGTGCGACTTGTGACCACGCCAAGCCTGTGGGGCATGAAAGACAAAGGCCCGCTCCAGCGCGCGGACATCGATGACTTCGCCTTCTATGCGATGATCGGAATTCTGCTCGGCGGGCGCATCGGCTACGTCCTATTTTACACCATCCCCTATGAACCCGAAAAAATCTTCGGGCCGGACGGCGACCCCCTGTTCGTCCTGCGCATGTGGGAGGGCGGCATGTCGTTCCACGGCGGTCTCATCGGCGCCGTGCTTGCCGTTTTCATCACCGCCCACATACGCAAGATTCCGGTGATCAGCTTGGGGGATGTCGCTTGCGCTGCTGCGCCGATTGGCATCTTCCTCGTGCGCATCGCCAACTTCATCAACGCCGAGCTCTACGGACGTCCGACCGACGCACCATGGGCGATGCGCTTCCCTGACTACAACTGGGCCACACGCGAATGGGGACCCGTCGACGCCAAGCCGCTCGTCCACCCGAGCCAGCTTTACGAAGCCGCGCTCGAAGGCTTGCTCCTCTTCGCCGTCTGCGCGCTCGCAGTGTGGCAGTTCAAGCTGCTGCGCCGCCCGGGCATGGTCGCCGGCATCTTCCTCATCGGCTATGCCCTCTCTCGCACCTTCGTCGAGAATTTCCGCGAACCGGACAACTTCACCCAGGGCGTGATGCCCGAATGGTTCACCATGGGCATGCTGCTGTCGATCCCGATGATCTTCGGCGGCGCCTACCTCATCTGGCGCGCAAATCGTAGCGGTGCGCCGGGCGGGGGCGCAGCGAAACCGGCGTGATGCCAGCGGCGTCACTTCGATGGCGCAATAGGACATCTTCGTGACCAGCCACTACATTATCGAGCCGGAGGTCGCGGGAGGCTGGGGTGAGCAGACGGAATTTACCCGTACACCGGGGCGTCCAGTCGTCGTGCACAAGCTGCACTACGAATTCGACGGCTGGCTTGGGGACGAGCTGCTTGAAAGTTCGCCTTGCTTCATCGCCACGGAGCGAATGGCGGTGGCACTCCAGCAGGCCCAACTGACCGGCTTCGGCTTTGACAACGTTGTCGTATCCATGTCGGGACAGTTCGAAGACCTGTATCCGGGCCGGGATCTGCCGAAGTTTGTATGGTTGAGAGTCGTGGGCTCGGCGGGCAAGGATGATTTTGGCCTGACCTCCGATCTTCGATTGGTGGTTTCTGTACGCGCACTCTCCGTGCTCAAAAGCGTCGGCATTCCGAATGCAGATGTGAGTCCGTTCGCTGCGCAGGGGGGACGATGACTGACCTGCGCTCACGCATCGCCGAGACCATCCGCGCCGACGGACCCATGCCCGTCTCGCTCTACATGCTGATGTGCCTGCACGATCCCCGCGACGGCTATTACGCCACGCGCCCCGCCTTCAACCAGGACTTCACCACCGCGCCCGAAACCTCGCAGGTCTTCGGCGAACTCATCGGCCTGTGGGCTGCGCACGAATGGCTCGCCATGGGCAGGCCGTCTCCGTTCCACCTGATCGAACTCGGCCCTGGCCGCGGCGTGATGATGTCCGACGCGCTCCGAGCAGGCGCCTCCGTTCCCGGCTTCAGCGATGCCGTCCGTGTCTCACTGGTCGAAGCCAGCCCCGCCCTGCGCAAGGAACAATCCGCACGTCTCTTCCAGCGCGAAGTCCACCACGCCGAAGACCTCGACGCCGTCCCGCCGGGGCCCTCCATCATCCTCGCCAACGAATTCCTCGACTGCCTGCCGATCCGGCAATTTGTCCGTGTTGGTGACAAATGGCGCGAACGCCAGATCGGCCTCGACAAATCAGGCAATCTCGCCTTCGGTCTCGGTCCACTGGTCGATCTCCCCGCCAACCTCACGCCCGCGGGCGATGAAGTGGAAGCCGCCCCCGCCCTCGAAACTTTCGCCGACGCCATCGCACGACGATTCCAGGCCCATCCCGGCCGCGCCCTCATTATCGACTACGGCCCGACCGACAACTCACCCACCGATACGCTGCGCGCCTACCGCGGAGGCCAGCAACTCTCCCCCCTCGCCGATCCCGGAGCGTCTGACCTCACCGCCGATGTCGACTTCGTCCGCCTCATCCGCCTCTGCACGATGCATGGTCTCGGCATCCACGGCCCCGTCCCCCAGTCCGACTTCCTCATCCGCCTCGGCGCCCTGCAACGCGTCGACACGCTCTCCCGCGCCAACCCCGAGCGCGCACAGGAAACCCGCACCGCCGTCAACAAACTCGTCGAACCCGCCGAGATGGGCGCCCGTTTCCAGGTCCTCGCGATCACCTCCGCGGGGGCCGAAACGCCTCCGGCATTTTGACGAATTGTGCTACGCCGTCGCACGCACATCAGACGCCTTGGTGTCCTTCGTGCGAACCTTAGTGCCTTTGTGTTCCTCTAAAGATTCAAACACAAAGTCACGAAGTCTGCACAAAGACACGAAGGCTCTAAATGACTCCCGACACCCGCCCGCCCTTCGAGGAAGTCCCCGCGCTGAAGCGCTTCAGCATGCATGTGCGCCACGGCTTCTTCGGTCGGCGCGGCGGCGTCTCCACCGGCGTCTACAAATCACTCAATTGCGGCCACGGCTCCGGCGACGAGCCCGAAAAAGTTTTCGAGAACCGCCGCCGCGTCTGCTACGCTCTCGGCGCTCCACTCGAACAACTGGCCAGCCCGCGACAGATCCACTCCGCCAAGGCCGTCATCACCGATACGGCCTACGAACCCAACGAACGCCCTGAGTGCGATGCGCTCGTCACCAAGCGCCCCGGCCTTCTCCTCGGCGTGCTCGCGGCAGACTGCGCGCCCATCGTGATCTGCGATCCGCACAACGCAGTCATCGCCGCAATCCACGCCGGCTGGCGCGGCGCCGTCGGCGGCGTCATCGAAAGCGCCGTCGAAGCCATGGCACAGATCGGCGGCGACCCGTCGAAGATGGCCGCAGGCATCGGCCCCTGCCTTTCGCAATCATCTTTCGAGGTCGGCCCCGACCTCGCCGACGCCGTGCTCGACGCGACGCCATGGGCCGAAACCCTCTTCGAGCCCGGAACAGGCGACCGGCAATTCTTCGACCTCAAGCGGTACTGCTCCGGCCGCCTCGCGCGCGCTGGGGTCTCCCACATCGACGCCCTTGCCGACGACACGCTCACCCAGCAGGACGCCTATTTCTCCCACCGCCACGCGGTGAAATCAGGCGAGCGCGACTGCGGACGCAACATGACCGGCATCATGCTCCTCGGTTGAATACACCCGCGCAATTGCCGCATCCGCGGCGAATCGTTCCGCTGTTGCGGCCAAAGCACGCTCGAACAACTCCCCGGAATCCTCACCTGCCGCGATTGCGGCCCGTCCGATTCTGCGACAGAAGCGTGACGCTGACGGCAAGCTCATCGTTCTGATCCACGACGGGCGGCCTGAAACGGAGTGCGGGCAGATGAAACTCATCTCGTGCAACGCAAACCGGCTACTGGCGCAACGCATCGCAGACCGCCTCGACATGCGCCTCACCGACACCGAAGTGAAGACCTTCAAGGACCGCGAAGTCTTCGTGAAGGTGAACGAGAACGTCCGCGGCCAGGACGTCTACATCATCCAGTCGACCTCGGCGCCCGCCAACGATCACCTCATGGAATTGCTGATCACGATGGATGCGCTTGTCCGCGCCTCCGCGCGTCGCATCACGGCTGTGATCCCCTATTTCGGCTATTCGCGACAGGACCGGAAGACCGACGGCCGCACGCCGATCTCCGCCAAGCTGGTCGCCAACCTCATCACGGTCGCCGGCGCCGACCGCGTCGTCACCGTCGATCTCCACGCCGCCCAGATCCAGGGTTTCTTCGACAAACCGACGGACAACCTGTTCGCGCAGCCCGACATGGCCGACGACATCCTGAAGAAATACGGCAGCCAGGACCTGATGGTTATCTCCCCGGATGTCGGCGGCGTTGTCCGCGCACGCGCGCTCGCCAAGCGCCTCAACACCGACCTCGCCATCGTCGACAAGCGCCGCGAGAAGGCGGGCGAGTCCGAAGTTGTCAACATCATTGGCGACGTCTCGGGCCGCAAATGCATCCTGATCGACGACATGACCGATAGCGGCGGCACCCTGATCAACGCCGCCGACGCGCTGCTGAAGAATGGCGCGAAAGAAGTCGCCGCCTACGTCACCCACGGCGTCCTGTCGAACGGAGCCGCCGCCAACATCGATAAGTCGCAGCTGAAGGAGTTGGTCATCACCGACACCATCCAGGCCCCCGACGCCGTCGCCAAGGCGAAGAAAATCCGCACCATCACCCTTGCTCCCCTGATCGCCGAAGCTATCCGCCGGATCGCCAACGACGAATCCATCTCGAAGATGTTCGACTGATCGCGGACCGCCGGGCCCCCGCTTCGTCTCTTTATCTCAACGCCAACGACCGAATTCCTCTTCCAGCGCCGAGCGTTGACGTTGGCCACTGGGCGTCGGAAAGCTGTCCCAAACAAACTTGGGCCGAATCCGGACCCCAGAAGCTAAAAAAGGGGAGAGACACCATGATCCGCAGAGGCTTTACCCTGCTGACGGCGACCGCGCTCGCCGGAGCGATGACCGCGTCGTCCTGTACCACGGTGCAAGACATGTTCGCCCCACCCTCGCACCATTCGATGGAAGCGCGCGACCTGGGCATGCCGAGCGCCAACCCGGAAGCCATGGGCTTTTCCACCGCCGGCCTCGATGCGTTGCAGGCCGAATTCCGCGCACTCGTCGACCAGAAGAAACTTGCGGGCGTCACCACGCTCGTCGCCCGCCATGGCAAGGTCGTGCACATGAATACCTATGGCGCCGCCAACGCTGCGACGGGCGAAGCGCTGAAGCCTGACAGCATTTTCCGCATCGCCTCCATGACCAAGCCGATCACCGGCGTCGCGATGATGCAGCTCTGGGAACAAGGCAAGTGGAAGCTCTCCGATCCGGTGTCGAAGTTCATTCCGGAGTTCGCCAACCTGAAGGTCAAGGGAGCGAATGGCTCGCTCGTCGCGCAGAACGCGCCGATGACCATGGCGCAGCTGATGAGCCACACGGCAGGCTTCGGCGTCAGCGCCGTCTACAATGACGCCGGCCTTGGCGCGACCGACCTGCAGGGTATGGTCGACAAGCTGGCGAAGCTTCCGCTCGAAACCCAGCCAGGCACGGCGTGGGACTACGGCCCGGTCGTCAACATCCAGGGCTACATCGTCGAGAAGCTCTCGGGCCAGTCGCTCGACATGTACTTCGACGAGCACATCTTCAGGCCGCTCGGCATGGTCGATACGGGATTCTGGATGCCAGAGGCGAAGGCCAGCCGCGTCGTCGCCATCCACACCTACGAGGCGGGCGTCATCAAGGGCCAGGCCGAGAACCGCGTCACGACGACGAAGCCTTCCTTCCTCGCCGGGTCTGGCGGCCTCATGTCGACCGCTGAAGACTACTGGCGCTTCGCCCAGGCCGTGGGCAATGGCGGCGAGCTGAACGGCAAACGCATCCTCAAGGCCGACACGGTCAAGCTGATGCGCACAAACGTGCTGCCGCCTACAGCCAAGGTCGATCTCTACGGGCCCAGCCAGGAGGGCATCGGCTTCGGCATGGACTTCGCGATCGTCATGGACCCGCAGAAGGCCGGCACGCCGCAGGGGCTCAATAGCTTCTACTGGGGCGGCGCTTTCGGCACCTGGTTCTGGATCGATCCAACCAATGATCTGGTGTTCGTCGGCATGATCCAGAACGTCAACGGCTCGACGCCAACGGGAGGCACGCCGTCCGTCCGCGCGATGTCACCGCGGTTGACCTACGGCGCGCTGACGGACACGTCGAAGTAGAGATGGCGACCAACGCCCCCGCACCTGATTATGATCCTTAACATGCCGCACGACTGGCGTGGATTTCAAAGGTGCGGGGGCTTCATCGCACCAAGCGAATGCTCGGCTTTGCGGGGATCATCATGGGCGCGAGCATCGTCGTGTGGTGGAAGCTCGATGCGTCCGCGCCCGAATGGACGCTCTGGGCCGGCACGGCCATCCTCGGAGCGAGCTGGGCCCTGTTTGTCTACGTGATCGTCGCGCGTTTTCTCTGGGTGAGAAAAAATCCTTTCGGGTCGGCCCAAACGTAAAACGGCCGCTCCTTGCGGGGGCGACCGTTTCACCTACAGCCCTGACCAGAAAACCTTACGTAGCGCGGCGTCCGCGGAACATTCCGACGATCGCCAGAAGCACGACTGCGCCGACCGTCGAGACAATCAGACTGCCCCAGAAGCCGGCAAACCCGAAGCCAACGGCATTTGCAATGAACGCACCGAGGAATGCGCCGACAATGCCGACAATGAGATTCGTGATAAGGCCGTGCTTACGACCCATGATTTGTTCGGCGATCCAGCCAGCGAGGACGCCGATGACCACCGCGCCGATAATCGAGACTTCATTCATGACGCTGCTCCACATGTGTGGTGTTGCAACGTAAAGATGCCGCAGCGGTTCCGGGCTACCTGCTTTAGCGGCGTCGCGCCCTGACCTTGATCCAGGCCATCACTTGCTGGCGACGGCGCATCATCCAGTAGAGCATTCCGCCATTGGCCCCAGCGATCGCCAGAACCAGCAAATCGTAGGCAGTCATGGGCAATCTCCCTAAGAACCCGTCGCGCCGACACAGCCTACACACGGAGGCTCAAGCTGAAACCCTGGTTCGCAGTCCTGCTACGCGACCCGTCGCCGCGCTTCGGTTTCCCTTCCGCGATTCTGGCGCTAGAAACGCTGCATCATTGCGTCAGAACAACGGGGCAGCCGCCCCGTTGGCCCAGAAGGCCACATAGAAGGAAACACCCCATGGCCAACGCCACCGGCACTCTCTTCGACCTCAAAGGCAAGACCGCCCTCATCACCGGTTCGACCAAGGGCATCGGCAAGGCCATTGCAGAACAGTTCGCCAGCCATGGCGCTCGCGTGACAATCTCCTCGCGCAAGCCCGGCCCGTGCGAGGACGTCGCCGCCGCCATCAACGCCAGCCATGGCGCGGGCACGGCCATCGCCTGCCCCGCCAATATCTCGTCCAAGGAAGACCTGCAGCGGCTGGTCAACGAGACCAACGCCGCCTTTGGCAAGATCGACATCGTGGTCTGCAACGCCGCGTCGAACCCGTATTACGGGCCGATGGCGGGGATTCAGGACGACGCATTCGCCAAGATCCTGTCGAACAACATCATCTCGAACAACTGGCTGATCCAGATGGTCGCTCCCCAGATGATCGAGCGGAAGGACGGCGCGGTCATCATCGTCTCGTCGATCGGCGGCCTGCGCGCGTCCACCGTCATCGGCGCCTACTGCATCTCCAAAGCCGCCGACGTCCAGCTCGCCCGCAACCTTGCCGCCGAGCTCGGCCCGCACAACATCCGCGTCAACTGCATCTCGCCGGGGCTCGTGAAGACCGACTTCGCCAAGGCGCTCTGGGCCGACGACGACACCCGCGAACAGCGCGAGGAGGAAACTCCGCTCCGCCGCCTGGGAGAGCCCAACGACATCGCCGGCGCCGCCGTGTTTCTGGCCTCCAAGGCCGGCAGCTGGACCACCGGCCAGAACATCGTCGTTGATGGCGGGGTGACGGCTGTTTGAGCCGTCCGCGTAACCAGCGGCTGTCGAATGACATGCCGGAGATCGAGCGGATCTGGGCCAGTGTCCTCTCGCAGCTGAAAGCCAATGGTGGGGTCGTCAAGATCGGCGTACGCGGCCTCGGCGGAGACAAAGACGGCGCAAACCCGGACTTCAAGCGAGGTATAGAAAACAAGCTCGGAGGCCTCTACGTTCAGTCGAAATACCACGCGTGGATCGCAACACGAGCCGTCGACTTCGCTTCCAATGGAACTGGCAAGATCGAGTTGTGGGGCTACAGTATGGGGGGCACCGCGGCAGCTGAGCTTACCAACCAGGTAAACAAGGACGCGTCGAGTATCTCTGCACTCTATCTACTCGATCCGGTGAAAATCCTGCCGGGCGACCTCGTTCTGACAGCAAAGGTCGGACCCGTGACAACGTGGTATCAGCGTCAGCCGACAGACAAGTATAACTGGCTGTTTCTGCGTAGCGCTGCAAACATCATGTGGGGCGACCCCGTCGTATCAAACGTCGAAGGCAACACCGTCACCAACAACCTCATCACGACTAAGCACTCCTACATTCCGGCCTGCCATTTCGATCCGGAATCGTATCCCGCGATCTGCAGCAAGTAGAGGGAAACTTATGAGGCGTATTGTAGCTGGCGTGGTACTTCCCTGCCTGTGTGCGTGCGCCAGTGCGCCCACTCGGACCGAAGTCGTTTTCCTCAACGCGTCGTCGCCAATCGATGTCTTCGTGGTCGAGTCGCTCGACACCTTTCCAACCAAGCGGCTCGCGCACACGAACGTCTGGACCGTGCAGCCGAAGCGGTCGGCCGTAATTTACAACGCGTGCTTCCCTCTCGGCTTTGTCACGAAGAAGGGACCTCTCCCATTCTACGAGCTGCAGGACGTTGGCAAGCGCAACGCGGAGGGCCTGCCTGTCATAGAGGTGGACCTCTCGCGTGCAGATACGAGCGCTTCCGACGCTGACGCCGAAGCAGAACGCGAAAAGGAAATGCTCCGGCGCGTAGCAGAATACCGACAGGCAATGGGAGGCGGGGAGGCGAGTACGAGGTCGTCGTGCAGTTTCCCGAAATGACGCCGCCGATGGCGGCCTCGATTGAGCGCGCGGTCGACTGCAACGATAGAAGGTCGATAGAGAGTTCGACTTGATGTCGGTGCTGAAGCGTACCGAGCTGGCTGCACCCACGGCGATCGCCACGACGCATCCATCCGCAGCAATCAGCTGTCATCGTTCGAGCGAGAGAAAATGTTTTTCGGTTGTATGGGGTTTGCAGGCGTATAAGGACTGCACACCCGCAACGGAGGCAACCTTGGCCGATCACTCCTACCCCGTCGCTCGCACCGATGAGGAATGGCGCGAGCGCCTGACCCGCGAGCAGTACGCCGTCATGCGCCGTCACGGCACCGAGGCGCCAGGCTCGTGCGCCCTGCTGTACGAGAAGCGGCCGGGCACGTTCACCTGCGCGGGCTGCGACACGCCGCTGTTCAACAACACCGTCAAGTTCGAGAGCGGCACCGGCTGGCCAAGCTTCAGCACGCCCATTCCCGGCGCGCTAGGCGAAACCGTCGACAAGAGCCACGGCATGGTGCGCACTGAGTGCCACTGCGCGACATGCGGCAGCCACATGGGCCACATCTTCCCGGACGGCCCGCCACCCACCGGCCTGCGCTACTGCATCAACGGCGTTGCGTTGAACTTCACGCCCGCGGGCGGCGAGAACTGAAGCTCAGCCCTCCCAGCTGAGCACCTTGCCCGGCGCGGCCTTCATCGCGGCGTTGCGGGCAGCGACGACGGTGTCGTAGTCGGCCGGGGCCATGCACCTCGCCGTCACCTTCGCGGCGCTGATCTCCTCGTCCTCGACCTCGGACTGGAACTTCAGAGCTTTCCGGTCGGCTTCCCATGCACCGGCGGAGAAGAATGCCGAATAATAGGTCGTCGTCTCCGCGCCGTTGTCGGCGGTCGCCTGGCACCACATGAACGCGCCGCCCTGCGCTTGGGAGGGGGCTGCGGTGAAGGCTGCGGCAAGCATGGCGACGCCGGCAGACCTAAGAATGCGCATGAAAGAGCCCCTCAACAGAATGTCCTGCCAGCCTCGACGCGCTTGTGCCTGAGTCCAGCTTCCCCTTGTGGCGTAGCCACGAAATCAGCTAGCGACCAGTAACTTTTGTTAGTGGACCTGCTCATGAGCTTCGATGGCTTCCCCACCCTGCCGCCGCATGTGAACGCACGCATGAAGGTGTTCATGTCGGGCGACCTGCCGCCGGCCCACATCAACATGGGCGTCCGGCCGGACCTGTGGTGCAAGGAGGCGGAGGTTGGACGGGTGCTGTTCCGCTGGCCCAATGACGGCTCGCGCGACATCGGCGGCGGCCGCGTTTTCGGCGGATGGATCGCCGCCCTCTCCGACAACATTGTTTCGATGTGCATGGCCACGGCGCTGGAGGAAGGCGAGGGGTTCACGACGCAGGACCTGCAGGTGAAAATCTTCCGACCCGTCTCCGGCCCCGAAATCGAGATCGAGGCCAAACTCGTAAACCGCTCGCGGACCACCGGCTATGTCGAGGCCGAATGGCGCCTGCCCAACGGCAAGGTGGCTGTGAAGGTGCTGTCGTGGAAAGCCATCCGGCCAGCGGAGAGCTTCCAGCAGCGCGACTGACGAACCCCCTTGGAATGTCGCCCTGGATGACCGGGCGGGAATTGAACCCGCTGTCTTCGGGTTTGCGGCCCGACGCCTCAGCCGTTTGGCTTCCGGCCATTTCAGGAGATGGAGAACCGGGTGGGAGTCGAACCCACGATTGACGGGTTAAAGGCCCGTTGCCTTTGGCCACTTGGCGACCGGTTCACACGCGGCATACCTGTCGCTTCCATCGCATGATGGAAGACGTCGCGGGACGCCGTGGAAGTCTGGTTTTTTCTGGATGATCGGGCCAACGACCTCGAAACATCGCGCCATTGCTTCCGCCGCTGGACGACCTGTGGTCGTCAGCTACAGAGCTTGGCGGTGTTCTTTCGAAGCGCGGTCATAGGCGAGGATATGACATGGGCGATGCGGAATTTCAATCCGCCTCGCCGGGACGATCAGATATGCAGTGGCCGGCCATACGCCGCGAGCACGCTCTCGTGCATCATCTCGCTGAGCGTGGGATGCGGGAAGACCGTCTCCATCAACTCGGCTTCAGTGAGCTCGCCCTGCCGCGCAATGCAATAGCCCTGGATGAGTTCCGTGACGCCTTCGCCCGCCATGTGGGCGCCGAGGAGTTCGCCAGAGTCGGCGTCGAAGATCGTCTTCACAATGCCTTCGGGTTCGCCCAGTGCGATCGCCTTGCCGTTTCCGATGAAGGGAAACTTGCCGAGCTTCAGCTTGCGCCCTGATTTCTTCGCGGCTTCCTCGGTCATGCCGACGCTGGCGACCTGCGGATGCGAGTAGGTGCAGCCCGGCACATTCCACGGATCGAACTTGTGCGTGGGCGTCTTGCCCTGCATGCCTTCAACGACGATCACGCCCTCATGCATTGCCTTGTGCGCCAGCCAGGGTGGGCCGGTGACATCGCCGATGGCGTAAAGGCCGGGCACGTTTGTCTTGCCGAAGCCATCGACGACGATGTGGGTTTTCTCGACCTTCGCGCCAAGCGCTTCGAGCCCGAGATTCTCGACATTGCCGACGATGCCGATGGCGAGGATCACCTTGTCAGCCTTCACCGTCTGCGCGCCATCCTTTGCAGCGACCTCAGCGGTTGCGACACCCTTGTCCACTTTCAGAGATTTCACCTGCGCCGAGTTGATGAACTTGATGCCCTGCTTGCCCAGCTGCTTCAGCATGAAGGCGGAAATCTCCGCGTCCTCCACCGGCAGGATGCGATCGAGCGCTTCCACCACCGTCACCTCGGCGCCCAGCGTACGATAGAAGCTGGCGAACTCGATGCCGATGGCGCCGGAGCCGATCACCAGCAACTGTTTCGGCATCTCGGTCGGAACCATCGCCTCGCGATAGGCCCATACCGTCTTGCCATCCACTTTCATTCCGACGTCCGGAATCTCGCGCGCCCGCGCGCCGGTCGCCAGCATCACGTTCTTTGCCGTGTAAGTGCCTTCGCCCTTGCCCTTTTCGACGATCACTTTTGGCGCGGCCGAACCTTTCTCCAACCGCGCCGTTCCGACCAGAACGTCGATCTTGTGCTTTTTCATCAGGAAGGTGACGCCGTTTGACAATTGCTGCGCCACGGCGCGCGAGCGCTTAACCACCGCTTCCAGCATCACCTTCGGATTCTCGACAGAGAAACCGTAGTCCTTCGCATGCGTGATGAGGTGGAACACCTCACTGGAGCGCAGCAGCGCCTTTGTCGGGATGCACCCCCAGTTGAGGCAGATGCCGCCGATCTCGGCGCGCTCGACAATCGCCGTCTTCATGCCCAGCTGGGACGCGCGGATGGCGGCGACGTAGCCGCCGGGGCCGGAGCCGATCACGATCAGGTCGTAGGATTTGGCTTCAGCCATGTCGGGCGCTCACGATTTTCGGATCTTCAATTCGTCCCACGCCTTCTGCGCCGCGGCCGCATTCTCTTCGGTGCTCTCGTAGAGTTCGGCCGTGCAGACATACTCGTTCGGCGTGTCGCGCTCTTCCGTCTCGATGCGCGCAGCTTCGGCGGCGGCCTCGGCAAGCAATGCATCAGGCGCGCCAGCAGCTTTCAGGTCCACCATGAAGGCCGTCTTGACCGCCATGTTCGGCTCGCCGCATTTCGCGCCGAGCAATTCGCGATAGGTGAGCGGCGTCAGGATCGGCGCGATATCGGCCATGGTGAGCTTAGCGGCTGGGCCGGGCGCGGGCGTGCAGCAAGCCAGAAACGCGCACAGCAAGACGGGAAGAGCAAGCCTGCGATCAGCCACGTTTGTCCTCCGGCTTTGGCTTGCGGCGGCCGTTGATGATGTCCATGTCGCGGCGCCAGCGCACGCTTGTCCACGCAAACCAGCTGAGGCCAAGCACCAGCAGCGTTATCGCCACGATGGCGCGGCCGGATCGGGCTGGGAAGCCCATCGCCTGAAACAGATCATCGCCCACCACCCCCAGCAGCGCGAGGCTGAGCGCCGCGACGCCGATGATGATCCTGAGGCGGAGCGACATCACAGCAGCATCGCCTCGGGTGTCTCGACGAATTGCTTGAATGTCGCCAGCCAGCGCGCTCCGGTTGCGCCATCGACGACGCGATGATCGCAGGTAAGTGTCACCGTCATGACGGTTGCGACGACGACCTTGTCGTCCTTCACCACCGCGCGCTTCTCACCGGCGCCGACCGAGAGGATCATTCCTTCGGGCGGGTTCAGGATCGAGGCGAACTGCCGGATGCCCATCATGCCGAGATTCGAGATCGAGAACGTGCCGCCCATGTATTCCTGCGGCTTGAGCTTCTTGTCGCGCGCGCGGGCGGCGAGGTCCTTCATCTCCGCGGCGATCTGGGCGAGGCCCTTGGTCTGTGCATCGCGCACGACCGGCGTGATGAGGCCGCCGGGGATGGCGACGGCGACAGACACATGCGCTGACTTGTGCTGGGCGACGCCCTTGTCGGTGTAGCTGGCGTTGGCGTCCGGATGGGCCATCAGCGCCATGGCGCAGGCCTTGATCAGCATGTCGTTGACGGAGACCTTCGTGCCCGATGCAGCCGCCGCCTCGTTGATACGCACGCGCGCGGACAGCAGGTGATCGATCTCGAGATCGATGGTCAGCGGGAAGTGCGGCACCTGCATGAAGGATTGCGTGAGGCGCCGCGCCGTGACTTTTCGCACGCCATCGAGCGGGATCAGGTCGTAGCTGTCGGGTGCGTAGACGCGATCGTCGAGGATGGCGGGCTGGATGAGACTGGTGACGCCGCCTGAGGCGGGCGCTTGCTTGGCGGCGCCCCCATTTCTTGCGTTGGGCGCCGCTTTCAGAACGTCGGACTTGATGATCCGCCCGTGCGGGCCCGAGCCTTTCAGTGCGAGGAGATCGACGCCCTCCATCTTAGCCAGGCGCTTCGCCAGCGGCGAGGCTTTGAGGCGCGCGCCGGCGATTGCTGTTGCTCGCTCCGCTCCTCCTTGTGGGGAGGGGGTGGGGGGCGGAGCAACGGTTTCGGACTTTGGCACTACCTTTGTGGAAGCAGCCCCCTCCGTCTGCTTCGCAGCCACCTCCCCCGCCTTCGGCGAGGGAGGACGGGCCGGAGGTTTCGAGGCGCCACCGGCTTCGCCATCAAGCTCCGCAATCACGGCGTTGACCTTCACGCCCTGCGCGCCTTCCTCGACCAGCAGCTTCGTCACCGTGCCTTCATCGACGGCTTCGACTTCCATCGTCGCCTTGTCGGTCTCGATCTCGGCGATGATGTCGCCGGGCTTCACCTTGTCGCCGACCTTTACATGCCACTTGGCGAGGTTCCCCTCCTCCATCGTGGGCGACAACGCAGGCATGGTGACGGGGGTGGTCACGTGCTAGGCCTTTGGCGTGGGAGCTGGCAATTGGGGCAGTTCCTCCGGGCCAGGAAGCTCAACCCCTTCCTGTTCACTGCGGCGATGCATGACGATACGCGCCATTTCTTTGGCCTCCTCAATCGCTGGTTTTCCTCTTTTCGCCATTTCGCCGGCCACAAAGGCCAAGTCGGACAGAAATCCAAAAATCCTTTCTGTCCGGGTGGCCGGTCGCGCGACTTCCTGATGCAATTCTGAGAGCTTTTTGAGGATCGCATCCTTCTTTCTTTTGGAGAGTGCGCTTTGCTCAACCTCCTGCCGAATTTTTCAATGGCGCTGAATATTCGCGTGCGGTCGTCATCGTTGAGCTTAGTGTATCCAAATGGCGTCTCGTCGCCCGGCGATGACAGCTCCACGATCTGTTGAATTTCCTCTAACGCCTGCTCGCGCGATCGAACTGTGCGTTGGTTCTCCACAGTCTCTTGAATGGCAACAACCGTTCTGCGGATTTTCATCCAGAGCGCACTAACTTCGACGTCCGCTGAGTATACGATCTTGTGTTGGGTGTGTTTGGAAATAAATCCAGCCAACAGAATTGCTACACGGTAGTAGCCGGGCAACAGGCCTAGTTTGCTGCTCTCAACGCCCTTGCCATACTCATCGTGCAGCATCGATCTGAGCTTTTTATCAAGCTCAAGAACGGCTTCTCCCCCAGTGCTCTCGAGAGAATCCACAACAACTTGCAATGCAGAAATCGAAAATCGGTCAGACACTTCCCACCCCTGTTCCTCTAGGTTTCCTAACCAACATAGCAAACCTTCCTTGCCGCCTCGACGATGTCCTGTGCGTTCGGCAGCGAGAGCTTCTCGAGGTTGGCGGCATACGGCAGCGGCACGTCCTTCTGCGCGACGCGCATCGGAGGCGCGTCGAGATAGTCGAAGGCGTGTTCGGTGACGGCGGCGGCGATTTCGGCGCCGACGCCGAAGAAGCGCCAGCCTTCCTCACAGCAGACGATGCGGTTGGTCTTCTTCACGCTCTCGATGACGGTTTCCGTATCGAGCGGGCGCAGCGAGCGCAGGTCGATCACTTCGGCTTCGATGCCCTGCCCCGCCAGTTCCTCGGCGGCTTCGAGCGCGAATTTCACCATGCGCGAGTGCGCGACCAGCGTGACGTCCGTGCCCTCGCGGCGGATGCGGGCCTTGCCGATGGGGAGGACGAAATCCTCGACCTCGGGCACGTCGAACTCGATGCCGTACATCAGCTCGTGCTCAAGGAAGACGACCGGGTTGGGGTCGCGGATCGCCGCTTTCAGCAGACCCTTTGCGTCGGCGGCGTCGTAGGGCGCGAGCACTTTCAGGCCGGGGATCTGGCCGTACCAGGCCGAGAAATCCTGGCTGTGCTGGGCGCCCACGCGCGAGGCTGCGCCATTGGGGCCGCGGAACACGATGGGGCAGCCCATCTGGCCGCCAGACATATAGAGCGTCTTGGCCGCCGAGTTGATGATATGGTCGATGGCCTGCATCGCGAAATTGAACGTCATGAACTCGACGATGGGCTTCAGCCCGCCGAACGCCGCGCCGACGCCGAGGCCGGCGAAGCCATACTCGGTGATCGGCGTATCGATGATGCGGCGGTCGCCGAACTCATCGAGCAGGCCGCGCGAGACCTTGTAGGCGCCCTGATACTGGCCGACTTCCTCGCCCATCAGGAAGACGCTCTCGTCGCGCCGCATCTCCTCGGCGATAGCGTCGCGCAGCGCATCGCGGACGGATGTCTTCTTGTAGGTGACGCCTTCGGGCAGCGTCGGATCGTGCAGGCCCTCGGCGGCGGCGGATTTCTGTTCCGGCGCGCGCAGGCGATGGCCGTCATTCCTGGCCTTCTGCTCGGTGGCGCCTTCGTCAGGCTTGCCGCCGGCCGCATCGGCCTTGGCGTCAGCGCGCGTCTGCGCTTCAGCTTCTTTCGGCGCTGATCTGCTCTTGCCGTTCGCCTTGGGCGCGGGCGCAGTGTCGCCGTTTGAAATCTGCGCGATGACTGCGTTGACCTTTACGCCTTCCGTGCCGGCTTCGACCACCAGCTTCGAGATCACGCCTTCATCGACGGCCTCGACTTCCATCGTCGCCTTGTCGGTCTCGATCTCGGCGATCACGTCGCCGGGCTTCACGGTGTCGCCTTCCTTCACCAGCCACTTGGCCAGCTTGCCCTCCTCCATGGTGGGCGACAGCGCGGGCATGAGAATGTCGGTCATGAGATGCTAACGCGCTCCCGGATCATTCTGGTGCAGGCCGATGATATTGCCATCGACGTCCTTGATATAGGCGACGTAGCCCACGTGCGGGATTGCCATCTTCGGCAAAGCCTCCCGTCCGCCAAGTTCGATTGCTTTCGCGAAAGCTGCATCGATGTTGGCGACATCGACTGTCACCGTCCACGCATTCACGGGCGCACCGTCCGCCGGCGGCGGACCCATGCGCTGGATCAGGCCGCCATTGATGCCGGGCGTCTTCTCGTCGCCCGTGATGACGCCATAATACACGCCGGGAACCGGATAACGCTCGAACGTCCAGCCGAACAGCGCCTGGTAGAACGCGATGGATTTATCCGGCTCACTGGCGTGGATCTCGAAGTGGACGGGACGATTGCTCATGGCCGGCTCTCCACCAGCACATCCGTCCACAGCTCGTCCGGGTGGGGCTCGGGGCTGTCCTGTGCGAACTGGGCCGAGTCATTCACGATCTCGCGGACTTCGACTTCGATCTTCTTGAGGTCGTCCTCGGTGAGGTGCTTTGCATCCAGCAGCTTCTTCTTCAGCATCTCGATCGGATCGCGGTGTTCGCGCATCTCCTGCACTTCCTCGCGGGTGCGATACTTGGCGGGGTCGGACATGGAGTGGCCCCGGTAGCGATAGGTCTTCATCTCCAGAATGTAGGGACCATCGCCGTCGCGTGCGCGCTGCACAGCTTTGGCGGCGGCCTTGCGAACGGCGAGGACGTCCATGCCATCGACTTCCTCTCCCGGAATCTCGAACGAGATGCCGCGCTTGAAGAGTTCGGTCTCGGCTGAGGAGCGGGCGATTGATGTGCCCATCGCATACTGGTTGTTCTCGATCACGTAGACGACGGGTAGCTTCCACAGGCTGGCCATGTTGAAGGCTTCATAGACCTGACCCTGGTTGGAGGCGCCGTCGCCGAAGTAGGCGATGCAGACATTGTCCTGGCCCTTGTAGCGGTTGGCGAAGGCGAGGCCCGTGCCGAGCGGCACCTGCGCGCCGACAATGCCGTGGCCGCCGAAGAAGTTCTTCTCGCGGCTGAACATGTGCATCGAGCCGCCCTTGCCGCGGGCGTAGCCGCCCTCGCGGCCGGTGAGTTCGGCCATCACGCCGCGCGAGGTCATGCCCGTGGCCAGCATGTGGCCGTGGTCGCGATAGCCGGTGATGACCTGGTCGTCGGGCTCAAGCACCGACTGGACGCCGACGACGACGGCTTCCTGGCCGATATAGAGGTGGCAGAAGCCAGCGATGAGGCCCATGCCGTAGAGCTGGCCGGCCTTTTCCTCGAACCGGCGGATCAGGAGCATGTCGCGGTAAAACTGAACCAATTCAGCTTTCTGCGGCTCTGACACCGGTTTCCGTGCTTTTGTCCCGCTCTTCTTTGCAGCCATCGCGTGGAATCCCTGCTTTGTGGGAAGAGAATAAAGGGCGATCCGCCCCCGTTCCTAGCTTGTCGGGGGATCAGATAGCGAGTTCCACACTGAATTTGCGAAAATTCAACGCACCGCGACGAGGAGTTCGTCGGGCCGCACATAGGAGAGGCGGGTGCGGGCGATTTCCTCGACATAGTCGAGGTCCAGCGTGCGGTCGCGGAGGCGTTCGAGCGACTTTTCGAGGGTGGCGCGCTCGGCTTTCAGCGTGTCGATCTCGGCCAGCAGGGTCTCTTCTTCCTGCTGGAGCCCGCCCCATGCGGCAAGCCCCTGTTCGCCGGCGACAGCGTGGTAGGAAAAATAGAGGATCAGCGCGGCAATCGCGCCGGGCAGAAGGATGGCCTTGGCCGTCTTCGTGACCCCTTCCATCGTCCCCACCAACTCTCCCAAGCCGCAACACACGCGTGGTGCGACATCACCGTGAGACGGTTAACCCGCCATGAAGGACCCTAAAAGCCGTGCAAAACGCTGCGTCGCAGGGCCGGCCCCGGCTTTGCAAGTTCGCTTGAGAAGCGAACTGCGAGGTCCATCATGGCACGCCCAGTTGAATCGTTTGTGACCGGTCCTGCGATCCCCACCGTGGTTGACCACAACCTGCCCAGATACTTCGCCTCGGATGAGGCGCTGGTCGATATTTTCGACCGCTATCCGCACGACCTGTTCGACATCAACCATTACGCATTCGATACGGATGGGCAGGTGTCGCTGACCACCGGCTCGCGTGGGCGGGCGGATGGACGGGCGGTTTTGGAGGCGATCCGGGCCGGGCGGCTCTGGGTCAATCTGCGGTCCTGCGAAGAAGCGCATCCGGGGCTGTGGGCCGAGGTGATGCGGAGCTTCTGCAATCTTGGGCCGGAGATCGGCGCGCACTCCCGCTTTTTTGGGAGCGCACGCAAGATGACCGGGCAGCTGATCATCTCCTCGCCGGCCACCCGCGTTCCCTACCATTTCGATGCGGCGGGCGTGGTGCTTTTCCACCTGCGCGGCGTGAAGCGGGTGTGGGTCTATCCGAGCACCGAGGCCTTCCTGCCGCAGGAGAGCATGGAGCACGTGATCATGCGGACGACCACCGAGGAGCTGCCTTATCAGCGCATCATGGATGGCGCGGCTTACCGGTTCGACATCGTGCCGGGACAGGCGCTGACCTGGCCGCTCTATGCGCCGCATCGTGTTGAGAACCAGGAGGGGCTCTGCGTCTCGCTGTCGATGGACTACCAGACATGGGCGTCAAGGATCACCACAGGGGCGCATCGCGCGAATGGCGTGCTGCGGCAGCGGGGATGGGGGATCAGGCCAATGGCGGACACGGGCTGGTTGACGCGCTCGGTTCTGTGGGCGGCTTCGGTCGTGTTCGCGAAGCTCGGCATGGTGAAGAACAACATCAAGGATTTCGAGCGCAGTTTTGATGTAGCGGATGCTGAGGTGATGACGTCGCCGATGGTGATGCGCGAGCAGGCTGCGGCGGCTTAGCGCCCAAGCCAAACCTGTCATCCCGGCCGAGCGCAGCGAGAGCCGGGAACCATTTAGACGCCTTCGAACTGGAGCCATGGGTCCCGGATAGCGCTGCGCGCTTCCGGGATGACAACCATGGCTGCCTGCGAAAAACCTAGAACGGAATCTCGTCGTCGAAGTCGGGGCGGGAGAAGTCTTCCGAGGGGCCCTTGCCACCCTTGGCTTTCGCGCCGGCATTGCGGGCCGGGGCGCGGTCTTCGTAGCCGCCGCCGGAACCTGCGCCAGCGCCGCCGCCTTCACTGCGACCGTCGAGCATGGTCAGCGTGGAGCCGAAATTCCGCAGAACGACTTCCGTCGAATACTTGTCGTTGCCGTCCTTGTCCTGCCACTTGCGGGTTTCGAGCTGGCCTTCGATGTAAACCTTCGCGCCCTTCTTGAGATACTGCTCGACGACGCGGACCAGACCCTCGCTGAACACCACGACGCGATGCCACTCGGTCTTTTCCTTGCGCTCGCCGGAAGTCTTGTCGCGCCAGTTTTCCGACGTGGCGATCGACAGGTTGGCGATCGAGCCGCCGGACGGCATCTGCTTGATCTCCGGGTCACGGCCCAGATTGCCGATGAGGATTACCTTGTTGACCGAACCGGCCATCGTCGTCTCCGTTTTCCATTCCGGCCCCGGCCGATCACTTCGGTCCGCTCCGGTTCCTGACACAGACGGGCATCCTAAGGCCGCCCGCCACTCCACGCGACACGCGAAACTCATCCGGGCTGCGCCATCCACATGAATGGCAGCGCAGGCGGCCTTGTTCGTTCGTGGTTTGTTCTTTCATAAAACGGACGCCAGCGCAAGGCACACTTTGCAAACGGCCGGCCCTAGCCTGCCCTCCGCTGACCTTGAGAACGGAACGCGCCTCAGCCCCGTTGCGCGCGTCGTGGCCCCGGCGGAGGGCGGGTGGGGGTTTCTGCGTGGCGCGCATGCGGGGGCGTTCTCAGACGCGCGGGTGCGCTGAGGCAGTGGGGAATCGGCAGTAGGGTCGAGGTGGGCCGCGGGCTGTGGTGAGCCCGCGCGCGCGCTTCGACGGACGCGCACTGCGTGCGCTGCTCAGCATGAGCGCTACGCAAGATTTGCGGGATGAGATTGCAGCAACACCCACCAGCTCATGCTGAGCAGCGCGAAGCGCGTCCGTCGAAGCATGGGCGGCATGCGCAGACGCTCCCCACCGACGGCGCAGTAGTTCGGTATAGTGCGCCGAAGCGCGCGACAAGTTCTGCACCTGGTCCATGTAGGAGCGGATGCGCGCGATCATGGCGTTGGTGTCGGCGGGGAGGTCTGCGAGTTCGAGCTTCACGTCGCGGGGGTTGTAGCCGAGGCGGCGATAGGCTTCGCGCCACAGCGCATACGCAAGCGTGGCTTCGGCGGCGAGGAGCGGGTGTACGAGCGCGTCGGCCTTGCGCTGGTCGGGCTTGCCGCCACGGATGAGCCGAAAACCTTCGGTGATCAGCGGAATGACGAACAGCCAGAAGCACGCGAACATTCCCGCGAGGGCGGGAAGGTCGCGCAACAGCCAGGATGGTATGCGGCGTTCGTGCTTCATGGGCGCGATTATACGGCCGCTTTTTACCCCGCCGATCCTGTGCCTCTGTTTCCCCCAAATTTTTCAGGCAAGTGATTGAGATTGCGGGAGAAGATTTCTGAGTTTCCCCCAAATCGTGACAACGAGTTTCCCCCAAACTCGGCGCCGATTGGGTGTTGAGACATCCGCCCGCTTTGCAGGCGGCCCCTTCCGTCACGCTTCGCGCGCCACCTTCCCCAGCTTCGCTGGGGCAGGACTTCCCGATGTTGATGGATGTCCTCCCTCGCCGAAGGCGGGGGGGTATAGTTATGTCCGTGGAAAATAATCACGGGGAGGTTGGGGAAACGGACGGCTCAACTTCCGGGAATGCGCCGAGTATTTGGGATGCTTTGCGCCTCGGCGCAGGGTGGTCGAGCGGCGATCTCGTAAAGATGACCCCACGTCCAGCCGGACAGCCGCTTACTCCATTCGTCCTCGATGTCCGGTGTTGGCAGGTTCACCGGGGCGCAGTCTGACACAGCGCCTTCTTGCCCTTGGCGCTCGCAGAGGCTGGGAGACACGAGTAGCGACGCGGAGTCGGCAATCAACGCTTCAAAATGCAATACTTCCCTTATGATCTCTACATCGAAAGCTCGCGCCATCGATCCAGTCAGGTGAACCTCATGCAGCACTTCTCGGAAAGGTCGCTCTGCGATAGCTCTCGCGGCCAAGTCTAGCCACATCGCTATAGTCACGTCGTTAATCAGACTAGATTGGATGCGTATGATGTTATTTTTTCGTCCTTGGTAGGCACTCGTCACCAAAACATCAGAGACATAGGAATCGTCGAGCGTGATTTCGTTTGCATCGATGCTGAAGAAGGAATCGCGGACAAACGAATTGCGAATGTCGATCGTGTCGGCTTGAATTTCGAACGATGCACACTCCAAATCTGCAAAGACGAGACTCACTTTGGGCGCGTCGATTTGGATAGGGACGCCCAGTGATTATCTCTTGCAACTTGTCCTTTGCCTTTTGGTCGTTGTTATCAGCTTCGATCCGGTCACGGTATGACCGTGCCGCGTTTGTCTTGTTCTCAATTTCCACCGACTTTCGAGAATCCAGCACTCCTAGCAGCATTGCGCCGCCAGCCATAAACGCGAACCCGATAAGCCAAGCCCATCTTTCCGAACCGCTCCACTCGTTGCCTGTATCGCTACCTCCATTTGCTCCGCCCCCTACCAATGAGCTCGCGGGCCTTACCTGCGCTGCTTCGATGCAACCGAGTTTATCGTGGTTGGTGCGATTGGTCCCCGCTACCGGAATGGACCGCACAATGATTCCGTCGATGGGAAGCAGCGCGGTTGCAACCGCGCAAATATCTACGCCACAGCCCGGCGTTTGTTCGTAAGCGTCATCCGATCCCCGCCTTGCGGCCTGTAGCGCGGATGTGATCGCCTGCTCCGGGTATAGCGAGGTGGGCGTGATGGACGATGACCAGTCAGATGAGCGCTCATACGAGCCTCGGTTGGGCGCTCACAAGAGTG
>JANOKS010000005.1:0-91675 GCA_031419455.1 Alphaproteobacteria bacterium
GTTTCCCGTTTCCCGCAGAAGGAGAATTGTTTGCTCAGCCTAATGCAGTGTGCCGGGCGGGTTGGGCCGCCTCAAGGGACGACCGGGCCCCACCATTTTTTTTGGGGAAGAGGCAAAAAAAACTGGTCCCCTGGTAGCCGCTGCGCGGTCGCGCCTGGGCGCGATCCCTTGACCCGCTCCCTCACGCCCGCCCGCCGACATCGTCCTTCAAACACAGGAGACGACGATGTTCACGAAGACCTTCACGATCGGGCGCCACATCGAAGAGCTGCGCGCCGAATTGCGTGCAACTGCGGATGTCGAGGAAACCCGCGATATCGAGATCGAGCTGGCGACCATGCTGCAGCTTGCCGGCGATCTCGACCGTGAAAGCGAGGCAACGATCTGACGAATTTGGCGAGAGCGGCCTATGTCGCTCTCGTCTCATTCGATCTCGGTCATCCCCGGGTGCGATGACGTTCGAGGAGCGATCTCTGGCGCGTGGGGTTTGACGCGGTGAGAGGCACGAGAGGGCGGTGGAGGAGTGGGGGTAAGCGTCCGGCGGTTGCACATCCGTCAGGTGTTGGAGGGATTCTCGGCTTTCCAGCTCCACGGCAGCAGTTCGTCGAGGCGGCTGGCGGGATGTCCGGTGAGCATGCGTGTGAGCACGTCCTTGAGCCACGCGTAGGGCTCGACCCCATTCAGCTTTGCGGTTTCGATCAGCGATCCGACGACCGCCCAACGCTCGGCCCCACCGTCAGAACCGGCGAACAGATGGTTCTTGCGCCCGAGCGCCACCGGCCGGATTGCCCGCTCGACGGGATTGGTGTCGAGTTCGATGCGGCCGTCGTCGAGGAACCGCTTCAGGCCTTCCCACCGGGTGAGGGCATACCGCATTGCCTCGGCGAGCTTTCCACGAGGAGGCAGGCTGGGCAGCGTCGCTTCAAGCCAGCTTTGCAGCGCATCCACGATCGGCTTCGAGCGCGCCCGGCGGACCGCCAGCCGGTGCGCCGGAGACTGGCCGCGCACCAGCTCTTCCACCGCGTACAGCAGGGCGATGCGGCGTAGCGCTTCGGTCGCCAGCGGCGTCACCTCAGCCTCGGCGATCTCATAAAATTTGCGCCGCGTGTGCGCCCAGCAGGCGGCGAGCTTGATCTTGCCGTTGGCAGTCAACCGTTCGAACCCAGCGTAACCATCGACGTGCAGCACACCCTCGAACCGCGCCAGATGCGCCTCCGGCCGTTCCGCCCTCCGATCCGGTGCGTAGATGAAGATCGCTGCCGGCGGATCGGCGCCGCTCCACCCGCGCTGCTCGCGGGCATAGGCCCAGAGCCTGCCGGTCTTGGTCCGGCCGCGTCCGGGATCGAGCACCGGAACCGGCGTGTCGTCAGCGAACAGGATGTCGGAGGCGAACACATGCTCGCTCAGCCGGCGGTGCAAGGCTTCAAGCCACCACGAAGCGCCGCCGACCCAACCCGCCAGCGTCGAACGCGGCAGGTCGACGCCATGACGGGCGAAGATCTTCGACTGCCGATAGAGAGGGGTGTGATCGCAGTATTTGGCGACCAGCACCTGGGCGATAAGGCCCGGGGTTGCCAGGCCATTTGCGATCAGCCGCTCCGGCGCAGGCGCCTGCACCACGTTTTTGCAGGCGCGGCAGGCGTACTTCGGACGCAGGATACGCAACACCCTAAGCTGCGCCGGAACCCAGTCGAGCATCTCGCTGACGCTCTCACCTATGGCGTGAACCGCTCCTCCGCAGCAGGGACAAGCATCGCCCCCGACATCGAGAACGACGGTTTCGCGGGGGAGATGATCGGGCAGCGCCTTGCGCGAAGGTGACGAGGGTGGATCGGCTGGCGCGCTCGGAACGCTTTCTTCGATGCGGGCGATATCGGCGTCGAGATCTTCAAGGGCAAGCAACAGTTGGCTGGGGTCGAGTTGCTCCGAGCGTTTGCCGAACTGCATGCGCTGAAGCTGCTTGATAAGCGCCTGCAGCCGACCGATTTCGCCATCGCGGGTGGCGACCGCTCCCGCCATGTCGCGCACCAGGCGCTGCAGGAGCTCCACGTCGGACGGAAGATTGTCCAGATCGAGCCGCATGCCCGATTCTGGCTGCGTTCGACATGACCGCCAAGAGGAATGCGGTGAGCGCCGTGGATTTTTCTCATCGTCTCTGGTTCAAGCGGCTTTGGTCGGCTTCCATCGGCGTTCGGGATTTCGCCAGTCGATGCCTTCCAGAAGAAGTGCGAGCTGGCCAGAGGAGAGTGCGACCGCATCGCCGGCTTCACCCATCATCGGCCAGGCGAACGCGCCGACATCGAGACGCTTGGTGAACAGGCAGAGGCCGGTGCCATCCCAGAACAAAATCTTGATGACGTTCGCTTTCCGGCCGCGGAAGCAGAACAGGTGGCCGCAGAAGGGATCGAGCTTCAAGGCCTCCTGAACAAGCGCCGAGAGACCCTCCATGCCCTTGCGCATATCCGTGTGGCCGAACGCGAGATGCACTTTGACGCCAGCGGGTGCGATCATCATCGGCTGCTCTCCTGTTGGGCGACGTGTTCGCGGACGGCTGCGGCATCAATGCCGATGGCGGCGTACACATGCCGGCCATCGCCAATGTCCACCGGCGTCATGCCCTCCGGAACCGGGATCAACCCGTCCAGGATCAGCGGGGCCGACCCGGCGTCGGCGCCTGTGGTGACGAAGGCGAGGTGCGCCTGCGGTTTACGGCGAAGGCCATACTGGACCCGCCAGCGGAACAGCATGCTGGTGACGATGCCATGCTTCCGGCAGACCTTGGCGGCGGTCGCTCCGGGTAATTCCGACTCGGCGACAATCGCGCGTTTTTCGTCGTCGCTGAAGGTTCGGCGCGTGACGGGAAGTTTTGGCGGTGCGGTTTCCGTCAAGGCCAAATCCGCTGCTTGTTGCCTAGCAGCGCTGCTTGTCTTGCGCAGCGTTCGGGGACGCGCCGCCGGGTGAACCATCTCCCGCCAGTCGGTTTCGAGTGGGGTCTCCTCGAAACGGATGCGCCATTCGCGCAAGGTGGAGGCGCAGAGGTTGTGAGCCTTGGCATACGCCTGCGCCGAGAAGCCGCTCCACAGCATCGCCTCGACATGCATCGCCCAGAACGCCTGCACGGCCTTGCTCCGCGCCGATCGGGATGACGGATGATGCCGCCCAAAACCGGGGCGTTTTTCCTTTTCGGTCAAGACATGCGGGGCAAGCCGTTTGACCCAGCAGTTCATCGAACTGGTGTGAAGGCCGTGAGCGCGACAGTAGTCATTGCGCTTCAATCGGCTCGCTAGCCAGGTCTCGATATGGCCGGCCCAGTAGTCTCGCACCGAGGTATCGACTGGCTTCACTCGGCTCATCGGACGTCTCCTCAATCGCTGTGAGGAGACCGTTGTGATTCAAATCCGGTGTGCGGAACAATCGTGCAACGACCGGACGGTTACGGGTGGGGCGGCGGAATGCAAGATAAAGATAGAGCGGCGGTTTGGACGCCAACCGCCTGTCTGCACATAGAAAAAACCGCCGCACATCTGTGAGGCGCTTGCGGCGGATCCGCCGCAATTTCTCGGACCGATTGCAAGCTGTCGACAGCCGCCGTCAACGCGCGATGCTGAGGTCATGCAGCGTGACGAAAATGAATTCGAGATCCGGATCGGGCGCTCAGCGGGCGACGTTCGCCCTGCGCTGAAGCAGGTACGCTCGGCTGTACGACGTGCGCCTGCTTCAAAGCCGAAAGGAAGCGCGCCGATCGGACAGTCACCGGTCCGCGCCCACTTCGCGAAGGGGTCTGCATCACGCGCCCGACCTGTCCACGTCACCCAGCGCTGTGTGGTAGTGAAGGCCAGGTTCGTGGCCCATTTCGCAGGGCAGGCAAAGACGCTCCGGGCCCATGTGGCCTATCTCGGACGCGAGGGCGCCGCGCGGCAGAACCAGCCTGACGTCAGCGATCAGCGACAGCCATCGCGCGGACAGGAACCGTCGTCCGAGCAGCACATCGACGCAACGATCGGGTATCTGTCGCGTGAGCGACATGGTGGCGATGAGCCCTTCTATGACCAGACCCGCAACTCGCTCGATGCGAGAGAAGCCACGCTGGGCTGGCATGTCGACAAGCGTCACTTCCGGCTCATCATCAGCGCCGAGGATGGCGCCGATCTCGGCGAGCTCCGTCCGTTCATCCGCGAGACCATGGCGTGCCTCGAACGCCATGTCGGGACCCGCCTCCAATGGTTGGCGGTGGATCACTGGGACACCGACAATCCGCACACCCATATCCTCATCCGGGGCATCCGCGCCGATGGGAAGGAGCTGATCATCCCAGGCAAGGTGCTGTCGGTCGCGATCCGGGAAGACGCGCAGGAAATCGTAACCCGTGTCCTGGGGCCGAGGCCGGCCCTGGAACTCCAGCGGACGCGTGACCTGGATATCGGCGCCCGCGCGTTCACCCGGCTCGACCGGGAGCTCATCGCCCTCGACGGTCCGGGCGGCCTCGGCAGCTCGTTCCGCCATACCGACCTCCTGCGCCGTCTCGACACGCTGTCAGGGTGGGGGCTGGCCGCTGTCGGTCCGGATGGCAGCTGGCGCCTTGCCTCGGACCTGCCAGCCCAGCTGGGGCAGATGGCGGACAGCGACGAGGTCGCGCGCATCGTCGCCCGCCAGGGACGCGGCTTCACCGGCATGCCGGTTCTGGCTGCCGACACGACCCGTCAGGAATCCGGTCGGCTTGTGGCCCTGAGTTACTCGGATGACGGCGCGGACAATCTTATCGCCATCATCGAGAATGGCCGCGGGGAGCTTCGTTATGCGCGCTTCCGGGAACCCGGCGCGCTTGCGGTTCTGGAGGACACACCAAAGGGCGCGCTGATTGCCTTCGAGCCCCAGGAGGCCCGCATCGGCCCGTCAGACGAGGCGGTGGCGCGCGTGGCCCGCCTCAACCGTGGGCTCTATTCCGCTGACATCCACGTCCGGATGGAGGCGAACGTCCCCGACGGTCTTGTCGCCGCCAACATCAGGCGGCTCGAGGCGATGCGCCGGGCAGGCCTGATCTCTCGTGGCAAGGACGGCATCTTCGACATCGCTCCTGACCATCTCGATCGTGTGCTGACCTATGAGCGCGCGCGTCTCGTCCGCGCGCCGCTGGCGCCGCGCGTCCAGAGCTATATGCCACTCGCCAACCAGGTCGCCGCGGCCGGACCGACGCATCTCGACCGCGTCCTCACGGGTCAGGAATCCTCACCTGATGGCGCCGGCCATCTGGCGCGGGAGTTTGAAGCCGCGCTTCGACAACGGCGTCTGTTCCTGATCGAGCAGGGCTGGATGGGGGCGGCGGACAAGCGGCTTTCGAGACAAGCGCTTGAAGACATGAAAGCGCACGAGCTTCGGACGGCCGCAAAGAAACTTGCCGGAGAGATCGGCATGCCGGTGAGGCTTGGTTCGGGGACGGTGTCAGGGGTCTACACCCGCCGCATCGACCTCGCGCAGGGAAGGGTGGCGCTGATCGTCGGGGGTCAAACCTCGCAGCTCGTACCCTGGCGTCCGGCGCTGGAACGGTTTGCAGGTCAGAACGTGATCGGCGTTCAACGCGGTCGATCGATCTCGTGGAGCCTTCAGCGCGGACGCACCATCGATCTGCCGCCGATGAGATGATCAGAGGCGGTCGGTAAGGTTCGAGTCCGTTTTGAGACTCGAACCGAGTTGCCTTGGAGAGAGCCTTCGTTTAGTACACTTTTTCGGTACACAAAAAACGAGTCGCGCTCTCATAGACCTCTGTTTTATTTGTGTTTTTGAAGAGAGAATCCCAAATCCTCTTCTGGGCACCAAACTTCTGGCCTGCATAGCCGCGCTGTCGGACTGGCAGTTGCCGTCACCGGGATTTCCCGTCATTGCTCCCGCAGGTTCGAGGAGACACGACGTTGGCCATCCATCATCACGAAGGCGACCTGCCGGCTCATGTGAAGTTCGAGGGCTCGGTCGCCGTCGATACGGAAACCATGGGCCTGAACCCGTTTCGCGACGCGCTCTGTGTCGTGCAGCTGTCGGACGGGAAGGGTGATGCGCATGTCGTCCGCCTGCAGCGGCCGGACTACAACTGCCCGAACCTCAAGGCGCTGGTGTCCAATCCGCGCATTCTGAAAATCTTCCATTTCGCCCGGTTTGACCTTGCGATGATCCAGCAATGGCTGGGGGCGCCGTGCTTCCCCGTCTACTGCACCAAGATCGCCTCGCGGCTGGCGCGCACCTACACGGACCGGCATTCGCTGAAGGACCTCGCCAGGGAACTGGTGAACATCGACATGTCCAAGGCCCAGCAGAGCTCCGACTGGGGGGCGGACGAGCTGTCGGACGCGCAGCTAGCCTATGCGGCGTCGGACGTTCTCCACCTGCACGAGATCAAGGCGCGGCTGGACGTGATGCTGGAGCGGGAAGGGCGGACCGAGCTGGCCCAGGCGTGTTTCGACTTCCTGCCGGTGCGCGCGGCCCTCGACCTCTCCGGGTGGGGCGAGCAGGACATTTTTGCACATAGCTGAGGAAAACCTCATTCCGGGAAGCCCGACAGGCGAGTTAGCGCCCATCTGAGACATTTACCTGCTGTGTGGCGGTTCCCTGCTGCGGCTGCACCCTCTAGGTTCCACCAATGGTTTCCGCCGCCCTCCATTCGATCGACCTGTGGGGCCCGCGCCGCGCCACCTCCCTCAAGGAGGCCCGGCAGCGGACGGCGCTGGTGCATATCCTGCGGCTGCTGTTCACGATCGGAGCGGTTCTTTCGGCAGGTTGGCTGCTGGGAACGATCATCGAGAGCAGCTTTCGGGAGCGGCGCTCCGAACCCGGAGCGGCTGGCCTCAGCGTCACCGTGCATGGCCCCCGTTTCGACGGATATGACGACAATGACCGCCCCTATGTCCTGACGGCCGCCACTGCCCAGCGCCGCCGCAATGAGCCGGCGGTGGTGGATCTGGTCAATCCGCGCCTCAAGGATGCGGCGTCCTCCACCGTGCAGGCCCGCACAGGCGTGTGGAACACGGAACTGGAAGTGCTGGATCTCGAGGGCGATGTGGTGATGACGGACGCTGGTGGCTATACGTTCACTTCGCAGAAGACCCGGATGTATGTGAGGGAAAACCGGGTCGAGGGGCAGGACCGGCTCAATGGCTTCGGACCGGTTGGCGAGGTCAGGGCGGATGCGTATGAGGTGCTGGATGATGGCAACCGCATCATACTAAAGGGCAATGTTTGGACAAAATTCACGCCCAAGAAGAAACGCGGTCAGTAGCCGTGTCGGGCGTGAAGAACAGGATGAAGACGATGGTCTGGTCACGGCTTGCAATGGCGTTCGCGGCGGGGGCTGCTTCCGCGGCCTTCATGGCAGGCGCGGCTCACGCCCAGATCGGGCAAAGCGACGCGCCGCTCGAAATCGTCGCGGACAAGAGTGAGTACCTCCAGAACGAGGGACGCGGGGTCTACACCGGCAATGTGGTCGCGACGCAGGGAGACAGCAAGGTCACCACGGACAAGCTGACCTTCGTCTGTTCCAAGACGACGCCGGCAGGCGGCGGCGAGGCGCAGTGCGACGAGATCGAGGTGCTGATCGCCGAGGGGAAAGTCTTCTACATCGCTCCCGACGTGCGCATTCGCGGCGACCGCGCGCAGTACGACTTTCCAACCGACACAATCACGATCACCGGCGACGTAATCCTGTCGCGCGGAGAAGATGGCGTGGTGCGCGGCACCAACGTCGTCTACTCGATCGGTGAAGGCCGGACGATCATCACTGCCGGCAAGAATCGCGTGACCAGCGTGTTCAACACCGCCAAGAAGCCTGAGACCCCGCCGGGGTCTGCTCCCGCAGCCCCCGCCCCCGCTCCTGCTCCGAATTGATCTCCTGATGGACGCGCGCAACCAGATGGCGACGATCGCCTACGAGACCGACGACCGCGACGGCCTGCGCGCGAGCAATCTCGCCAAGTCGTTCAAGGGCCGTCAGGTCGTCAAGGACGTCAGCCTCCACCTGAAGCGTGGCGAGATCGTCGGCCTGCTCGGCCCCAACGGCGCGGGCAAGACGACGTGCTTCTACATGATCATGGGCCTGATCCAGGCCGACGCCGGCAAGGTGACGATGGATGGCGCGGATGTCACCGCGCTGCCGATGTATCAGCGCGCACGCCTCGGCGCCGGCTACCTGCCGCAGGAGAACTCGATCTTCCGCGGCATGTCGGTGTGGGACAATGTCATGGCGGTCGCCGAGTTGACGGAGGACTCCAAGGCCAAGCGCAAGGAGTTGACCGAGTCGCTGCTGGAAGAGCTTCAGATCGCGCGCCTTGCCAAGCAGAACGCCAACTCGCTCTCGGGCGGCGAACGCCGCCGTGTGGAGATCGCGCGCGCGCTGGCCTCCCGCCCGCACTTCATGCTGCTGGACGAGCCGTTCACCGGCATCGATCCGCTGGCCGTGTCCGACATCTCCGACCTCGTGCGCTATCTCAAGAGCCGGGGCCTGGGCGTGCTGATCACCGACCACCAGGTCCGCGAGACGCTGGACATCGTGGACCGCGCCTCGATCATCTATGACGGCAAGGTGCTGTTCGAGGGAGCGCCTTCGGAAGTCCTCACCAACGAGGATGTCCGGCGCGTCTATCTGGGCGCACGATTCACCGCGCAATAAGGCTTTCCCGCCTGCCAATCGCCAAGTGCATGAAAGTCGGCGGTATGCCGATTATGCAATTTTAATACCGTGGTTATAGGTTAGGCTGATTGAAGGTCAGACGCCGCCGGGACGTTCCGGTGGGTTGGGCCGGCGGGTTCAGCCGGCGGGTTCAGGAGAAATCGCGTGGCGCTTGCGCATCGCTTGCAGCTGAGACAGGGGCAATCCCTTGTCATGACGCCGCAGCTGCAGCAGGCGATCAAGTTGCTCCAGCTCTCGAACGTCGAACTCCAGGAATATGTCGAGACCGAAATCGAGCGTAACCCGCTGCTGGCCCGGGCCGAGGGCGAGGGGCCGGCGCTCGACAATGACGCTCCCGAAAAAACATCCGAACGCCGCGAGGAAATGCGCCTTGACGAGTCCGATGGCGCCGACAAGGCGAGCCGCGAACTCGATGCGGGATCCGACGACGTCTACGAATCCGACAGCCCATCCGAGCGCGCCGATGAGGGCATGCAGGGCGGCCCCTCGGCGCAGCTCGACTGGTCGAAAGCCGGGTCGGGCAAGCAGGTGTCCGAGGACTTCGATCTCGAGGCGATCACCGCCGAAGAGAAATCGCTGCGCGATCACCTTGAAGACCAGCTCCAGATCGCCGGCCTGATCGAGGCTGACCGCCTTATCGGGCTGCGACTGATCGAGGAGACGGACGAAGCCGGCTTCATGCGTGGCGACGTGCACGAGATCGCGACGGCGCTGGGTGTCGAGTTCGAGGATGTCGAGGCTGTGCTGCAGACGTGCCAGGGCTTCGAGCCCACCGGCGTCATGGCGCGCAATCTCCAGGAGTGCCTGACACTGCAGCTGAAGGAGCGAGACCGCTTCGATCCGGCGATGCAGAAGCTGATCGAGAATCTGGAAGTTGCGGCGCGCCGCGATTTCCGCCGCCTGTGCGAACTGTGCGGCGTCGATCAGGAAGACATCATCGATATGCTGTCCGAGCTTCGTGCGCTGACGCCGCGCCCCGGCGCAGCCTTTGCAGGCGACGCTGCGCCCGCGATCACGCCGGATGTGTTCGTGCGCGAACTGCCGAACGGAACGTTCTCGGTGGAGCTCAACGCGGACACGCTGCCGCGCGTGCTGCTCGATCGCAGCTATTATGCGGAAGTCTCCGGCCTGTCGCGCACGGAAGAGGAGAAGACGTTCCTTTCCGAATGCCAGGCGTCGGCCAACTGGCTGATCAAGTCGCTGGACCAGCGCGCCCGCACGATCCTGAAAGTGTCGAGCGAGATCGTGCGCCAGCAGGACGGTTTCTTTGTTTCGGGCGTGCGGGCGCTGCGCCCGCTCAAACTCAAGACCGTGGCTGACGCGGTGGAGATGCACGAATCGACTGTCTCGCGCGTCACCTCCAACAAGTATGTATCGACGCCGCGGGGCGTTTTCGAGCTCAAATATTTCTTCTCGGCGTCAATTCCTGCCGTCCAGGGCGGCGAGTCGCACTCGGCCGAAGCCGTGCGGCACCGCATCAAGGACATGATCGAACACGAAAATCGCGAGGCGGTCCTCTCCGACGACCAGATCGTCGAACGGCTTCGCGCATACGGTATCGATATCGCGCGGCGCACTGTCGCCAAATATCGCGAGTCGCTGCGAATTCCGTCGTCGGTGGAGCGCCGGCGCATTTTCGCAGTGGGCGGCTGACGACAGCCCGTTGACCTTCTGTGTTGGCGATCCCAAAGTTGATCTAGCTCAATGAGGTCGGGGCGCGTCTCCGAGCATGCGGTTCTCGCATGCAGCCAGCAAAAGGAGCCTCCATTGCAAGTCCAGATCGCGGGCAAGAAACTCGAAGTCGGCGCAGCATTGCAGGAACGGATCGCCTTCGGGCTTGAATCGCGAATATCCAAATACTTCAACCGAACCGGCGAAGCGTTCGTTACAGTCGCCAAGCCCGGCTGGGCCTTCTATGTCGATTGCTCGATCCACCTACCGTCAGGCGTCACATTGCAGGCGCATGGCGAGGGCGAGGACGGCTACCAGGCATTCGAGATGGCGCTGGACAAGATCGAGACGCGCGTGCGGCGCTACAAGAACCGGCTACGCAACCATCGCGCGAAAGACGGCGCGGCGGTGGAAGTGGCCGCTGAGCGTATCATTCTGCCGCGAGATGAATCCGGTGATGCGGATGAAATCGATGATCCGGTCGCGAATGGTCATGGCGAGGCGCCGGCGATTGTTGCAGAATCTGACACCAAGATTCAGACGATGACCGTTTCCATGGCGGTGATGCAGCTCGAACTGGCCGATTTCCCGGCAATGATGTTCCGCAATGCGGCTCACGGGCGGCTCAACATGGTCTATCGCCGGCCTGACGGTAACGTCGGCTGGGTTGACCCTGGTAAAGACGGCTGAAGACTTGCAGATGCATGCAGATCGGGACGGCGCTGGACTGGCGAAAGCCGGTTTTTCAAACCTCGTTCCGGTGGTAGCGGGTAGCGGTGTGGCAATCGCCCGGTCTTGTAGAGTTGAGTGTCCAATGAGCGTTTCGACTGGCAGGCGTTCCTGATGTCCAGCCTTCGTGATCTCCTGCTTCCCAACGCAATCGTCGCGCGCGCCAGATGGCAGGGTCGAAAGCAGGTGCTGGCCGAGCTGTCTGGCCTCATGGCCAGGTCGCTGGGCCTTGATGCGCGCGAGGTTCACGAGGCCGTGCAGGAGCGTGAGCGTCTTGGTTCGACCGGCGTTGGCGAGGGCGTCGCGATTCCGCATGCGCGGATCGAGGCGCTGACGCGGCCGGTGGGCGGGTTTGCCCGGCTGCTGGAACCAGCCGACTTCGAGGCCATCGATGAGCGCCCGGCCGACCTGATCTTCATGCTGCTTGCGCCGACCGACGCCGGCGCCGAGCATCTGCGTGCGCTGGCCCGTGCGGCCCGCGTCTTTCGGCAGGAACGTGTCCGGACGGCCTTGCGTCAGGCGCAGACCAGCGACGCCGTCCTCGCTATCCTGTCGCCGGACACGATCTCGACGGACGCCGCGTAGTTCGCAACGCCGTTCGTAGTCGCTTGTACCGGGCAAAAAGGCCTGCGATTGGCCCATTCTCGATCCTTGCGTTTCCCCGCTTGATCCGGGGCAGGTCTCGCTATAAGCAACGCGCTCCCAAATCGGGGCGGCCAGCACGGCCGTTGCCGGTCCACGGTCGTGGGGCCATAGCTCAGTTGGGAGAGCGCTTGCATGGCATGCAAGAGGTCGTCGGTTCGATTCCGTCTGGCTCCACCAACTTCTCCCTGATCCGCAAGGAAACTGCGAAATCAAAACGGCCCGCGAGAAGATCGCGGGCCGTTTGGCGTTTTGCGGTGTGGGTGGAGGACCCTAACGTTCCTCTTCGCCTTCTTCGACCTCGAGATCGTCGTCGGTGAGTTCATCTTCCTCGTCGATGACGGTCAGATCGTCGTCGTCCTCGTCATCGTCGTCCAGATCGTCATCATCATCGTCGTCGTCATCATCGTCGAAGTCGTCCTCATCGTCGTCATCGTCGCTTTCGGCTTTGACAACTTCATCTTCATCGAGATCGACGGCTTCTTCTTCCTCGTCGTCCTCGTCTTCATCCTCGTCGTCGGACTCCTCGCCGTCGTCCTCGGTTTCCTCGTCATCTTCTGCGTCCGCGGCGACGACCACGGCCTTCTTGACGGGGGCGGGTTTGGGCTTGGCGGCGGCGCGCTTGGGCTTTGCCGCTTCAGGCACAACCTCGACAACAGTCTTGCACTTCGGACAGACAGGCGGGTGCTTGCCGAGGTCATAGAACCTGGACCCGCATTCCGGGCAGATGTGCTTCTCGCCGAGGTCGGTATTAGCCAAGGTCTTTTCCCCATGCTTGGGTCGGCGCTTGCCATGTCTGCGCGAGGCTGTAAAGCGCTCATGTTCCGCCGGCCAGATGGGGTCAGGCTGGACCATCCACAAGGCCACGAGAGCCAATGCGCGCGCGTTCAAGACCTGTGGCCCGTATCGCCGGAAGCATCCGCGCCCCCGGAGACAAATCCTGCTCGCACAGAGCCATCATGATGGCTGCTGTCGCGGGCGGCGAATCGACTGTGACGGGGTTGCTGGAAGGCGAAGACGTGCTCAACACGGCGCGCGCCGTGAAGGCGCTAGGCGCTGGCGTCGAGCGGACGGGCCAGGGCGCGTGGACAATCGCTGGCGTTGGCGCTGGCGGATTTCGTGCGCCGACGGACGATCTCGACTTTGGCAATTCGGGAACCGGCGCACGGCTGATGATGGGACTGGTTGGCGGCCATGACGTGTCTGCACGATTTGTGGGCGACGCGTCGCTGTCATCGCGGCCGATGGAGCGCGTGCTGAAGCCGCTGCGCGAAATGGGTGTCACCGCCGAGACAGCGCCGGGCGGACGATTGCCGGCGGTGATCCGGGGCGGACAGCTGAAGGCGGTCCGCTATGCCCCGCCGGAGGCGTCGGCGCAGGTGAAGTCAGCGATCCTGCTTGCCGGGCTGCGTGCGGAAGGGGTGACCGTAGTCGAGGAGAAGGAAGCGACGCGCGATCATACCGAGCGGATGCTACGGGCATTTGGCGTCGACGTCGGCGTTGAGACGCGCGCGGAAGGCGGTCCGATTGTCTCAATCAGAGGTGGGCAATCGTTGCGCGCGATCAAGGGCGCGTCGGTGGCGGGCGATCCGTCTTCGGCGGCCTTTGCGATCGCGCTTGGACTGATCGCTGGCGACGGCGGCGCGACCGCGACGGGCATGCTCGACAATCGCACGCGCACCGGATTCTTCGACGCGGCGCGGGCGATGGGCGCCGACCTGAAGATCGAAGGCGACGGACAGGCGACGGGCGAGGCGACCATGCGCGTCATCGCGAATGCTTCGCGGCTGAAAGGCATCGCGCTGGATCCGGCGCTGGTGCCGTCGATGATCGACGAATTGCCGATCTTTGCGGTGCTGGCGGCGTTTGCGGACGGCAAGACGAAAGTGACCGGCGCTGCCGAACTGCGCGTCAAGGAGAGCGACCGGATCAAGGCGATCTGTGCGATGCTGTCGGTGAACGGCGTTGCGGTCGAGGAGCTACCCGACGGCTTCATCGTGACCGGCTCTGGAGCGCGCGGCGCACCCGGCGGGGGCATGGTCGAAGCGCGTCATGACCACCGGATCGCCATGAGCGCGCTGGTGATGGGCTCGGCTGGGAAGGATGTGGTGACGGTCGACGACATTGCAATGATCGCCACGAGCTATCCCGAATTCTTCGACCACATGGCCTCGCTGGGCGCGAACATCGAGCGGGATGGGCGATGATCATCGCGATCGATGGAACGACGTCGTCGGGCAAGGGCACGCTGGCGAAGCGGCTGGCGAAGCATTATCGGCTGCCGCATCTCGATACAGGTCTGCTATATCGCGCGGTGGCGAAGGCGGCGCTCGGCGAGGGAGTCCGGCTCGATGACGAAAACGAATGCGCGCGGCTGGCGGCGGATGTGAAGCTCGATGCGTTTGATGAGCGCGAGTTGAGAAGCTCAGGCGTCGGGGCTGCGGCTTCGGTGGTGGCGAGTTTGCCGGCGGTGCGCCGTGCGCTGTTCGAACTGCAGCGGACTTTCGCGAAGCAGGAGGGCGGGGCGCTTCTGGATGGTCGCGACATCGGGACGGTGATCGCGCCGGATGCCGATGTGAAGCTGTGGGTCGATGCGGCGGTGGAAGAGCGGGCGCGGCGGCGGTTTCTGGAATTGTCGGGCATGGGCGAGAGCGTGACGGAGGCGGGTGTTCTCGACCAGCTGAAGGAACGCGATGCACGCGACGCGGCGCGGAAGGATGCGCCGATGAAGCCGGCGGACGATGCGGTGTGGATCGATACGACGCGGATGACACCGGATGAGTGTTTCGCGAAGGCGGTCGAGGTGATAGAGGCGCGGAAGGCGGCGGCGAGTTGAAGTAGCGCCGATTACGAAGCCGACGAGCTACCCGATCTTCGGTAGGAATGTAAATTCCATCCGTTCATCCTTCCCTGACGTGAAATAGTCAGGCGGAATGTCGAATCCAAGAGCGCCGCAAGTTTCGAGCGCGGCGCGTGCGGCGTCCGCAAATTTCTGGCTTGTTGAACCTTCCGCAAAGGGGGTTGGCGGGGACACCTGTTCTGGAGCTTGCTTGAAATGACCATCAGGCGTGAAGTTCACACTGAAGGTCACCATCGTGAACGTCTCTTTGGTTGCTGCCGGCGGAGACCAGCACCCTTTGTCGACTAACTGGTTTAGGACGAGATTCACGATTTCGCGTTTTCGCTCGCGTGTCAGCTGTGTTGTCTCCTGCGGCGCGAACGCGGCTAGGGTCAGCGACGCCAGCGCAATGGCGGCAAGTCGTTTCATACGCCCACCGCCGCCCGCTGAACGTCGCCCGGTAGCTGTCCGGCCATGCCTTCCAGGGTCGTATTGGTGAGATTCACGATCGTCAGCTTGCGCGTGGGATCGACGAACCAGCTGTGGCCCCACACGCCGCCCCATTGCCAGGAGCCGGGAGAGAGGGCCGAGCCGGAGGCTGCGGGGTCGAGCAGGATGGAGCCGCCGAAGCCGAAGGCGGTGTTGCCGGTGGGGTCGAACAGGATGCGGAGCGGGCCGACCTGGTTCGACATCATCGCTTGCGTTGTTTCTTTCGAAAGTATCGGCGCGCCGCCGGCGCGGATGGCGTCGAGGAAGCGGACGATGTCGAGCGCCTTGCCGTTCATGCAGCCGCCGCCGCCCTGGAAGGCGTTGCGGTTGAAGGCCCGCGACGTGCCAAGATTGATCGGCGCGCAGCCGGGGAGGAAGGGCTGCTTGAAATTGTCGCCGATCGCAACTGGCTCGGGCGCGGCGTTGGAGTAGGGCTGCACGAGACGCGTTTCGTCGGTGACGAAGAACGACGTGTCGGTCATCTGCATCGGGCCGGTGACATATTTGTGGACCGCGCCTTCGACATCCGTGCCTTCGGCCTTCGCCATCACGGCGCCCAGCACGTCGATGGCGACAGAATAGAGCCATGCGGCGCCGGGCGGGAAGGTGAGTCCGGCCTTCACCATGCGGGCGAGGTTGTCCTCCATCGTGAAGTCGCCATCGATGCCGGCAGAGACGGGGATGGTGTTGTAAGGACCCTCCGGCGGCTGGAGGAAATCGTAGGACAGGCCGGCCGTATGCGTGAGCAGGTGGCGGATGGTGATGGTGGGGGTCGCGCCGTCCGGCGTCTTCGGCTTGAAGTCGGGCAGGAAGTCGGCAACGCTTGTGGCGAGGCCGAACTTGCCGAGTTCGATCATGCGCATCGCGGCGGCGGTGACGATGGGCTTGCTGATGGAGGCGAGACGGAAGATCGCATCCGCGGTCATCGGCTTGGCCGTCTCGCGGTTGGCGAGGCCGTAGGGTTTGAAGTGGGCGAGTTCGCTATCCTTCATCACGGCGATCACGGCGCCGACGATGCGCTTCTCGTTGAGGGCCGAGGCGAGAGCTGCGTCGATGCGCTGGGTGAGGTTTGTCATGGGGCGAGCATGCCGTGGCGGGGGTGGAGGTCAAGGGCGGGCCGGACGTGCCGGAGAGTTAGGTCGGTGCTCGGCGCTAACACGCCAACTGCCGGCCGGGAGTCGGTGGTCCAGAGCTCAGAATCGCGCATATTCATTGACATAACGGTCGGCGCGCCGCATTGAGCGCGCTTTCCGAAACGGCCTTGAGCAAGGTCAGGAGTCGTCCCCAGCCGGCGTCACAGGAGATGTCTACATGTCGAACGCAGTGCTGCCCGTCTATGCCCCGAGCCCGGTGGTGTTCGCGCGAGGCGAGGGCGTGCGCATGTATGACGACAAGGGCAAGGCATATCTCGACTTCATCGCGGGCATCGCGGTGACCTCGCTCGGGCATTGCAATCCGGTGCTGGTGAAGGCGCTGACGGAGCAGGCCAACACGTTGTGGCATACCTCGAACATGTTTCGCGTGCCGGGGCAGGAGCGGCTGGCACAGCGCTATGTCGACTTGACGTTTGCGGACTTTGCTTTCTTCACCAACTCGGGCGCGGAATCGATCGAGGGCTGCATCAAGATCGCGCGGCGCTATCACTGGTCGAAGGGCCAGCCTGAGCGGATCGGCATCCTGTCGTTCGAGGGCTCGTTCCACGGGCGCACGCTGGGCGGCATCAATGCCGGCGCGCAGGAGAAGTATCGCGAGGGGTTTGGTCCGCGACTTCCGGGATTCAGGTCGATCCCGTTTGGCGACCATGAGGCGCTGAAGGAAGCGATCACGGCGCCGGACCTGGCGGCCGTGCTGATCGAACCGATACAGGGCGAGGGCGGCGTGCGCGCCGTGCCGGACCAGTGCCTGAAGGGGCTGCGTGATCTGTGCACCGAGCATGGCGTGCTCCTGATCTATGACGAGATCCAGTGCGGCGGCGGACGGACGGGCAAGCTGTTTCACCACCAGTGGGTGGCGGGCGCGGAGCCCGACCTGCTGGCGGCGGCGAAGGGCATTGGCGGCGGCTTCCCGATGGGCATGATCCTCGCGAGCGCGGAGGCGGCGTCCGGCATGGCCAAGGGCGTCCACGGTACGACCTTCGGCGGCGGCCCGCTGGCGATGGCGGTGGGCAATGCGGTGCTCGACGTGATGACGGGCGAGGGCTTCTTCGAGCAGGTGCGCCGCGTGGCGGGCACGATGCAGCAGGGGATGGAGAGCCTGAAGGGGCGCTATCCGGAACTGGTGCTCGACGTGACCGGGTCGGGGCTGCTGCGCGGGCTGCGCATGCGCGACGATCCGATTCCACTGCGTGCCAAGCTTTCCGAGCGCGGCCTGCTGGTCGGCACGGCGGGCAACAACACGCTGCGTCTCGCGCCGCCGCTGGTGGTGACCGAGGACGATGTGCGCGAGGCGATCGACATCATCGACCAGCAGTTCGCCAGCATGATGACGGCGGCTGGTTCGTAAGGGTCCGGGTCATGAACCATTTTCTGGACCTCTGGCCGATTCCGGCTGGCGAGTTGAGGTCGATCCTGGACAACGCAAAGTCGCGCAAGGCGGCGCGCATGGGGCTGCCCAAGGGGACGGTGGACAAGGACGCGCCGCTGGCCGGGCATACGCTGGCGATGATCTTCGAGAAGAACTCGACGCGGACGCGTGTGTCGTTCGACATGGCGATACGCCAGCTGGGCGGGACGTCGCTGATCATCTCGGCGTCGGACTCGCAGATCAGCCGCGGCGAGTCGATCGAGGATACGGCGCTGGTGCTGTCGCGCTATGTCGACGCGGTGATGATACGGGCGAACCGCCATGCCGATGTCGAAGCGTTCGCGGCGGCGGCCAGCGTGCCGGTGATCAACGGGCTGACCGACAAGTCGCATCCATGCCAGATCTTGGCGGACCTGCAGACGCTGGAAGAAGCTGGGCTCAACCTGAAAGGCGCGCGCATCGCCTGGGTGGGCGATGGCAACAATGTGGCGGCGAGCTTCATCCATGCGGCGCCGAAGTTCGGCTTCTCACTCGCGGTGGGGACGCCGGCGGGGTACGAGCCGCATGCTGCCGATGTGGAGCGCGCACGCGCGGAGCAGGGGCGGATCGAGCTGTTCGGCGATGCGGCGAAGGCGGTGGCGGGCGCGGATGTGGTGGTGGCCGACACGTTCGTATCGATGGGCGATCGCGATGCGGACAAGCGGCTGCAGGATCTTGCGCCATTCAAGGTGAGCGGCGACCTGATGCGCCGCGCCAATGGCGGCGCGATGTTCCTGCACTGCCTGCCGGCGCATCGCGGCGAGGAGGTGGACGCCGACGTGATCGACGGCCTGCAGTCGCTGGTGTTCGACGAGGCCGAGAACCGGCTCCACGCGCAGAAGGCGATCCTGGAGTGGTGCCTGCAAGGGTAGTTGCGCTCGCTTGCATTCGCGATGGGCGAGCATCACAGTTGGCGCAGGCTGGCTGGGAGATTTCGATGCAGCGTTTGCGGGTGGCGGCTGCGGCATTGATGCTGAGCGTGGGGACGCTCGGGTGCGCGCAGGTGGCGCCGTCTTCGTCCGCGACAATCGAGCAGGCGTTCCCGGCGATCGACCGGCATTTCCTGAAATTCCAGGCGGATGATCATGTGCCCGGGCTGGTGTGGGGCGTCGTGCGCGATGGGCGGGTCGTGCATCTGGGCGCGTCGGGCGTGCAGGATGTGGAGACGCGTGCGCCGGTGAATGCGGAGACGATGTTCCGCATCGCCTCGATGAGCAAGGCGTTCACGGCGCTGGCGATCCTGAAGCTGCGCGACGAGGGCAAGCTGTCGCTTGATGCGCTGGCCGAGACCTATGTGCCCGAGATGAAAGGCTGGACGTATCCGACGACAGATTCTCCGCGAATTCGCGTGCGCGACCTGTTGAGCCATGTTGGCGGACTGGTGACGGACGATCCGTGGGGCGATCGCCAGCAGCCGCTGTCGGACGCGGACTTCACGGCGATGCTGCGCGCGGGGGTGCCGTTCACGCGCGCGCCGCAGACGGCGTTCGAGTATTCCAACTTTGGCTATGCGACGCTGGGGCGTATCATCACCAATGTTTCGGGGCGGCCCTACGATCAATACATCAAGGCCGAGATCATGAAGCCACTCGGCATGGACGCGACGACGTATGAGGTGCGCGATGTCGATCCGGCGCGTCTGGCGCGCGGCTATCGCTGGGAGAATGACGCGTGGGCGCTGGAGCCCACCATGCCGCATGGCGTGTTCGGCGCGATGGGCGGCGTTGTGACCAGCGCGAACGATTATGCGAAGTGGGTGGCGTTCCTGCTCGATGCGTGGCCGGCGCGCGATGGGGAGGAGAAGGGGCCGGTGCGGCGGTCGTCCGTGCGCGAGCTGGCGCAGGGGTTGAACTTTCCGATGCTGGTGGATCGGGTGACGCTGGATGGCGGCGCACCATGCCGATTTGCCAACACCTATGGCATGGGGATGAATGCCGGAAACGATTGCGATCTCGGGTTCACGCTGGGCCATAGCGGCGGGTATCCGGGCTATGGGTCGAACGTGCTGCTGCTGCCTGATCAAGGCATCGGTCTTTTTGCCTTCGCCAGCCGGACGTATGCCGGAGCCTCGCCAGTAAACCGGAAGGCTGCGTTGGAGCTTCACAAGACGGGCATGCTGGCCGATCGTGCGCTGGGCGTGAGCGCGTCGCTGGCGGCGGCGTATCAGGCGGCGGGGGCAATGTATCGCGCGGGTGATATCGCGCCGGGCAGGGCGATGCTGGCGATGAACTTTTTGATGGACCGTTCGCCCGAGAACTGGACCCGGGAGTTTACGCGTCTTAAGGCGGCGGCTGGCGCATGCAGCATGGAGTCGCCGATCAAGGCGACAGGCGCGCTGACGGGTGTGTTCTCGTGGACCTGCGAGCGGGGCGTGATCGAGGGCGAACTGCTGCTGGCGCCGACCAATCCGCCGGACATACAGGCGCTGGTGTTCCGCATTCCGGCGGAGTGAGAGGCTACTCCCCCCGCCCGATCAGCGAGGCGGAGGCGACGAACTCCGAGAGAAGCGACAGTGTGGCGGCGCCGGAGGCGTTGAAGGGGTCGAGTTCGGCGCGCTTGAAGTATTTCAGGAGCTGGCTGGGGTTCACCTTGGCGAGGTTGACCTGGCCCATCGTCCAGTGCCCGAAGCGGCGCTCGGTGATCTCTTCGTAGGCCAGCAGTCGCACATGCTCGTGCCGCGGGTCGCGGACGATGGCGTGGTAGAGATCGCACACCTCATCTCTTCCCCCCTCCAAAACCTGGATGAACAGGTTGTTCGAGACGCACAGCATGCCCGTGATGCCGTTGGCGGGATTGTTGCGGCGCGACTGGGCGAGGATGTCGTCGAGGATGGCGCTGCTGGTCCCGGCGGCGGCGCGGCTGGCGTAGAGGCAGCGGACGAGCATGACGATCAGCCTTTGAGGTTGAGCAGCGAGAGGAATTCACGGCGCAGCGCGGGGTCCTTGAGGAAGGACCCGCGCATCACCGAGTTGATCATCTTGGTTTCGTTGTCGCGCACGCCGCGCCAGTGCATACAGAAATGGTCGGCCTCCATGACGACGGCGAGGCCGTCGGGGCGCACCTTGTCGATCAGGAGTTCCGCCATCTGGGTGATGGCCTCTTCCTGAATCTGGGGGCGCGACATGATCCACTCGGCGAGGCGCGAGTACTTCGAGAGGCCGATGAGGTTCGAGTGCTCGTTCGGCATGAGGCCGATCCAGAGCCGGCCCATGATGGGGCAGAGGTGGTGGCTGCAGGCGGAGCGCACCGTGATCGGGCCGACGATCATCAGCTCGTTCAGCATGGCCGCGTTGGGAAATTCAGTGACCGGCGGGGCAGGGTGATAGCGCCCGTGAAAGACCTCGTTGAGGTACATTTTCGCGACGCGCTTGGCGGTGTCCTGCGTGTTGTGGTCGCTCACCGTGTCGATGACCAGGCTTTCCAGCACGCCCCTGAGCTTGCCTTCGACTTCCGCCTGCAAGGCTTCCAGCTCGCCGGGCTCGATGAAGGCCGAGATGTTGTCGTTGGCGTGGAACCGGCGCTTCGCCTTGACGATGCGCGCACGGATGCGGGCCGAGACGGGGTCGGCGGATTTGGCGGGGGGTTTTGCGGCGTCGCTCATGAGGCGCTCTTCATAGTCTGTTGTGAGGGGCGCCGTCGATGGCGTCTGGCATGCAAGTCATGGGGCGATTTCCTGGCCGTCCCAGGCGAACAGGCGCCCGGATTGCGAAGGGGTGAGTGTGTCGAGCACATCGAGAAGGTGGCTGGACGACTGCGCCGGCGAGAAAAGCCTGTCCGGACTGACGCCAGACTGGAAGGGTTTCGAGAGGCCGGTATCGGCCGTGCCGGGGTGCAGCGCCACGCAGACGGCAAGCGGATGACTGCGCGCCTGTTCGATGGCGAGGCAGCGGACCAGCATATTGAGCGCGGCCTTGGAGGCGCGGTAACTATGCCAGCCACCAAGCCGGTTGTCGGAGATCGATCCGACGCGGGACGAGAGCGCAGCAAACACTGTGCGCCGGTTGCGCGGCATCGCGGGGAGCAGGAGGCGCGCGATCGAAGCCGGACCGGCGGCGTTGATCGCGAAGGCGAGATTCAGCTGGTCGGGATCGAGCGCGCGCATGGATTTCTCCGGCGCGAGGTGTTCGCTGTGCAGGACGCCGGTCGCGACAATGACAATGTCTGGCGAGCCGATGGTATGGGCGGCAGCTTCGAGTGATGCGAGGTTCGTGAGATCGAAGCAGAAGGAGACGATCTTGGCATGATCCTGTGCGGGGTTGCTGCGGGCGCCGGCGTAGACTCGTGCACAGCGCGGGTTGGCCGCCAGCTGATGCACGAGTGCGCGGCCCAGCCCGCCTGAGGCGCCGAACACCGCAGCTGTGTAACCATCGGTGAGGGAGGCCAGGCTCATGCCGCGGCTTCGGGATAGCGCGATCCGTGGGCGAAGATTGGTCGTACAGGAGAGGCGAGTTGACGGGACATGGCCCTCATACGCATGGCTGGGCCTGGGGGTTCAGCGATCGTCGAAAATTCTGCGATCGAAAGGCGAGGTAATGGCCAGAGGGGACCGCGACAAAACATCTCGTGCCACGCCGGTTCGCTCACGGCCGGCCAAGGCCGACCTTCCATCGAAGCCATGCGCTGGCTGTGGCCGGCCATTCACGTGGCGCAAGAAATGGGAGCGCTGCTGGGCCGAGGTGAAGTTCTGCTCGGAACGCTGCCGGCGCGAGGGGCGGGGCAAGGCGTCCCTGCAAGGTTGAAGAACTGCGCCAGCGTCCCCATTTGGCGCGGATGCTCACACATGATAGCTCCGCCGATATGCCCAAGACCCCTGTGCTTCATGATCTTCTCGGCGCGGGCGACGATTTCGTCGCCACGTTCCAGATCGAGGATACGTCCGTTCGCGGCCGCATTGCGCGGCTGGGCGATGGCGTGCTCGACCCCATTCTCAAGCGCCATGCGTATCCGCGCTGGGCGGCCTACCTGCTCGGCGAGGCGGTGACGCTGGCCGTACTGGTGTCGGCGTCGCTGAAGTTTGATGGCAAGGTGATGGTGCAGGCGCAGGGCGAGGGCCCGGTTTCGCTGATGGTCGCCGAGGCGCGGTCCGACGGCGGCGTGCGCGGCTATCTACGCCTGAACAAAGAGAAGTGGGATTTCGTCGAGCGGGTCAACAAAGGCCAGCGGCCGCACATTCCGCAGGCGCTTGGCCGTGGCGTGATGGCGTTGCTGCTGCAGCCGAACGATCCCGACCAGCAGCCGTGGCAGAGCATGGTGCCGATCGAGGGCGCCACGCTCTCGGATTGCGCGCAGATGTGGTTCGCGCAGTCCGAGCAGGTGCCGACGCGCGTGAAGCTGGCGGTGGCCGAAATCTCCGAGCCGGGCGGTACGAAGCGTTGGCGGTCTGGTGGCGCGCTGATCCAGCAGGTGGCCGGCGACGATGCGCGCGGCGCGACGGATGAGCCGTGGGACAATGCGCGGCATCTGTTCGACACGATCGAGGATATCGAGCTGGTCGATCCTGACGTGCCGTCGGCGACGCTGCTGCTGCGCCTGTTCCACGAGAACGGCGTGCGGATCGAGCCGCCGAAGGGGCTGGTCGACAAGTGCACCTGCTCGGACGAGAAGCTTCTGACGACTCTCCGCCAGATGCCGCGCGACGAGATCATGTCGCTGGCCGAGGCGGATGGCGCGATCACGGCGGACTGCCAGTTCTGCGGGCGGCTGTATCGCTTTCCGGTGGGCGCGATCTGAGCGCGCGACCGGACCAGCTGCTGCTTGAAAAGAAATTGCCGCCGCGGAGAAATCCGCGGCGGCAGTTTGCATGGCTGGTCCCTAGAGGAGAAGGAGAGCGAGGGGCTGGAGCCATGTATCGGGGTCAGGTCACTTTCGTTTCAGCAGCTGCCTGAGGCGTGAAACATCCGCGCCGATGCGTGTGAAGGACAGCCATGCGCCGGTGGCGCAGGCGAGCGTGACTGCCGCGAGCAGGATCAGCGTGATGATGTCCCAGACGGGGCGTGCGCGCATGAAGCTGAAATCAAGGCTGTGCAGGCCGCTCTCCCACCAGCGGTAGCGCTTGGCGGTCGCATCGATGATGCGCGCGTCGCCAGACGTGGCGTTGATGTAGACATGGGTCTGGTCGGGATCGGTCAGCGTGACGCGCCAGACCGGAAGATCGACCGGCTGTTTGTGCCCGTAGTAGTAGTCGTCTTCCGTCGTCAGCAGGTCGAGCCTGGCCGACGCGAGCAATCCGCCTTTCGCTGAGAGGCCTGATGCGATCTCGTCCTGCGCGAGCGGGGCGGCGCCAGCGAGACCGAGGCGGGTTTCTTTGCCGTCACGCGCGACGGCGATCAGGTAGGGCTGGCCCATGAAGGGCGCGGTGCGGAGGACGACTGCATTTGCCAGCGTCGTGTCGGCCCTTACGCGATCGATGATGGCGCGCGTCTGGCCCCATGTCATGTCGCTGGCGATCTCGCTGCGGTCGATGGAGGGTTTGCTTTCCAGCAGGCCCCACGGCGCCATGGTGAGGAGGCCGGAGAAGGTCCAGGTGAGGACGAGCACGCCTGCGAACGTGCCGAGCACATGGTGCCACATCCATAGGGGGCGGTTGCGGTAGGGCCAGAGCGCGCCAGAGCTGCCGCGCAGGCGGGCGAAGCCGATCACCATGCCTGTGATGACGAGGAAGCAGCCGATGGCGGAGGACCAGATCACCACCTCGTTCCACAGCGGCGTGTTCTCACGGAGCATCGTCGGGTAGAGCCAGTGCGGGATGGCGCCGAGCCAGTTCCAGAAACGCTCGTGCGTGTTGGCGTCCTGAACAACCTCTCCGGTCTTGCCGTTGATGTAGATCCAGCTGCCGCCGGGATCGTTGAAGGCGACGCGCCATAGCGGCTGCCAGCGGCGGGCGCCCTGCACGGACCACTGGTCATTGCGGATGGTTTCGATTGCGGCGACGTCGCCGGTGATGGCGTGGCCGGCGGCCCATGTCGCCGCGATGGTGCGGATTTCGGATTCAGGCAAGGGCGCGAGTTCATCGCCAGTGGCGAGGAGGAAAGTCTCAGGGCCATCGGCGCCGGTCATGCGCAGGACAGGTGCGCCGCCCAGCATCTCGATGCGCGCGTTGCCGAGGGGCGTGTCGTCGGTGATGGGCAGGGCGGTGCAGCAGCGTGACAGATCAAGCGTTTCGAGCCCGGTCTGCCGCTCCTCCGCCGAGGTGGCGGGGTAGGGCTGGTACATCATCACGAAGCCGGAGAGGCACCACACCGTCATCAGCACGCCTAGCACCACGCCGACATAGCGGTGCGTGATGATGAGCGACTTCATGAGCATCGGAAGCGTTCCTTCGCGCCGCCTCCGGGGAGGTCCAGAGACGGCCGGACGTGTTCTAGAACGCGTAACTGTAGGACACACGCAGGGTCTGTGGCACGCCGCGGAAGCCGAATACGAAGACCGGCGTGGTGTCGAAGCCTGCGGTCGGCGCCGAGCGGCCGACGCCGGTGCGGTATTCCTCATCGAGCGCATTTTCGAGGCGCGCTGTCAGCTTGTGCTTCTGCTGCGCGTCGATGAAGACGTGCGCCGCAAGATCGACGACCATGTAGTCGCCATACTCGACAATGCCGACGCCCCCGGGGAGAGAGGTGCTGCGAAGCTCGCCGACCCAGAGCGCCGACAGGTCCGCGCCCCATTGTCCGCCGTCATACGAACCGCCGAGCTTGGCGAGCGTGCGCGGCAGGCGGGCAAGCTGAGCGCCACCTTCCACGTTTGACTCGGCATCGGTGTAGCTGGCGAGAGCCGCGAAGCCGTTCTTGAAGTCCGCAGCTGCAAACAGCTCGAAGCCGCGGACCTCAACCGTGCCGGGCAAGTTGCGGTAGAAGCCTTCATTGAAGAAAGAGGGATCGAGCGCGGGATAGAGCGTGGCGCAATCGGTGGCTGGATCCGTGCCGTCGCCGCAATCCTCGAACTGGATTCGGTTATCGATGTCGCGCGTGAAATAGGTGGCCTGCCAGGACAACGCGGGACCCGCGTCGAAATCGCCGCCCAAGCCGAAGTTGAGGTTTTCGGCTTCTTCGGCTTCGAGGTTTGAGTTGCCGAGCGTGGAGAAGGGATCGATGGCGTAGAGCTGCTCGGCCGTGGGCAGCAGGAAGCTCGTGCCGATATTGCCCTGGGCGTAGAGCCATGGCGTGAAGTCGTAGCGGGCGGAGGCGTTCCATACGGTGATGCTGGATCCCGTGCCTTCGCTGTGACGCGCCCCGATGGCGAACGAGCCGTTCTTGATGAAATCGTCGGTCGAGCGGAGCTGACCGAAGACGGCGTGGACGTCTTCTTCCCGTTCGGCGATCAACAGCACATCGTCCTTGCCGGAATACTGCTGGAAGTCGTAGCCCGCGAGGTATTCGAACGGGCCGCCCGGCGTGAACTTGCCGAGGACGTTGATGCCCTTGTCCTCGAAGCCCCAGTAGGTGTTCAGATCGGTCGTCACCTGCCCGGCGATGCCCGGGCCGGCGCCGGCATTCGCCAGCTGGTTGCGGATCGTGGTGTAGGTCGAATCCCAGTCGTGCCAGTAGCCCTTCACGAGAATCTGGGCCCAGTCAGCAGCTTCGATGTCGATGCCGATGCTGGCGATGTCCTCGTCCCGCTCGTTCACGGAGTAAGCGATGAGGCGTGGGTTGGTGTTGTCGATGGCGGCGTCGGTATGCTGGTAGCGGGTGTCGATGGCGATACGGTCGCCGAGCTCGAAGCGGTATTTGCCGCCATAGTTCAGCACGTCGTAGCTGCGGTTGCGGTCGGTCGTGCTGGGAGCAAAGGCGTCGTAGGTCTCGAACCCATCGCCCTTGTCGTGCGAGGCGAACAGGACGTAGTTGCCCGGCCCGGCCTCGCCGCGGACATAACCATCGATGTGGCGCCCGTCATTCGTGTCGGCGCCGATGTTCACCAGGCCGTTGAACTCATCTGTGTAGCCGCGGGTGACGAAGTTGATGACGCCGGCGGCGGACTGGGTTCCATAATAGAGGCCCTGGCCGCCCTTCAGCACCTCGATCCGTTCGATCATCGAGGCAGGGAGGGTGTCGCTCATCGTGGTGGCGTAGAGGCGGTTGTTGATCCGGACGCCGTCAACCAGAAGCAGCAGATCCTGCGTGCGGGACCCCTGAAGCGAGATGTCCATGTAGCTGAACGGGCCTCCGCGCGTGGCGACGAAGAGCCCCGGTACTTTCATCTGGAGCGCCTGCTGGACGTCAACGTAGACGTTGTTGCGGATCTCCTCGGAGGTGACGACTTCAAGGTCCGAGCCGTACTTCTCGAGTTCCTGCGGCAGGGTTTCCTCGATCGTTACTCCGACGATCACCACGCGGTCGGCATCGTCAGTCGGTCCTTGCGCGAAGGCTGCCGGCGCGCCGATGGAGAGGGCAAGCATGCTTGCCCCGCAAACCAGCATGGCGCGATTGTGGATGACCTTGAACACTATCGATTCCTTCCCGTCCGCTGACCGCCGATGCGGCTCTGTCGCGGATGCTGATAGGAAAATCGAACGCAGTCAGGGAGTTAATTACCGTTACAGCTGACGTTACAGCGCGTAGCAAGGCAAAGACGATGGGGTAACAACGCTGGCCTGCAGTGTCAGTTGGGGCGGCGCTCGTCGTAGGGGCTGTCGAGCGCGAAAAGGGGGATCGTCGCCTCCACGCTGGCGCCGGTTTCGTCCTCGAACCGGTAGGCGCCCTGCATCATGCCGGAAGGGGTGGTGAGGGGGCAGCCGGACGAATACTCGAACCGCGCGCCGGGCCGGAGCACGGGTTGCTTGCCGATCACGCCGGCGCCGTCGACATGCTGGATCCGGCCATCGCCGTCGGTTATGCGCCAGTGGCGCGTCATCAACTGGAGGGTGTGGCGCCCGCGGTTCTCAATCTCGATGTGGTAGGCCCAGAGGAAGCGGTCGTCCTCGGGCGAGCTTTCCTCGTCAACGAAAACGGGCCGGACCCGGATGCAGACGCCGTTCGTTTCGGCTTCGTAGGGATAGGCTGTCATCTGGCATCCCCCTCAGGGATCGGCAAACCGCGAGGCTAACGGAAAAAGGGCGCAGACCTCAAGCGTCTGCGCCCTTTCGGATATGGAAGACTGGCCGATATGCAAGACGGTGTGTGTGTGTCGCCTTACGCGGCGGGCTTCTGGATGAAGTCGCCCTCGATCTGCACTTTCACGTCGTCGCCGACGATCGCGGGCAGGAGGTAGTCGAGGCCGAAGTCCGACCGCTTGAACGTGCCGGTGGCAGAGAAGCCGATCGCGGGAACCTTCGCGAACGGATGTGCGTCCGTCTCGCCCGAGAAGGTGACGTCGAGCGTGACCGGCCTGGTGACGCCCTTCAGCGTCAGGTCGCCTGTAACTTTCGCCGTGCGCTCGCCCGAAGGTTCGACCGAGGTCGAGACGAAGGTGATCGCCGGGTGCTGGCCGGCATCGAGGAAGTTGGTGGAGTTGGCGAGGTCGTCCTCCCACGACTTGAACTTCGAGCCCGGGTGGCCAGCGGCGTAGTCTCCCGGATAGCCGGAGGTGATGTCGCTTGCCTTGATGCTTGCGGTGACTTTCGCGGCGGCGATGTTGGCGGGGTCGAACGCGACAGTGGCGTCGAAGGAGCGGAACTTGAGCGTGTAGTCAGACAGGCCAAGGTGCTTGAGGCCGAAGCTGACGCTGGAATGGTTGGGGTCCGAGACATACTCGCCCGCCGGAGCTGCGATGGTGATCGGGGCGGGAGCGGCGGTTTCGACGATGGCCGGAGCGGCCGAGGTTTCAGGTGCCGGGGTGCAGGCGGCCGCGAGGGCGGCGAGACCTACGCCGGCGGCGAGAATGAAGTTCTTCATGATGCAAACTGTCCTTGGAATGCCGGACGCGTCCCCGCCGCGAGGCTCGCGGCGCTTGCGTTCGCATGGACATATGGGCGCTGTTGTTGCGTTTGCAACAAACGATCAGCTATCGCGTCTAAACGGTCGGATCAGGCTTGCTTATCGTGCAGCGAGCGCCTGTTCGACGTCCTCGGCGATGTCTTCCGGGTCTTCGAGGCCGACGGAGAGACGCAGCCAGGTGTCGTCCAGCCCGATCGCTGCGCGCTCGTCTTCGGTGAGCGTGCGATGCGTCGTTGTCGCCGGGTGCGTGATCAGCGACTTGGCGTCTCCGAGATTGTTGGAGATGTCGATGAGGCCGAGCCGGTTGAGCATCGCGAAGGCCGCCTCGCCACCACCCTTGAGCGAGAAGGCGAGCATCGAGCCGCCGCCTTCGGGCATCTGGGCGGCGTGGATGTTGTGATGCGGGTGATCGCTGCGGCCGGGATAGCGCACGGCGGTGATTTTCGGATTGGTCGCGAGGCGATCCGCAATGATGCGGGCATTCTGGCTCATGCGGCGGACACGGAGGTCCATTGTCTCGAGGCCCTTGAGCACCACCCACGCATTGAAGGGCGACATGGAGGGGCCGGTGTGGCGATAGTATTGCTGGAGTTCGTCCTCGATCTTCTTCGCCTTGCCGAGAATGGCGCCGCCGAGCGTGCGGCCCTGTCCGTCCATGTGCTTGGTGGTGGAGTAGACGACCCAGTCGGCGCCGAGTTCGATCGGGCGCTGCAGGATGGGCGAGGCGAAGACGTTATCGACGATCAGCTCGCCGCCGGCATTGTGCACCAGATCGGCCACGGCCCTTATGTCCACTGCATCAAGGAGCGGGTTGGACGGCGTCTCGATGATGGCGAAGCGGCATGGCTTCGTTGTGGCGCGTTCCCAGTCGCCGATGTCGGAGCCATCGACCCAGGTCACATCGACGCCCATTTTCGGCATGATGTTCTTGAGAATCCACACGCATGAGGAGAAGAGCTGGCGCGGCGCCACGATGCGGTCGCCGGGCTTGATCGGGGCGACGAGCATGGTGTGGATCGCGGCCATGCCGCTGGCGGTGGCGCGGCAATCCTCGGCGCCCTCGATCTGCGCGAGGCGCTCCTCGAACATGCGGACGGTGGGGTTGGCGTACCGGCTGTAGATGTAGCCGGGCTTGTCGCCGGCCATGCGGGCGGACTGTTCCTCGGGGCTGTCATAGACGAAGCCCGAGTTCAGAAAGAGCGCCTCGGACGTCTCGCCATGCTGGGACCGGGTAAGGCCGCCGCGCACCATCATGGTCTGCGGGCGCCATTTGCGCGAATTGCCCTTCTTGTGATCCTCGGTCATGGCGGCTGCCTTTCGATGCGTGGGACCGCCGTTTAGGACAAAGGAGCGCTGGGCGCCAGAGATGTGCGCTACAAGCCGGGTGGCGCGCCATTGAGCGAGTCCGCCAGCGCGGCCATAACCGTAAGGTGGCCTGTCTTGTGCGTCCCGCGCGTGACCGCAGCGCGCGCATGCTCGATGCGGCCAAGCGAAACTACATCTTCGATTATCGTCCCGGCCGTAGCGAAGCGGAGAGCCGGGATCTATCGATCAACAGTCGTGCTTTCGGAATGGGTCCCGTGTCTTCCCCCGGATAGCCCTTCGGGCTTCCGGGATCGCCCGGGATGACAGCCCCGGGTCAATGAAATGAGTTCGTGATTTGTCCGTTCCTGCGCGTTGCGCCTGCGGGACGTGTGATGCACTTATGGCGCGTGGAGGTGCGCCGTGATTCTGATCGGTCAGTATGACAGTCCGTTCGTGCGGCGTGTCGCGATCGCGATGCGGCTTTACGGCATGCCTTTCGAGCATCGTCCGTGGTCTGTATTCGGCGACGCGGACAAGATCGCCCAATACAATCCGCTGATGCGCGTGCCGACGCTGGTGCTGAACACCGGCGAGGCGCTGCTGGAGAGTTTCGCCATCATCGATGCGCTTGACCAGCTGGCGCCGCCGGCGCTGGTGATGATGCCGATCGCGGGTGCCGAGCGCCGCGAAGCGATGCGTGTGTGTTCGCTGGCGACCGGGTTGGCCGACAAGGCTGTGTCGCTGGTCTATGAGACTGCCATTCACAAGCGCGGGACGCAGGCGTGGGTCGATCGCTGCCGTAGCCAGATTTCCGGCGCGTTGCGCGAGCTCGAAATGAGCCGCATGCGGCATCCGACGGAATGGTGGTTCGGCGCGCGTATCGGACATGCGGATGTCGCGGTTGGATGCGTTCTGCGCTTTCTCGGCGATGCGCATCCGGGTCTGTTCGACCTTGCCGAAGGGTGGCCACTACTCGCAGCACATGCCGCGCGGTGCGAGGCGCTGGCGCCGTTTGAGGAAATCCAGCAGCCGTTCAAGCTGACGCCTCCTCCGGTGAGCCCGTCAGCATGAGCAGGGCGAGCGTGACGAAACGCGCGGGCAATGTTCCAAAGCGCAGGGCGGCGAGCGATGTGGCGACGCTGGGCGTGCTGCCGGATCGCGAGTTGAAGGAGGTGGTGAGGTCGGGCGCAATCTCTGCCGAGAGCGGCGTGTTGCCGGATCAGATACAACCAGCATCCCTCGACCTGCGGCTGGGCAAGGTGGCCTATCGGCTGCGCGCGAGTTTTCTGCCGGGCAAGCAGGTCGTGGCGGACAGGCTGGACGACAGCCTGGTGATGCACACGCTGGACCTGACCCGCGGTGCCGTGCTGGAAACGGGGTGTGTCTATCTCGTGCCGCTGCAGGAGAGGGTGAAGCTGCCGAAGGACCTGTCGGCGGCGGCGAATCCGAAGAGTTCGACGGGGCGGATCGATGTGTTCGTGCGCGCCGTCTCGGATCGCGCGCGGGCGTTCGATGGCGTGCCAGCGGGCTATCAGGGTGATCTCTATGCCGAGATCAGCCCACGGACGTTTTCCGTGCTGGCGCGGACGGGCGACAGGCTGCTGCAGCTGCGCGTGCGGCGCGGGCCGCAGACGCCGGTGCGCGACATGACGTTCAGCCTCGACCTGTTTCCGACGAAGTCCGACATTGTCGGGTATCGCGCCAAGCGGCATTCACGTGTGATCGACCTTGCCGCCATCGGCGCACATGTGGTCGAGGATTTCTGGGAGCCGGTGCGCGCGCGAGGCGGCCGCATCGTGCTCGATCCGGGCGAGTTCTACATTCTTGCGTCGAAAGAGAAGATTGTCATTCCGCTGGACGAGGCCGCGGAGATGGCGCCGATCGCGCCGGAGCTGGGCGAGTTCCGCGCGCACTATGCCGGTTTCTTCGACCCCGGTTTCGGCGTGACGCATTCCAAGGGCAAGGCGGTGCTGGAGGTGCGCTCGCGCGATGTGCCGTTCATTCTTGAGGATGGGCAGCCGGTCGGCCGGCTGGTGTTCGAGAAGCTGACGTCCAAGCCTGACGTGCCTTACGGGGCTGCCGGATCGTACTCGACCTATGCGGGTCAGGGCCTGCGTCTTTCCAAGTATTTTGAGAAAACTGGCGATTGAGTTCCCGCGAGGAGCGATCGGGATCGTGAAAACGCCCTAGCGTGAGAAAAGATGTATATTCGTCCACATGACTCTTTCTTCATGTAAGCGGTAAGCGTACACTCATGGCCTTCGAGCAAGGTGTTGCGTGGCGGCGAACCTCCTACTTGCGGTGTCATTGTTTTCTCCGCTGCTGTTTGCAGCGGTCGTCTGGCTGACGCGGGCAGGGGCGAGGCGCGTGCAGGCGGCGATTGCCGGGTGTTTTGTGGCGGTGGTGTTCAGCCTCTGCTGGGACGCGCTAGCGGAGCAGATGCACTGGTGGTCCTTTCCCTCCAGCACCGACTGGATCGCGACGCTGGCGCTGTCGATCTTCGGGGCGTTCGTGTTTGGCGGGACGGCGGGGTTGCTTGGCTGGCGCATGATGCGCTCGGGCGGGTGGACGGGCGCGGCGACGTTCGCGTGCGCCTTCGTGGGCGTCGGCCTGATGCGCGATCACATGCTGGACGCCAACACGCAGCTGTTCGCGTTTGGCCCGGGACCGACGGGTCAGATCATGGCGGGGGTCGGTTATCTCACGCTCGCGCTGATCGTGCAGATCACGATGCTGCTGGTCGGCGGACATCCGCGGCGGGATGAGTTGCGCGCGAGCTAACTTCTCGGAAGCGCCGCAGCTTCACGCGCGAGGGCGGCGATTTCATCCCACTTTTTCGCGTCGATGAGTTTTGTCGGGCAGACCCAGCCGCCGCCGACGCAGGCGACATTGGGGCGTTTGAGATAGTCGCGCGCGAGATCGAGCGAGATGCCGCCGGTGGGGCAGAATTTCACGTGGCCGAAGGGACCGCTGAACGCATCCAGCATGGCGCGGCCGCCGGCCTGTTCGGCAGGGAAGAACTTGAAGCGCGTGACGCCGAGATCGAGCCCGGCCATGAGCTCGGTTGCCGTGGCGATGCCCGGCAGGATCGGGATGCCGGCATCGCGCGCGGCCGCTACCGTGGCGGCGGAGAGTCCTGGCGTGACGATGAAGGTCGCTCCGGCTACGCGCGCGCGCATTGCATCGTTGGCGGAGAGGATGGTGCCCGCGCCGACGATGGCGCCGGGGACTGTCGCCATCTCGCGGATGCAGTCGAGCGCGGCGGGGGTACGGAGCGTGACTTCAAGCACGCGGAGGCCGGCGCCAACGAGCGCAGTTGCCAGAGGGATGGCGTCATCCACGCGCTCAATGGTGATCACGGGGATCACTGGTTGCACGGCCATCAGGTCATCGACTGTCATGCGCTTCACCTAGCCGTTGTCGCCAGAAGGTTGAAAATGCCGCCGCCGGCTTCGGCATCCCCGGCGAGGTGACGGAGCGGGGCGAAGAGTTCGCGGCCCCAGCCATGCTGGTCGGGCGGGGACACGGCGCGCGGGCGGGCGGCGAGTTCGGACGGGTCGACCATCAGGTCGAGGCGGCCATTCTCCGCGTCCAGCACAATGCGATCGCCGTCGCGGATGCGGGCGATGGCGGAGTCCTGGTCGGCGCCGGGCGTCACGTGGATCGCGGCGGGGATGGCGCCCGACGCGCCGGACATACGGCCATCGGTCACCAATGCAACGCGAAAGCCCTTGTTCTGCAGCGCAGTGAGCGGCGGGGTGAGGGCGTGCAGTTCCGGCATGCCGTTGGCGCGCGGGCTCTGGAAGCGGACCACAGCGATCATGTCGCGGTCGAGCTTGCCGGCCTTGAAGGCGGCGGCAAAGTCTGCCTGGCTTTCAAAGACGACGGCGGGCGCGTCGATGATGCGGCGGTCGGGCGGGACGGACGAGATCTTGATGACGCCGCGGCCGAGATTGCCGGTCAGCAGGCGGATGCCGCCTTCCATCTCGAACGGAGCGGAGACGGGGCGGAGGATGGTGTCGTCGAGCGTCCTGGTCGCGCCGTCGCGCCACGCGATCCGGTCGCCATCAAGCCACGGCTCCTGCGTGTACGCGCCAAGGCCGGCGCCGGCCACCGTGACCGTGTCGCCATGCAGCAGGCCGGCGAGCAGGAGTTCGCGCGTGATGAAGGCCATGCCGCCGGCGGCGTGGAACTGGTTTATGTCCGCTGTGCCGTTCGGATAGACGCGCGCCAACAATGGCGTGACGGAGGAGATTTCCGAGAAGTCGTTCCAGTCGACCATGAGCCCGGCGGCTTGCGCCATCGCCGGAATGTGCAGGGCGTGGTTGGTCGAGCCGCCCGTCGCCATAAGACCGACGATGGCGTTGACGATCGATTTCGCATCGACGACTTGCGCCATGTAGCTTTCGCCCGACTTCGCAAGATCGACGCAACGCGCGGCGGCGGCGCGCACGAGCGCCTCGCGCAGTGGGGTGTCCGGATTGACGAAGGCTGTGCCGGGCAGGTGCAGCCCCATCAGCTCCATCATCATCTGGTTGGAGTTGGCCGTGCCGTAGAAGGTGCAGGTGCCTGCGGTGTGATAGGAGGCGGCTTCCGCTTCGAGGAGCTGTTCGCGGGTGACCTGGCCCAGCGCGAACTGTTCGCGGACCCTGGCCTTCTCCTTGTTGCTGATGCCGGATGGCATCGGGCCGGCGGGCGAGAAGATGATGGGCAGGTGGCCGAAGCTGAGCGCGCCGATGACGAGACCGGGCACGATCTTGTCGCATGTGCCGAGCATCAGGGCTGCGTCGAATGCGTCGTGCGTCAGGGCGACGGCGGTCGAGAGAGCGATGATATCGCGCGAGAAGAGCGACAGCTCCATGCCGGGGCGGCCCTGTGTGACGCCATCGCACATGGCCGGCGTGCCGCCCGCGACCTGCGCAGTTGCGCCAGCTTTGCGCGCGGCGTCCTTGATGATGTCGGGATAGTCCTTGAACGGCTGGTGGGCGCTCAGCATGTCGTTGTAGCTGGTGACGATGCCGATGTTCGGCGCCCGTCCGCGGATCGACAGCTTGTCGCCCAGCGGCACGGCGGCGAAGGCGTGGGCGAGGTTTCCGCAGGACAGGTGCTGTCGGCCGGGGCCGGCATCCTTCGCGTGCTTGATGCGCGCAAGATAGTCGCGGCGGCTGTCGCGGCTACGCTCCTCGATCCTTGCGGTGACTTCGGCGATCTTGTGATGAAGCGCCATGGCAGACCTCGTGTTCGATTCGAACGACACATATCGTCCGGAATTCGGGTCAGGCCAACAGCCAGTCCAGAATGATTGTGCTCAGGTCGGCGCCGTAGGCGTGGCTGAGGTCGTCGATCTCGCGATATGTCACCGTTGCGCCGGCGCCGGACAGATGGCGTTGGGCTTCGCGCGCCATGTCGACGGGAAACATCCAGTCCAGCTTTCCGTGGATGATGTGGACGGGGAGGCCGTTCATCCGCTCGCCATCGGCCATGGCGGCGAGGACCGGATGGAAGGCGGCGGCGACGGGCGCAAGATGCGTGAAGGGCGAGCCGGCGACGAGGCCGGAGGCGTAGCTGAACGTGCCGCCGTCGCTCATGCCGGTGAGCAGGATGCGGCTTGAGTCGATCGTCCAGGTGCTGCGGATGAAGGACAGTATGGCGGCAAGGTGCGGCGAGTCGCGGTCTGGGCCCTGGATCGCCCATGTCTGGCCCAGCGAGGTCGGCGCGACCAGGATAGCGCCGCGTGCGCGGCAGGCGGCGACCCAGCTCCAGATGAAGGCGCGGCCGCGGCCCGAACCGCCGTGGAGCGCGAAGACGACGGGATGCTGGTGCGTGGGGTCGTAGGTTTCCGGCACGTAGACCCAGACCGCGTCGCGTGCATCTGGGTCCTCGCCGAAGCAACGGATGCCAGTGTGGAGCTGAGGGGGCTGGTGCATGAGACGCTGCTGGAGTTCAGCATCGTCACGGTGCGCGGGGTCGAGGAAGAAGCGGTTCACGGCGGGCAGCACGCCGGCGAGCGGATAGAGCGCTTCGAGAGCCAGGGGGAAGTTCCGCATGCCGCGCCAGGCGCGCGTGATATCTTCGGGCGGAGCGGCGGCTTCGTGGAGGGCGTCGACTGCAACGAGGGCGTGGTCCGTTGCTTCATCGAGCAGGGGACGAAGAGCGGAGTAAGGATCGGGCCAGAGCGGCATGGCGCGGGCTGCGCGCAGGTCTTGGTGCGGCGGTGCGGTGCGCGCGAGCAGGTGGGCGTAGCCGACCGGGTGCATGTAACGCGCGACAACGCCGAGCGCATCGAGCGTCCGCAATAGCGGGGACACAAGCGTTTCGACCTGCTGGATAGGCGATGTCATGCGGGGAGAGTGAGTGAGCGCGACGGCCGGCGCAAGCGCGTGGTGTTGCCTAACCGGTCAGAGCCTGCTTCCTGCGGCGGAGGAGAATCGCGATGTCGGATATGACCTATGCGCGCTACCTGCAACTCGACCAGGTGCTGTCGGCGCAGACGCCGCTGTCGCAGACGCATGACGAGACGCTGTTCATCATCATTCACCAGACCAAGGAGCTGTGGCTCAAGCAGGTGATCGCCGAGCTGCGGCTTGCGAAGGATCTGGTGCGGAAGGGCGCGCTGATCGAGGCGTACAAGTCGCTGGCGCGGGTGTCGCGCATCCAGGCGGTGATGACGCTGTCGTGGGATGTGCTCGCGACGATGACGCCGTCGGACTATACGAGCTTTCGGTCTGTGCTGGGACCGAGTTCGGGTTTTCAGTCGGACCAGTTCCGCACGGTGGAGTTCATGCTGGGCCTGAAGGACGCCAAGCATGTCGCCGTGCAGAAAGACCGGCCTGAGGCGCAGGCGACTCTGAGGGATGCGCTTGAAGCGCCGAGCCTGTGGGATGATGCGAATGCTGCGCTGGCGGCGCGCGGGTTCGCCTTACCGGAACATGTGCTGAGCCGCGACTGGACGCAGCCTTATGCGCCAAGCCCGGAAGTCGAGGCGGCGTGGGCGGAGGTCTATCTCGACACGCATACGTGGTGGGATCTCTACCAGCTCGCGGAGAAGCTGCTTGATGTGGACGATGCGTTTGCGACATGGCGGCATCGGCATGTGGTGACGGTGGCGCGCATCATCGGCGGCAAGCGTGGCACGGGCGGATCAGCCGGCGTGAGCTATCTGGAGAGCACGGTGGGGCGGCGCTGTTTCCCTGAACTGTGGACTCTGAGGAACAGGCTGTGAGTTTCAAGCGGCTGTTCTCGCGATCGCTTGGGGCTGCTCCGGGGCGGCTGCATTTTGCGGCGCACAGTCATCATCTCTGGCCGGATGCGAGTTTCGAGGGACAGCAGGCGGCGTGGGACGATGCGGCGCGGCTGGCGGATCACAAATGGGACCGCGTCATGGGCGAGGTCTGGCCGGAGGCGCAGGCGAACATCGCCGCAGAACTGAATCTGCCGTCGCCCGACAGCATCGTGTTTGCGCCGAACACGCATGAGCTGCTGGTGCGTGTGTTTTCGGCGATGGGCAAGGACAGGCCGCGCGTGCTGGCGAGCGATGGCGAGTTCCACAGCTTTCGCAGGCAGTCGGCGCGCTGGGCCGAGGCTGGTGCGATTGCGCTGGAGACTGTGGCGTCGGACGATGCGCGGTTCGCTGACGCCTTCATGGCGCGCGCGACGAGTGGCGATTTCGACCTGATCTTTGTGAGCCATGTGATGTTCGGCTCGGGTAGGGTGTTCGATCGCATCGCAGAGTTGGCGGCGCTGTCGCGGCCGGACGGGCCATGGATCGTGATCGATGGCTATCATGCCTTCATGGCGATCGAGGTTGATCTGTCGAAGGTGGCCGATCGCGTGTTCTATCTCGCTGGCGGGTACAAGTATGCGATGGCGGGTGAGGGCGCGTGCTTCCTGCATGCGCCGCCGGGTTTTGGCGCGCGGCCCGTCAACACAGGATGGTTCGCGGCCTTCGATGATCTCACCCTGATGCCGGGGCAGGTGGGCTATGTGCAGGATGCGCGGCGTTTTGCCGGCGCGACGTTCGATCCTTCTGGGCTCTACCGCTTCAACGCGGTGCAGGCGATGCTGAAGCGCGAAGGTCTGACGACGGCGCGCGTGAACGCGCATGTCGATCCGCTGATGATGTCGCTTGCGGCGGAGCTGGACGAGACGGGACTCGGATCAGCGCGCCTGCTCAATCCTGGCATCCTGCAGCCGCGCGCGCGGTTCCTCGCGCTGGAGAGTCCGCGGGCGCGGGCGTGGCAGGATGCGTTTGCAGCGGCGGGCGTCGTGACTGATCTGCGCGGCGATGTGCTACGCATCGGCATCGGCCTCTATCACGACGAGGACGACATCACGCAGCTCTGCGATATCGCGGCGAGCTTTTGAGGCGGTCGCGAAACTGAAGATCCGTTCACTGCAGAATCTGCAGCAGAACATGCACACTGAACTTGCCGTTCAACTCCGGGTCATGCGCGGGGCGGCATGTTGCTCGTGTCGCGCAATGAAGGAAACAGGCGCGAAAGCAAACCGGAGTTCGCACCATGAAACGCATTCTTTCAGCCGCTCTCGCCGTCGCCATGATGGCCGGCGCAGGCGTCGCCGAAGCCCAGGGACGCAACCGCGTCCAGATCGAGCAGAGTGGTCGCGGCCACGGCTCGGCCATCGCGCAGAACGGCGACCGCAACGGCTCCGTCACCGTGCAGGGCGGCCGGGGTCACTACGCCTCTGGCGTGCAGACCGGCTACAACAACTTCCTGCGCATGGACCAGTACGGCACGCGCAACCGGGCGATGACCGAGCAGCGCGGTGAAGCCAACCTCGCGGTCACCGCCCAGGATGGCTTGAATCTCAAGGCGCAGACGAGCCAGCGCGGTTACAACAACGTTGCCGGTACCGCGCAGATGGGCACGGGTCACCGCGCCGTCACTGACCAGGCGGGCGCCAACAACGCCTCCGCCATCATCCAGACTGGCCACGGTCAGGATGTCGAAGTCCGCCAGCGCGGCGAAGGCAATATCTCGGTGGTCGTGCAGAGCGGCTACAACTGAGGCCAGTTACCGAGGCAAGTCCGGCCCGGCGGATTTTTCCGCCGGGCCATCCCTCCAAAGGAGGCCATGATGACCAATCGCATCTATCTTCTTTCCGCGGCGCTCGTGCTGGCCGGCTGCTCGTCAGCCGCGCAGGGCGCGCCGAACACCGCCGTCGTCACGCAGGGCGGCCCGGATCTCGCCAGTACGTTCAATGACGTGTCTCCCGCGTACAGCCTCGAACTCGACGGCGCACCGCCGGCGATCGTTCCGAGGGCACAGCTTCGCGCACCGGAGCCCGCGCCTGTCTTGGCGCAAAAAGTCCAGGCGCGCTTCACCTGCGACATCGACATCGATCGCACCTCCAACGGCATTCGCGTGACGCCGATCGTTCGCGCCGGCAAGGCGCTGTCGGGCGAATATTCGCTGGTGATCACCATGAGCGGCGCGTCGGGCTCTTCCGACATCAGCCAGGGCGGGCCGTTTGATGCGGCGCGTGGCGAGCGTGTCAGGCTGGGCGCTTCCGAGTTCTCGATGGAGCGGGGCGCCAAGTTCCGCGCCGTGCTGAAGGTTCGCGCGGGCGGCCGCGAAATCTGCCGCGACATCACGTCCTAGATTTCGGTTTCAGGGAGCCCGCCATGCAGAATGCCCGTCTCAAACTTGTGTCGCTTGCGCTGATTGCCGCGCTTGGCGCGGGCGCTGCTGAAGCGCAGGGCCGCTATGATCGCTACGGCTATCATCCGCCGAAAGAGGCGAAGGTGGATGTACAGCAGAACGGCCGGGCGAACGGCGTGGCGGTGGCGCAGAATGGCGCGCGGAACGCCGCCGCGGTTCGCCAGGACGGCGTTGCCAACACCGGCATGATCAACCAGACCGGCACGGCCAACGACGCGACGATCCGGCAATTCGGCAAGAACAACGACGCCTCGATCACGCAGGTCGGCGACAACAATCTCACCTGCGTCGTGCAGGTCGGGAAAAATCTCTCGGCCGGCGTGGTGCAGGAAGGCAGTGGCCTCAGTGGCGGTGTCGTGCAGACGAAAAAGGGCGCTTACGCCATTCCGGGTCAGATGTGTTCGCTCGATCCCGCCAACCGCGGTTACTGGAATCGCATCGGCGTGAAGGGGTACTGAACATGTCCGCTTTTCGTCTCAGGATTGTCAGTCTTGCGCTGATCAGCGCGCTGGGCGCATCCGCGGCGCAGGCGCAAAACAGCTATCCGTCGCTGTTCTCGGGGCAGGGCAAGGCCACATGGGCGGCGCCGTCGCGACCAAGTGTCGAGATCAAGCAGGACGGGCGCAACAATGGCGCAGCCGCTTCACAGAACGGTATCGATAACGCGCTCCGTATCCTGCAGAATGGCGCGTTCAACACGGGCCAGGTAAAGCAGGACGGCGTCAACAACGACGCCACCATACGGCAGATCGGCCGCAACAACGACGCGACGATCACGCAGACGGGCGCGAACAACTCGGCTTGCGTCGTGCAGATCGGGCGCGGCAATTCTGCTGGCGTGGTGCAGACCGGCGGGCAGAGCGTCGGCGTCGTGCAGACACGCAGGGGCAGCCATGAGTTTCCGGCTGTGCTATGCGAGATCGACCCGAAGAACCCTGCCAAGCTGCGGCGCGCGGTGACGCGGTTGTTCTAGGGCGTCGAACGCGTAGGCTGGATAGAGCGAAGCGAAATCCACCGTTTCGCCTACGCGCATGATCGGGGATGGTGGATTTCGCTTCGCTCTATCCACCCTACGGATGATGGCCTACGGCGCCCAAAAGGCGTGGACGGGGACTTTGCGTTGCACCAGCAGTTCGCGGATCGGCGATGAGCCTAAGCCGGCCTTGGCATCGTTGTAGACCGCCAGCTTGTCCTGACCCATGAAGAGCAGGACGATGCGGCGCGACGTGAGGATGCCGGGAATGGTCAGCGTCATGCGCTCGGGCGAACCGGCCGCGCCGGGCGAATGGATGCCGGCGACTTTCTTCGTTCCCGCTGGATCGACAGCGGCGGCATAGCCTTCGGCGCCGGGTATGAGCGAGGCGATGTGGCCGTCCGGCCCCATGCCCAGAAGGCAGATATCGAACGGCATGATCGGCGTCAGGCGCTTTTCTGCAACTGCTGCGCCGCCCGAGGCTTTCGCATGATTGGTCTTGAACGGCACGAAGGTCGCCACAGCCGCGCGCCGCTTCATCAGGAGGTCGCGCACAAGATATTCGTTGGAGGCAGGATCTTCCGGCGAGACCCAGCGCTCGTCCGTCACGGTCAGCGAGACCTTCTCCCAGTTGACGACAACGTTTGAGAGGGCGTCGTAAAGCGGACCCGGCGTCGTGCCGCCGGCCAGCGCGAGCGAGGCCTTGCGGCGCTTGCGGATGATCTCGCCGATCCTGTCGGTGAAATCCTGGCACAGGCCGGCAAACAGGCGGCGGCGGTCCTGGAAGAAGCTCTCTTCGTGAGTGGTGACCGTGCTCATTCGTTATTCATACCAGCTATGGCCGTTGCGTTCGGTGAGCGCGAACGCGCCCGCAGGTCCCCAGCTGCCTGCCTGATAGGGGGCGGGGCGCATGCCCGTGCGCGACCAGCCTTCGATGATGCGATCGATCCAGAGCCACGCGGCCTCGGCTTCATCGCGCCGGACGAAGAGCGTGGAGTTGTCCGAGATGGCTTCGAGCAGCAGGCGTTCGTAAGCAATGCGCCGGCGCTTCTCGCCCTTGAAGGCGTCGAGGAGAGAGAGATTTAGTGACAAGGGCTGCAGCTCGTAGCCGCCCTGGGTCAGTGTCGGTGTCTTGTTCATGATGGTGAGGGAGATGGATTCTTCAGGCTGCAGCGTGATGGTCAACTGGTTCGCCATCAGCGGCGCGCCGTTGAAGATGGAATGCGGGATGTCGCGGAACTGGATCACGATCTGCGAATGGCGCGTCGGCAGGCGCTTACCTGTACGCAGGTAAAACGGCACGCCGGCCCAGCGCCAGTTGTCGACGTGAGCACAAAGGGCAACAAAGGTTTCGGTGTCGGATGGCTTGCCGCCTTCCTCTTCGGTGTAGCCGGGAACGGTTTTTCCATCGGCAACACCGCGCGCGTACTGGCCGCGCACAGTCTTGTCGCGCAGTTCTGAATCGCGGATCGGGCGCAGGCTGCGCAGCACTTTCACTTTCTCGCTCCGCACGGATTCCGGCCGCATGTCGTGCGGCGGCTCCATGGCAATAAAACAGAGCAGCTGAAGCAGGTGGTTCTGCACCATGTCGCGGGTTGCGCCGTATTCGTTGTAGTAGCCGAAGCGGCCCTCGACGCCCAACGTCTCGGCGACGGTGATCTGGACGTGATCGATCGAATGGCGATTCCACAGCGGCTCGAACAGCGCGTTGGCGAAGCGAAGCGCGATCAGGTTCTGGACGGTTTCCTTGCCGAGATAGTGGTCGATGCGGAAGGTGCGGTTCTCGGCGAAGTGCTCGGCGATGGCGCTGTTGATCTGCTCGCAGGAGGCATAGCTCTTGCCGATCGGCTTCTCGACGATGACGCCATTGGGCGCGCCGGTGAGACCCTGCGCGGCGAGGCCCTGGACGATGGGGATGTAGAGGGCGGGAGAGGTCGACAGGTAGAAGAGAGCGCCGCTATCGCCGTTCAGCTTTTCGCGCAGGGTTACGTATGAGCGAGGGTCCGTAGCGTCACCGGCAGCGTAGCCGAGGCGCTTCTCAAACTCCTTCCAGGAGTCTTCGGAGAAGAAGGTTCCTGCCCTGTCCTGGACCCAGGCCTTCACATCGGCGCGGAATTCAGCGTCTGAATGGACCGAGCGGGCGGCGCCGATGATCCGGAGGTCTGGGGGCAAAAGGCCGTCGGCATCAAGGAAGTAGAGCGACGGGAACAGCATTCGCCGGGCGAGGTCGCCCGTCGCGCCGAAAATGACAAAAGCCCCCGGCATGGTCATGATCAGACCTCAGGGCAGCACCGCGCTTTGGGTCAAGCGGAATTACGCGCGCGGCGGCGGATTACCCCCATACCGCGAAGCACAACGCGGCGTTTCGCAGGTTACGGGCCAAAACTTGTGCTAATCAGTCGCAAGAGCAGCAGGTGGTTGCTTCATGCGTAATCGCTGGTACGCATAGGCAATTGCGGCGCGGGTGTAGCTCAATGGCAGAGCAGAAGCTTCCCAAGCTTACGACGAGGGTTCGATTCCCTTCACCCGCTCCAGTATTCGCGAAGATATTGTGGGCCACTTGCTTGTGAAACAAAGTAGAGCATCGACGCTTCAACAAGAGTGTAGGACTTCAGACGCCCCTTCGGTTTGACGATCGACGTGTCCACATTCAGTGTTGACTGGAAGCCTCACGTTCCAGTGCGCGGGATCACCCAAATTGGGCAATCGATTACCTCCGTTGCTGGTTGACGTGTGGGGAAGAAATCTGGTTGCTACCGGACTGAACCAAGTGACTTTAGTTGTCCGCTACTTCCCGCACACAAGAATAAAAGTTCGGGCTGGCTGGGCGCGGGGGGGGGAGAGACTGCTGATGGATGCGAGCGTCGTTGCGCGCCTGCTGGAACAGACTGCGCGCGCCATCTATGAGTCGCGTGGCCCTCGCGCGATCCATGCGGGGCAATGGGCCGTGCTGCGGTATCTCGCGCGGGCCAGCAAGCAGGCGCGGACAGTGGGCGGCGTCGCGACTTATCTGGGCGTCACGCATGCGCCTGCCTCGCGCGCCGTGGCGTCGCTTGCCCGCAAGAACTATGTCGTCGTCAGCGCCGATGCCGAGGATCGCCGCGTGCGCCGGATCGAGCTCACGCCGCAGGGCAAGGCGCTGCTGGACCATGACCCGGTGCATCGTCTCACGGCCGCGATCGCGGGAATGAGCGACACCAAGCAGAAAGACCTCGCAGCGATGCTCGAGGCGCTTTACGCCCGGCTGGTCAAGGCCGGATAGGCGGACCCGTGGCCGAGCAGCAGATCCAGTACTCCACTGACAAGGCGACCGCGTACCGCGAGCTGGTCGCGGAAGTTGCCGGCGTGGTCGCCGGAGAAACATCACGCACGGCGCGCTATGCCACCACGGTCTCGCTGCTGAAAGCCGCGTTCGGCGAGCGCTTCTTCTGGTGCGGGTTCTACGAGGTCGATCCGTGCAAGGAACGCGAGCTGGTTGTCGGGCCATATCAGGGCACGCTGGGCTGCCTGCGCATTCCGTTCGACAAGGGCGTGTGCGGCGCGTGCGCGGCGACCCGCGAGACGGTCATCGTGCCGGACGTGCATGCGTTTCCGGAACACATCGCGTGCGATGGGCGCTCGAATTCCGAGATCGTCGTGCCGGTGTTCGACAAGGCCGGTGCGCTGGTCGCCGTGCTGGACGTCGATTCAACGGACTTCGCAGCGTTCGACGCGGTCGATGCGCGCGGCCTCGAAGCAGTGTGCAGCGCGATGCTTGCCTAAGATCAGGTCAGCTTCGCGTAGTCCGTCACTTCCATCGTCCCGTCGAGCTTGCGGTACACCGTCACGCCGAAACGGGCGCCGCCGGTCATGGTGATGACGAAGCGGTAGTTCATCCCCGCGACCACCTGCATTTCGGCTTCCACCTTGTCGACGAGTGCACGCGTCGGATCGCGGGTGTAGATCGCATCGACTGCGACGGCCTGCGCGGCCTTCGTCATTTCGTCGTCGAGGCTGGCGGGGGCATAGCCGCCGGTTATCGGCGGCTCCGGTGTCGGCATCGGTGTCGGCGGCGTTGCTTCAATGGCGGCCGGTTCGGGGGCAGGCGTTGGCTCGGACGCCGGCGCCGGCGTGCAGGCGGCGAGCAGTGATCCGATCAGGATTGTGGGGATGATACGCATGTGGGTCCTCCCGGGGCTGACCACAAGTGTAGGGCAGGATTGGGTTGAGGGTAATGCGCGGCGCGCAGAATGATGCAGGCGCCGCCTCACCCCGCCTTGCTCCACTTACCATCGGCGCCCTTGCGGTAGAAGGTGAAGCTGGCGGGATCCCACGGCGCGTCGTCCTGGCCGAGCATGTGGAAGAGGGCGTAGCTTGGGCGGGCTTCCCAGAACTGCACCGCGTCCATCGTGACGCCATTGGGGCCGCAGGCGTCCCAGGGTTCGTCGGGTGTGGCGGCGATGATCTCGGCTTCAAAGTCGGGCTTCGGCCGCAACTCGAAAGCGGGACCGGCGAGCACGGGGCCGGCGAGCGGGATCGTCTCGCAGCGTGTGCGCTGCTCTTCGGGGGCCTTGCCGAGCGTCTTCATCGCGGCCTGCTCGGCTGTCTCGCCCGCGGCAAGCGGGAGCATTTCGAGGATGAACATCGCCTGGTCTCCGGGCGTGCCGTCCATGCGGTATTTTATGTAGCCCTGCACGACCTCGTAGATGTTGGGCACCCAGCCTTCGGCGGTGCAGTCCTGCACGCGGAAGACGATGGCGTCGGTGGGCGTGAGGGTGATCTCCTGCGTGCGCCACTCGCACTTCGCGGCGAGTTTTGGCGCCTGCGCGTTTGTCTTGAGGAAGATCGACGGGTCGCCATTGCTGCACAGGCCGGTGACGGGCAGCGGGTTGCAGGCATTGGCTGAGGCGGCCGGCGTGGCAGGCGTTTCACGGCCGGCGTCTGTCTCGCCGCCACAGGCGGCAAGCGCGAAGGCGGCTGAGGCCGTGAGCAACGTGCTGATCAGTTTCATGGAGCGTTCCTCAATCGTCAGGCGCCTTCTAGAGTGGGATCGCCTTCGGCGGAAGCGGCCAGCGCTCTTGCACACAGCCAACGGCTGTCATCCCGGGCGAGCGCAGCGAGACCCGGGACCCATTTTGAAGGCCCGACAGCGGTTGAATGGTTCCCGGCTCTCCGCGCTACGCGCTCCGGCCGGGATGACAACCGAAGGTGTCGATCTCTTGCAAGCCTGATCCTACTTCGGGGCCGTCGACGCGTACTTTGCGGCTGCATCCGCCCATTTGAAGGGCGCCACGTCCGGAATGATGCTCACTTCGGTGGTGAACTTGAACGGGGCGGAGGGGATGCCGCTGTCGAAGGTGACCTCGACGAAGAAGGCGGTGAAGCCTTCGGTGGGCGTCGGAACCTGGGCCAAATAGTTTCCTTCGGGGCCGGGTTCGAGGACGGTGGAGGTGTAGATCTTGCCGGCGGTCTCGACGCGGAAATCGCGCGCTTTCGGATTGTGCGCCTGCCAGAGTTTGACTTGCCTCGGCGTGTCGATCGGGCGAAGCGCGATGCTGTTGGCGTCCGCCTTGTTCCAGATGAAGTCGGGGCGCTTTCCGCCGGTGATCACGGAGTTGTACCAGGCGAGCATCGAGTCCTGCGCGTCCGAACCGGCGAGGTTGTGGGCGGCGTTCTCGACATAGCGCAGGCGTTTTTCCTGGGGCATCGCGTCGTAGTAGAAGCGGGAATTGTCGGGCAGGAAGAATTGATCGCCTGACGCATTGACGATGAATTTCGGAATCGTGAGGCGGGCGCGGTTGCGATAATGATAGGCGTCCTCGATCGCCAGCACGGCCTGGTATTCCGGCGTGCCGATCTTGTGCGGGAAGAGGCCGTGGCTGACATAATCGCCAAGCGACGGCGCGAAGAAGCCGAGCACTTCAAAATGGTGCTTGGTGATCTCTTCCGAGTTCAGCGCGTCGATCACCAGCGGCATGATGCCGATGACGCGCTCGTCCACCGCGCCAACCAGCCATGTCGCCCAGCCGCGCTTGGAGGCGCCCGAGACCACGAACTGATTGATAGCGACGGCGCCGCCTGCTTCCGACTTCATGAACTCCTGCGTCGCGTCGAGCGCCTTGACGCCGGCCTTCACCATGGCGAGGCGGACGAGCCATTCGTCGTCCCTGGTCGTGAAATGCTTCACGCGCGTGTAGGCGATGATGTCGTCTTCCCAGCGCTTCTTGTCTTTCGAGTCCGAGAAGGTGAGCGGCTGGTTGGGGACCATGCCGACCTCGGCGACGACGGAGCCTGTCTCCTTGGCGATGCGGATGGAGCGGTCCTGTCCGTCGGTGGGCGCCGGATCGGTGTTGTCGCCCTGCCAGATGAAAAGGAGGGCCTTGTCGTGCTTGACCTCGGCGGGCTTCACGATGGTCATCCAGTGTTTCCACACCGGCTTGTCGACATCGGCTTCGGTGCGCCAGGTCTGTGAGGTCATCTCGAGCACGAAGGTGGTGTAGCCATCGCCTGCCTTGGTGGAGACCAGCTCCCATTTGTAGGCGGGGTCGGGCTTGGCGATGAGGCGTCGAGCGCGGTCTTTTCGTCCGGCTTGATGGAGAAGTCGGCGGCGGCTGGGGCTGCTGGCGCTTCGGGTGTTGGGGCGGGCGCGGGGCTGCAGGCGGCGAGGGAGATGAAGAGCGTTGCTGCGCCAAGCCTTGCGAGACGATCGATCATGTTGTCCTCCCTGACGTGCGCCACTGACGAGCGCGTCGCGTGGCGAGAGTAGAGCGAGATTAGTGGAAACGAAATCCTAGTCGCGTTCACGAGTCTTCGCTGGTGCTCACCCCTCTCCCCCTCGTGGGGAGAGGGTAGGGTGAGGGGGCGGCTCCGCGGGTGCGCTGGTGGTTGAGTAGCGACGTCTCGAAACGTTGAGAGGCCCCCCACCTCCTACCTCCTCCCCACAAGGGGGAGGAGGGTGAGCAACAGCTTGGTCTGCGCCTTTAGGCTGCCGCCGTTTTCCGCGTGAGGCCCTTCCCGAACAAGTACAGGCCCCATGCCGCGAAGACAGTCAGCGCGAGGGAGAAGAAGACGTCCATCACCGTGTCGATCTGGCCGGTGAGTTCCTGCGTGCCGAACTGCGAGAGGCGGTCGATGTTGAGGAACGTGCCGGGCAGGCCGAGGCCCTGGAAGCGCAGGTAGAGGCCGACGAGGCCGACGATCGAGAGCACGATGCCAAGACGGAAGCCGCCGTCGCGGATGATGCCGCCGGCCTTGATCTCGCGGCGGATGGCGCTGGCCTCGAGGAGGAGGAAAGCGACGGCGACGAGATAGAAGGGCGTGACCCAGTAGAAGGCGGTCTGGAGGCCCTGTGCGCCTGCTGCCGCGGCGTCCATGCCGGAGGCTGCGGCTTCCTTGCCGAAGATGTCGGACAGGAAACCCACCATGGTGGGACCGCCGCCGAGGCCGATGATGTTCAGCACCATCAGGAGGATGGCGCCGGACATCGTGCGCTGCGACGGCTTCACCGAGTTCTGGACGATGGCGAGGGCCGGGGCGAGATACATGATGGTGAAGAAGGTCGGCAGGGCGAGGATCGCCACCGACATCTCCCAGGTCGGCGCCCAGACATAGGCGAACCAGAAGGGCGTCGCGAGCGTGAAGGCGATCGCGGGCAGCAGCGCGTACCAGACGCGCGAGCGCTTCGCGAGCCAGTCGACGATGGCGCCGGAGAACCAGGTGCCGAGGCCCATCGAGACGGCGAGCATGCCGGCATACCAGATCGCCAGCTCCTCGCGCGTGATGCCTTTCACGCGGATCAGGAAGGAGGCGTTCCAGCCGAGCGCACAATAGCCGACGAAGGAGCAGAGGCCGCAGGCGAGCGCCGCCCACAGCAGCATGGGACGGTTGACGAACTCCCAGATGGTGGAGGTGAAGCTGGCCTTTTCGCTGGCGTTGGCGTGGGCCTGCGCGAGGCTGACATTGGCGTTGGCGTCCATCGCGCCGCGCTTGGGCTCGCGCACGAAGATCAGCATGATGACCGCGGCGAAGATGCCGGCGACGCCGATATAGATGAAGGCGTTGCGCCAGCCGATGGTGGCGTCCATCTGGGCGCCGAAGGCTGCGCCCAGCGCCTGGCCGAACGGCACGCCGAGCGAGAACAGCGCCAGCGCAAGGCCGCGCTTCTCGGGCGGGAAGTAGTCCGAGATGATCGAGTAGGACGGCGGGGCGCCCGCTGCCTCGCCGACGCCGACGCCCACGCGGGCGGCCAGCATCTGCGGGTAGGACTGCGCCATGCCGCAGAGCGCGGTGAAGATGCTCCAGAGAATGGCGCCGGCGCCGAGGATGTATTTCCGGCTGGTGCGATCCGCGATGGCGCCGACGATGACGCCGAAGACGGTGTAGAACAGGGCGAAATAGAACCCCGTCATCATGCCCATCTGCGAGTCGGTGAAGCCGGTGTCGCGCTTGATCGACTCGATCAGGATCGACATCAGCTGCCGGTCGAGAAAGTTGAAGATGTAGATGAAACAGAGCAGGCCCAGCACGAGCCAGGCGTAGGGCTTGATGCGCTGGGGCGCGTCTGCGGCCCCCGCGGTTGCGGCTTCGGACATGCAATCCCTCCCGACGAGCCAGTGTCCGGCTCTTGATACTCAGGGGTTTCCCATAGCCGAGCCCGAGCCGAGGGCCTAGCCCCGATGCGAGAAACCCTCATGCCGCACCTGCGAACAGCGACCTTGATCTAATTCGCCCGGCAGAGCATCTAAGCCCTGCCGACCTCCCCGCCCGCAGGAACCCAAATGGCCGCCACTCACTATGTCTACCACCTCGACGGCCTGACCAAGATCTACCCGGGCGGGAAGAAAGTGTTCGAGAATATCCGGCTGCACTTCCTGCCGGACGCCAAGATCGGGATTGTGGGGGTCAACGGCTCGGGCAAGTCGACGCTGCTGCGGATCATGGCGGGCGAGGATCATGAAATCCTCGGCGAGGCCAAGCCGATGGACGGGCTCAAGATCGGCTACCTGCCGCAGGAGCCGAAGCTCGATCCCACGATGGACGTGTTTCACAACATCGCCGCCAAATGCCCCGAGAAGCAGATGGTCGATGAGTTCAACGCCATCTCGATCAAGCTGGGCGAGGAATACACCGACGAGCTGATGGAGCAGATGACCCAGCTCCAGGAAGAGATCGATGCGGCCAACGCCTGGGACATCGATGCGAAGATCGAGATGGCGATGGAAGCGCTGCGTTGCCCGCCGGGTGACGCGGATGTGAAGACGCTGTCGGGCGGGGAGATTCGCAGGGCCGCGATCTGCGCGCTGCTGCTGTCCAAGCCCGACATGATCCTGATGGACGAACCGACCAACCACCTCGATGCGGAATCAGTGGCGTGGCTGCAGAACTACCTGTCGAACTTTCCGGGGTGCGTGATCCTCGTCACCCACGACCGTTATTTTCTCGATCAGATCACGACGTGGATTCTGGAGCTCGATCGCGGGCAGGGGATTCCCTACGAGGGGAACTATTCCGTCTGGCTGGAGAAGAAGGCCAAGCGCATCGCGCAGGAATCGCGCGAGGAGGCCGGCCGCCAGAAATCGATGGCGCGCGAACTCGAATGGGTGCGCTCGTCCGCCAAGGCGCGTCAGGCCAAGTCGAAGGCGCGCATGAATGCGTATGAGGAAAAAGCCGCGCAGGCCGAGCGCGAGAAGATCACGACCGCGCAGATCCGCATCCCGCCGGGGCCGCGTCTCGGCTCGATCGTCATCGATGTGGAGCATCTCAACAAGGCGTTCGGCGACAAGCTCTTGATCGAGGATCTGTCGTTCAAGCTGCCGCCCGGCGGCATTGTCGGCGTCATCGGTCCCAATGGCGCGGGCAAGACCACGCTGTTCAAGATGATCACCGGCCGCGAGGCGCCCGATGGCGGCACGTTCAAGGTCGGCGAGACGGTGAAGCTGGGGTACATCGACCAGTCGCGTGACAGCCTGAACGACAACAACAATGTCTGGCAGGAAATCTCCGGCGGGCTCGACATCATGGAGATCGGCGGCATCGAGCAGCCGAGCCGGGCATACGTGGGCGCGTTCAACTTCAAGGGCGGCGACCAGCAGAAGAAGGTCGGCCAGCTCTCGGGCGGTGAACGCAACCGCGTGCACCTCGCCAAGATGCTGAAGGAAGGCTCGAACCTGCTGCTGCTCGACGAACCGACCAATGATCTCGACGTGGAGACGCTGCAGGCGCTGGAAGCGGCGCTGGAGGATTTCCCCGGCTGCGCCGTGATCATCAGCCACGACCGCTGGTTTCTCGACCGCGTGGCGACACACATTCTCGCCTTCGAGGGCGACAGCCACGTCGAATGGTTCGAGGGCGATTTCTCGAGCTACCTCGAAGACAAGAAGCGGCGGCTTGGGGCGGAAGCGGTGGAGCCGAAGCGGCCGACGTTCAAGAAGTTTGCGCGGTAGCCAATGCTCCCTGAGCATATGCCGGGGGATCGCAAACCGATCGTCTCGGAGGGTTCAGAGCAGTGCGCTAGTCGTATTTCTTCGCGACGTAGTCGAACGTGCGGCGGGTGACGTAGCAAGGGCTGCCCATGTCGGTTGCGCCGCGTCCGAAATCACACGCGCTATCCGCTTGCACCATTCCCGCGGCATCATCAGGCGCTGTACCGAAACCGAAATAGCCGTAACCGCCCGCGCAACCAGCAAGCGCTGTGGCTAACGCCAGTCCTATTGCCGCGCCGATCAGTTTCATTGGGCGCCTCCCGTCGAGCCCTATCGTGTCACTTGAGACAGTGCTTGGCTAGCAGTGCCGGGCAGCCGCGGCGCACCATGCTGCGAGACCGCGTAGCGCGCGCCTCGAAGACTGAGCTGGAGATGCAGCGTTACGCCGCGCGCACTTCGCCCGTGCCATCGAGCGGCACGCCTTTTGGCCACGCCTGTTCGATACGTTCGCGCGAGACGCCCATGATTTCGGCGACGCGGCGGAAGTTGGGTTGTTCGCCGCGTTCGATCAGCTTGTCGCAGGCGCGGGCGATCTGCTGGGCGGTAAGCTGCTGCTCGGCGCGGGCCTGTTCGAAGTCGCGGACCTGGGACTGCATGCGGTGGATGCTGAAGGAGGCGGCGCGGCGGGCGACGGCCTTGCGGGCGGCTTCGCGGTTTTCCTCTTCGGTCTTCGGCTTGCGGCGGGCGCGGGATTTTTTCTCGGCGGCTTCGGCTTCGACTTTTTCGGTTTCGACTGTTGCGGCGGCCTCGGCCTGTGTGGCTTCGGCCATTGCGGCGTCGACACGCTGGGCGTCGAGGCGGGCGGCTTCTTTTGCTGCTTCAACAGCGGCTTCAGCGGCGGCAAGTTCGGCGGCTTCGCGGCGGCGTTGCTCGCGGCGGTTGGCCATCGTCTCGGCGTCCATCGCCTTGCGGCCCTCGACGATCCAGGCCATCGCGGGTTTCGCGAAGGCGAAGATGTAGAACACGATGTCGACGGTGGCGGCGGGCGGAAGCTTGGCGCCGGCGGGCGCGTTGGCCTTCACGATCTCCCAGCCCATGTGCACGCCGATGTTCGTCGCGAACGCGAAGCCGAGGCAGCAGAGCAGGGCGGGCAGCAGCACGGCGTAGTCGACCTTGCCGCCATCTGACTTGCGATGCTTGATCGCGTGCATGGCGCCGGAGGCTGCGCAGTTCACAAGGCCGATGCCGAACGCCATCATCGCGGCGAAGGCGGTGACGCAGAGCCATGAGATGTCGAGTTGCGGCCAGAACATGCCGATGACGCCGCCCGTTGCGAGGGTGGCGCCGGAGAGGGTGAGTCCCCACGCGAAGATCGACGACCAAGTATAGTCACGCTGTTCCATGTCGAGCAAAATGGCGTGTGCGAGTGTACGATTTGCTAATCATGATTTCGCGTTGCTGAATCAGGGTGATGCGCGTGTCGCGTCGGTTGGCGCGCTTGTAAACCTATCGCGCGGGTTCGTTTTGAGGGCGCGACGCGCGGCAGTTTCTGCCGATGTCGCGGCGCTTTTTGCCGACCGTGAGCGGCGCGGCTACGCGGTGGCTACGCGCCGATCAGCGTGACCGCTCATCGAAGCAACGAATGTCGGGCGCGTCGTGATCCCAGTCGGCCCGCGATGCGCAGAAGAGACGGGTGACCACGCCGGCATCGAGCGGATCATCAAGCGTGCCGGCTGTGACGTAGACATTCTTCTCGTCGGCCTCGGCCGGAAGCGCTGTGCCGCAAGTCCGGCAGCGGGTGACGGTGTAGGTTTCGCGCAGTTTGTAGGTGTCGCAGTGATCCTCGCCGCTCAACCAGCGAAACCGGTCCCGGGGCACGATCAGGATCGCGTTTCCCGTCGAACCCGTCGCCTTCCGGCAAAGCGAGCAGTGGCACATCCAGACGCCGTCGAGATCGCCCTCGATCTGGTAGCGCCTTGCGCCGCAAAGACAGCTGCCGCTCCGGATGGTCATGAGTGCTTTCTGCCTGCCCGCCAGATCGGCGGCAACAAGGCAGGGCGCCAAGGGATTCAAGGTCCAAGCGGACCGCGGGCCCGACTCGGCTGGAGGGCCTCTCACATGCCAATGGTTAACGCCGATTAAATCCCCTATTTTCTTGTCCGTGGATAAGCAAAAAGATTCCCGGCCTTGGCCCGTTGACGGTCCATTAGGGATGGGGTGACACTATATCTAGCGTCGGGGCTGGCGCACGACACCAATCAGTTGGGTTTCGCCGGTTCTGGCCGGAATTAACGAATTTTGGCCTCTAACGAGAGATTTCGATGTCCGCAGAAGCCGTCCTTGCCGAAGACAAAATCGCCGCCCGCCGTGGAAAACCCAAGGCGCAGTCGGACCTTCGGGTCGTCGGCGGCGTGAAGGTCGATCCTTCGCGGGACGCTCTGCTGACCGAGTTCGGCAAGCGGACGCTGGACGACCGATATGTGCTCCCCGGTGAGAGCTATCAGCAGATGTTCGCCCGAGTCGCTCTGGCTTACTCGGATGATGCCGGCCACGCGCAACGGATTTATGACTACATTTCAAAGCTGTGGTTCATGCCGGCGACGCCGGTGCTGTCGAATGGCGGGGCCGATCGCGGCCTGCCGATCTCCTGCTTTCTCAATGGCGTCTCCGATTCCCTCGACGGCATTGTCGAGACCTGGAACGAGAATGTCTGGCTGGCGTCCAATGGCGGCGGCATCGGCACCTATTGGGGCGAGGTCCGCTCGATCGGCGAGAAGGTCGGCCAGAACGGACAGACGTCGGGCATCATCCCCTTCATCCGCGTGATGGATTCGCTGACGCTGGCGATTTCGCAGGGCTCGCTGCGGCGCGGGTCGGCGGCCTGCTATCTCGACATCCACCACCCGGAAATCGAGGAGTTCCTTGAAATAAGGAAGGCTGCCGGAGACTTCAACCGCAAGTCGCTGAACCTCCATCACGGCATCAACATCACCGACGAGTTCATGGAAGCGGTGCGCCAGGACGCGAACTTCGGTCTCAAGTCGCCCAAGAGCAATACGGTGCTGAAGGAGATCTCGGCGCGCAAGCTGTGGCAGAAGATTCTCGAGCTGCGGATGGCGACGGGCGAGCCCTACCTGATCTTCTCCGACACCGTGAACAATGCGATGCCGGCGCACCAGAAACAGCTGGGATTCAAGGTCCGCCAGTCAAATCTGTGCTCCGAGATCATGCTGCACACGGGGCTGGACCACAAAGGCGAAGACCGGACGGCGGTGTGCTGCCTCTCCTCGGTCAACGCCGAGAAATTCCTGGAGTGGAAGAGCAACGAGAATTTCCTCGAAGACGTGTTCCGCTTCCTCGACAACGTGCTGGAAGACTTCATCAAGCGCGCGCCGCCGGAAATGCATCGTGCGGTCTATTCGGCCAAGCGCGAGCGGTCGGTGGGGCTGGGCCTGATGGGCTTCCACTCCTTCCTGCAAAGTCAGGGCGTCGCGATGGAATCGGCGACAGCGAAGGCCTGGAACAATGTGATGTTCAAGCACCTGCGCCGCGGCGCGGATGCGGCGTCCGTCAAGCTGGCGAAGGAGCGCGGACCGTGCCCGGACGCCGAGGATTGCGGCGTGATGGCGAGGTTCTCGCACAAGCTGGCGATCGCGCCGACTGCGTCGATCTCGATCATCTGCGGTGGAACCTCGGCCGGCATCGAGCCGATCCCGGCGAACATCTACACGCACAAGACCCTGTCGGGCTCGTTCTCGGTGAAGAACCCGTTCCTTGAGCAGGTGCTGGAGAAGACCGGCAACAACAACCCGGTTATCTGGACCTCGATCCTCGAGCATGAGGGGTCTGTGCAGCATCTCGACTGCCTGTCGGAGCAGGAGAAGTTTGTGTTCCGCACGGCTTTCGAGATCGACCAGCGCTGGATCATCGAGCTGGCGGCGGACCGGACGCCTTACATCTGCCAGAGCCAGTCGCTGAACCTGTTCCTGGCCGCAGACATCGACAAGTGGGACCTGCACATGCTGCACTGGACGGCATGGGAGAAGGGCCTGAAATCGCTCTACTATTGCCGCTCGAAGTCGATCCAGCGCGCGGGCTTTGCCGGATCGGACAAGGCGAAGGCGGCGGTTTTCGCCAAGCTGGACCGCACCGACTACGAGGAATGCCTCGCCTGCCAGTAGAGGACAGACTGCCCCAAAATCGGGCGCCGGCCTTGTCGAAACCAGACAGAATGGCGGCTGCTGAAAAGCGGCCGCCATTTCCTTTTCGCCAGCGGAACCTTGCGTAATTGGCCGTGGCCCAAGACTCGCACAGGTTGTGGGGTCCTGGATTCTAGGTTAGCGTCCAGGCGAACATTGACGAACGAATTGAGGCAAGCCGGAACACAATTTCCACGAACACGTTAGCTGTTTGGTAAGATGGTGGGATCAGCCTCAGCTTCAATCAAGCCTGGGACGAGCAGTTAAAATGATTGCCAGTCTAACAACCAGTGTCGTCATGTCGTGCCTCGGTTGCGCGACGCCGCCGACCGATGCCGAAACCATCGTCATGCAGGTTGGGCCCGTCGATGGCGCCCAGTCCTTCTCCTCCAGCGAGACGCTGCTGGACCGCACCTTCCTGGCCCCGACTGGCGGCACGCCAGTTGGCCCGACCTTTGGCCCGCCGCTTCGCGTCGGCAGCGATTTCAGCCCGAAGAATCTGTCGAGCCCGCTGGCGGCAGCGAAATTCGAGGCGCTTGATCTCAGCACCCCCATGCCCGTTCGCTCGATGCAGGGCGACCGGTTTGGCGGTGAAATCTCCTTCTCGGCGCCGCGCGAATCGACCGGCTTCGGCCTCGACATGTCGTTCACGCCGCGCGCGCAGATCCAGCGCGATCGCGCAGGCAACAATGTCGCCCGGACCGGGGCCGAATTCCGCGTCGGTACGAACCTCGACGAGCGCGACCTTCGCGGCAAGGGCCGGTCGGCTCTCGCGCCATCCTGGTATTTCTTTGTCGGCGCTGAAAACGAAGCGCTCGTCTGGAACGTGGCCGACCAGCGCGCCATGGACGGCGCGAGCCTTCGCGACCAGGCGACGGTGGGCGACCTTCAGGTCGGCGTCGCATGGACGACGGGCGAGGGCGCACAGCTTTCACTTGGCCTTGTCGAGCGCGAGCTTCGCTTCAACGATCTCGCCGGCAACAGCGATGTCGAGATGCGCGAACAGTTCGGCGCGTTCAGCTACACGCTGCGGTATCGGTAGGCTTCGCGAGCAGAATTTTGGAGCGGCCCGGGATGTGAGTTCCGGGCCGTTTGTTTTGCGTCGAGGCTGGCCCCTAGAGGGGCGCTCCATCGCAAGACCACCTCCGTCTCGCGCGTGAAGAACGCGCGAGCCACCTCCCCCGATCGCGTGGCGATCGAGGGAGGAAAGAGCGCGATGCTTGCCTCCCTCACTTGCAACGCAAGTGGGGGAGGTGGCGCGCGAAGCGCGACGGAGGGGGGCTCTCGGCGGCTCACTCTCGGGGCGGAAGTCTCGCTGCGATCGATGCCAGTACGCCCTCCAGATTGTCGTAAACCTCAGCGTTCCAAAATCGCATGACAGTCCATCCGCGCATCTCGAGTGACTGCCGTCGCCGATCGTCGTGCTCCTGCTCGTCCGTGGACCCATGCGTGGCACCATCCAGTTCGATCGCAAGCCTCAGCTTCACCACGGCGAAATCCACGATGTAGGGGCTGATCGGGTGCTGGTTGCGGAATTGCCAGCCGCCAAGCTGCCGGCCTTTGAGACGGGACCACAGGATGCGCTCGGCGTCAGTCAACTGTCCACGCAGAGTTCGCGCTCGCGTGCGTGTCTGCCAATCCTGCCTCACCGAGAGAGACCCTCCGTCTCGCCGCGAAGACGCGGCGATCCACCTCCCCCAGCCTGCGACTGGTGGAGGCAAGAGTTCAAGCCTTGGGCAAGCGTCCGCATTCTCGCAGATGGCTGCGAGTTTTTCTGTTTTCGCGACATGCAAATCCTATCCCGGCTCTGGCGGCGGCATCGCGACGTGGCGGGCGGCGGTGGTTAGCGCGTTGATTGCGGGCTCGCAGAGGTTGGCCGCGTTCCAGGATTCCGGTTTGCCGTGATGCCAGCGGCGCGTTTTCACTTCGCTCATGTCTGGCGTTCTGATCATGTCGGGCGGAATGGCGGCGAGGCGGCGGGCGACCTGGCGGATTGCGGCGCGCGGGTCGGCGAGCACGCGGGCGAGCGCCTCGATGCGGCGCGCGACGGCGATGGCGCCGGGATGGCCGTCGACTGGTTCGGCTTCGCGTGACTGCAGGCGCGGGACCATCTCGTGCGTGATCGGGAAATTGCTGTCGTCGTCGAGGACGGCGCAGAGAAGGCGCGATGTCTGCGGCTTTTGCGGCGCCGCCGGCTCCGCCTGCTTCCAGCGGATCACCGGAAAGCAGCAGCGCCATGTGGCCGGGTCGAGCGCATCGTGTGCGCCTTTGCCGGGGAGGTCGGCGATGACGGTGACCTCGTTCATGGCGCGTTCGAGCGCCTCGCGCTGGGCCTGTTCGTGTTCACGCGCCTCGCGCTCGACCACGCGCGGGTCGATGCGCGGGTGCAGCGCGGCGATGGTGTGCCAGCCGGGCATGACGATGCGGGTGGAATGTGGGCGCGCCGGCGGGGCAGGCGACGCGGGCGGAGCGGCGAGCTTTGCCTCGCGGCGCATCCGCGCGCCTTCCGGCGTCATCAGCAGGAACGTCGCGGCCTCGATCATCAGCAGTATACGGACGATCTTCTCGACCGGCTTCAGCCGATTGACGATCTCGGCGCGCGCGGAGCGTGTGAAGCGGTAACGCTGGGCAAGCTGGCGCGCCGAGCCTGCCGCCTTGACCACGGACGCGAACATGGCTTTCGCCCGCTCCCACAGGGTGGGAACGTCATGCTTTGTCGGCGGCCATGACGCCGGTCGCATCATCGCGCGCTCGTAGGCGAAGAAGGCCTTGGTGGGTCTGTCGAAAATCATGCGCGCATTCTACGGCAGGATTTGTCGTGGGGGACGCCCATGTCCGGGATCGGCCGGTTTTGTCCGTGCAAGTCGTTGAGATTGCTGGATTCGGGGTGGAATTTGGGCGTGCAGAATCGGCTGGTTTGGGGGGGCCATTTCCTCCTCCGCGCGAAGCGCGGGGGAGGTGGCGCGCGCAGCGCGACGGAGGGGGCAGCCGCAGAAGGAAGATAGCGATCGTGATGGTGCGCGTTTTACTGCCCATCATCTGACGGCAGTGGCTGCCCCCTCCGTCTCGCTCCCAAGAGGTCGCGATCCACCTCCCCCGCGCTTCGCGCGGAGGAGGAAAGAGTCCCGGCTACTTCTCCGGATCGACCAGCGCCTGGTAGGTCAGCGTGCGGGCCATTGTGCCGAGGTCGTCGCCGCCGGTGCCGCCCATGCGCTGGATCATGCCGACGAAGATGAGGTCGTTGGTGGGATCGACCCAGAACCAGGTGCCGGCGGCGCCGCCCCAGCTGATCGAGCCGTCGCCCTGCAGGGAGCCCTGCGCGCGCGCATCCGTGGCGACCTGGAAATCGAGGCCGAAGCCGACCGCTTCGTTGAAGCGCGCGACGCTGGTGCCGTTGGAATTCACCAGCACGTTTTTCGGGATGACGTTGGTGCCCATCAGCTCGACCGTGGCGGGGGCGAGGACGCGGACGCCGTCGAGCTGGCCGCCGTTGGCCAGCATCTGGCTGAAGCGGGCATAGTCCATCGTGGTGGAGACGAGGCCGCCGCCGCCGGATTCGTTGGTGGGCGGCTTGGTGTAGTCGGGCATGTCGACGCCGAAGAGTTGTTTGGCTTCGATGATCCTCCCGAGATCGCGGTCGAAGGCGTAGACGGCGGCGAGGCGGCTGGCTTTCTCGGGCCCGGTGAAGAAGGCGGTGTCGGGCATTTTCAGCGGAGCGAAGATGCGGCTCTGCATGAACTGGCCGAGCGTCTGGCCCGAAAGCTTCTCGATGATGTAGCCCTGGATATCGACGGAGGAGGAGTAGGACCAGTCGGCGCCGGGCTGGAACATCAGCGGGATCTGCGCGGTGCGGTTGATCATCTCCTGCAGGTTCGGCGCGGAGAGGACGGCCTTCTCGCGGTAGAGCTTGTCGACGGGGTGTTCTTCCGCGAGGCCGTAACCGAAGCCGGCGGTGTGGGACATGATCTCGCGCATGGTGGGCGGGCGCTTCATGTCCTCGAGCACCATCTTGCCGTCCTTGCTGAAGGACTTCACGACGCGGAGGGTCTTGAACTCGGGGATGTAGCGCGTGACGGGATCGTCGAGACGCCATTTGCCTTCCTCGAACAGGATCATCATGGCGACGCCGGTGACGGGCTTGGTCATCGAGTAGATGCGGAAGATCGAGTCCTGTGTGAGGGGCGCGCCGGTTTCGAGATTGGCCTTGCCGTAGGTTTTCTGACTGACGATCTGGCCGTGGCGCGCGAGCAGCGTGGTCATGCCGGCGACGCGGCCGGAGGTGACGACGCTTTCCATATAGGCGTCGAGACGGGCGAGGCGGGCGGGGTCGAAGCCGGCGGCTTCTGGCGTGATGGTGGTGGAGAGGTTGCGCGGGGCGGCGGGTCTGGCGATGAAGCCGATCCGCATGTCCGAGTCTGTGGGGCCGGCCTGGGCGGCGTTGTCGAGGCGGATGACCTGGACCTCGCGGCGGACCTCTGTCGGCGGCGCGCTGGTGCAGGCGGCAAGAAGGACGGCGGCCAGGGCGGCGGCCGAAGAGGCGCGGCGAAGCATGATGGTCTCTCCCACTGGCGGCGTCTGCTGCGCCGTCCCGGTATCGAGCTTTGCGCGGAGGGAAGGTGATGGGCAAGAGCGTTCGGAGGACTTGGGCTTGTCATTCCGGGCGAAGCGAAGCTGAGACCCGGAACCCAAGGGCGGCGGGCGCCGGCGCTTACCGCCCCTGGGTTCCGGCTCTTCGCCCTTCGGGCTGCGGCCGGAATGACAGTGAAGAGGGGCCAGGGTGTCGGAGCCCTCCGCGACCATTTCGTTGTGGATGTTGCTGGCAGGGGGACTGGCGGGTTGAAATGGTTGTGGGAGACTCGCCCGGCTGGCGATGAGTCAAGGAATAATTAACCTTTTCATCAAGGTATAGTGGTTGCGAGGGGAGAGGCCTCCTAGATATGGTGGCTGCCCCTGACCGGGGATGAGCGGAGATTCTGATGACGGATGCGGGCAAAAGCGCAGGGATTTCAACCGCTGGCGAGGCCATTCTGGCGCGCGCGGGGCTGCTGACGCCGTCGCACTCCTACAAGCCGTTCCGCTATCCGTGGGCCTACGACTTCTGGAAGCGGCAGCAGCAGATCCACTGGATGCCCGAGGAAGTGCCGCTGGGTGAGGACTGCAAGGACTGGGCGGCCAAGCTCAACGACCAGGAACGCAACCTGCTGACCCAGATCTTCCGCTTCTTCACCCAGTCGGACGTGGAAGTGAACGACAACTACATGGAGCGGTACGCGCGCGTTTTCCGTCCCACCGAGATCAAGATGATGCTGGCCTCGTTCTCCAACATGGAGACGATCCACATTGCCGCCTATGCGCTGCTGCTGGAAACGATCGGGATGCCGGATTCGGAATTCTCGGCGTTCAACCAGTACAAGGAGATGCGCGACAAGCATGACTTCATGCAGAAGTTCGGCGTCGAGACGGATGCGGACATTTTGCGGACGGTCGCAATGTTCGGCGCCTTCACCGAGGGGCTGCAGCTGTTTGCATCCTTCGCGATGCTGATGAACTTCCCGCGCTTCAACAAGATGAAGGGCATGGGGCAGATCGTGTCGTGGTCGGTGCGGGATGAGTCGCTGCACTGCGAGGGCATGATCCGCGTCTTCCACACGCTGGCGGCCGAGACGGGCGCGCTGACCGACGAGGTGAAGAGCGACATCATCGAGTGCTGCCGCACGGTCGTGACGATGGAGGACGCCTTCATCGATCTTGCCTTTTCGATGGGGCCGGTGCAGGGCATGACCGCGCAGGACATCAAGAACTACATCCGCTACATCGCCGACTGGCGCCTCGGGCAGCTGAAACTGCCGGCGATCTATGGCGTGAAGGAACACCCGATCCCGTGGCTGTCGGAAATCCTCAACGGGGTCGAGCACGCCAACTTCTTCGAGCAGCGCGCAACGGAATATTCCAAGGGCGCAACGGGCGGCGACTGGCATGGCGCCGAGGGCGTGTGGGGCCAGTTCGACAAGATGAAGAAGCAGGTGGCGGCGGAGTAGGGTTAACCAAACTCCCTTCGCTTTCTGCCGCCGCTCATCCCGGCGAAGGCCGGGATCCAGGGCCGACACAAAAGCTTGTGCCGTCTTCGGGCTGCAGCCCCAACTCCGTGCAAGGAGCATAACCGTTCCTGGATCCCGGCCTTCGCCGGGATGAGCGGGGATCGGGCAGCGAAGCGGATATGGATCGCCCCCTGCGCGAACCTGCTGGGCGGCTTGGAACATGCATGGTTTTCAGGGATTAACGGGGGTCGCCATATTCCCTGGCGGCTTGAACCCTATATGAAACGCGGTGCGCTAATCAGAGCGCCAGCATCCTGAGCAGGAACAGCCCGATGTCCACACCATCCAGCACCGGTAACGGAACACCCGGCAAGACAGATTTCGACACGCTGAAAAGCGACATGAAGGCGCTGCGCGAGGATCTCGCCACGCTGCTGAAAGACACCGGCGCGTTCGCCGCTTCGCAGGCAAAGGTCGCGGGCGAAAAAGGCCGCGCGCTGGCCGAGGACGCCGGCGAGAAGGCCGTCGAGTATCGCGAAGCCGTGGCCGACAAGGTGCGCGAGCATCCGCTGGCCGCGATCGGCATCGCACTGGCGGCGGGCTATGTGCTCGCCTCGATGTCGCGCCGCAGCTAGGGGAGGCCCAGGGGGCGCACGTGTTCAACGCATTCTTCGACCGCGCAATGGATCTGGCGATCGCCGCGGTCGTCGGATTCGTGCTGGCGATCGTCGGCGTGGCGGTGCTGGCCGTTGCGGCGGCCTGGCAGCTCTCGCTCTGGATGCCGTGGCCGGCGGCGCTGGCCGTCACCGGCGTCGGCGTGCTGGCGATTGCGGCGATCTCGTTGTGGATCGGCACGGCCAAGAAGAAGAAGCCGGAGCCCGAGCCTGAAGAGCAGATGTCGGATGCCGATCCGGTGTCGATGGTGCTCGGACTGATGGAGCTCCCCGTCGAGGTGGTGAAGAAGATCGTGATGGAGAAGCCGATCGCGTCGATCGCGCTGATCTCCAGCGTCGGCCTGCTGATCGCACGCAAGCCGGAAGTGGCGCTGAGGTTGTTCGACAGGCTGGTGGGATCGTTCGGGCCGAAGGTTTAGGGACGCGTCCTTTCTTCGCCAGTACTGGGCGTTATCTTATAGCGCATGCCAATCGTCGACGCCTGCGTGCGTTAACTGATCCAGAGTCTTTTTCTCGCAGGATTCCCCTCGCTTAGCGCCATGGGAGTCTCGTATGCGCCCGCCACGTTTCACCTACCCACGGACAATGTTTGCAACGGTGACCGCGCTGGCGACGGTGTTCGGCGCGTTGCCGGCATTCGCGCAGGAGCATGATGAGCACGAGGAGGAAGAGGACGTCATCGTTGTGCAGGCGACGCGGTCGGGACAGCGCGTGCAGGACGAGCCGATCCGCGTCGAGGTGATCGTGCGAGAGGAAATCGAAGAAAAACTTCTGATGACGCCCGGCAATATCTCGATGCTTGTCGCGGAGACGGGCGGGGTCCGGGTTCAGACGACTTCGCCCGCGCTTGGAGCCGCGAACATTCGCATGCAGGGCATGAGCGGGCGTTACACGCAGCTGCTGGCGGACGGTCTGCCGCTGTATGGCGGACAGACGTCGTCGATCGGACTGATGCAGATTCCGCCGACCGATCTCGGGCAGGTGGAAATCATCAAGGGCAGCGCATCGGCGCTGTACGGGCCTTCCGCGCTGGGCGGAGTGATCAATCTTGTCTCGCGCCGGCCGGACGACGAGGCCGTGAACGAGCTGCTGCTCAACGCGACGACGCGGGAGGGGCAGGATGTGACGGCGTATCATGCGGCGCCGATTTCCGATGACTGGAGCTATTCGGTGGTGGGCGGGCTGCACAGTCAGACCGAGCAGGACCGCGACGCGGATGGCTGGATCGACATGCCGGGCTTTGACCGCTGGACTTTGCGGCCGCGCCTGTTCTGGGAGAACGCGGAGGGGGCGAGCGCGCTGTTCACGCTCGGCGCGATGCAGGAGGATCGCGTCGGCGGGACGCTGGCAGGGCGGACTGTGCCGGATGGTTCGGCGTTTCCCAACACGCAGGACAGCAAACGGCTCGACGCCGGTCTGGTGAGTGCGTTTCCTGTGACGGCGAACAGCACGCTGCATATTCGCGCGTCCGGCATGACGCTGGACAACGGGCATGTGTTCGGCAGCGTGAGGGAAGACGACACGCACGAGACGGCTTTCGGGGAGGTGTCTTACTCCATGGACCTCGATACGACGCTGGTGCTGGTCGGCGCGGCGTACCAGGCGGACAGCTTTGCGACGGAGGCCTTCCCGGTCTTCGACTATGAATACGAGACGCCGGGACTGTTCGCGCAGGTAGAGCAGGAGATCGGCGACGAGGTGACGCTGGCGGCCAGCGCGCGGTGGGACGATCACAACGTGTTCGGCGATCATTTCAGCCCGCGGCTGTCGGCGCTGTATCGCCCGGGGCCGTGGCGGATTCGCGCTTCGCTTGGCGAGGGGTTTTATGCGCCGACTCCCTTTGTCGACGAGATCGAGGCGGCGGGCCTTTCGCAACTGGAGCCGCTGAGCGGACTGCGGGCGGAGACGGCGCGGACGGGGTCAGTCGATGTAGGTTACGCGGAAGGCCCGTTCGAGGCGAGCGTGACCCTGTTCGGGTCGGATATCGAGGATGCGGTGCAGCTGTTCGAGGTGGATGCTGACACCGTGCGTCTGGTCAATGCGACAAGCGTGACGCGGACGCGGGGGGCTGAGTTGCTGCTGCGCTATCGCTGGGACGCGTTCACGGTGACGGGGAGCTATGTGCAGGTTGACGCCACTGAGCCCGATCCGCAGACGGGCGTGCAGCGCGCGATACCGCTGACGCCGTACCACACGGCGGGCTTCGTCGCGATGTGGGAGGAGCATGGTGTCGGGCGCATCGGATTCGAGATGTACTATACGGGCGAGCAGGAGCTGGACGACAATCCGTTCCGAAGCATGAGCGAGCCCTATGTGGAAATGGGCCTGCTCGGCGAGATGGTGGTGGACAAGTTCCGGCTGTTCGTGAACGCGGAGAACATTCTCGGGGTGCGCCAGACGCGGCATGACCCGCTGGTGCGGCCGACGCGCGCGCCGGACGGGAGCTGGACCGTGGATGCGTGGCAGCCGCTGGACGGGTTCACGGTGAATGCGGGCGTGCGGGTGAGCGGGTAGGGCTTTTGTGAGCGTTGAGAGAGACCCCCACCTGTCCTCCCCCTTTCAGGGTGAGGGACCTTGTTGCGCCACCGTCCTTCAATGTTGGGTAAGTTCGTGCTGCAGGGTTCCTCACCCTGAAAGGGGGAGGTCAGGTGGGGGTCTGCTTCAGCATGCACAGTGCTCCCGGATAGCGTTGACTGCCCAGCCCGCGCGCTTTAGGAACCCGCAATGACGGGGAACCTCACACCAGTTCAGGCGATCGACAGGGCGACGGAGCTGCATGCGGCGGCCGTGGCGCGGTTGCGGGCGGCGCTGGAGGCGTTTGTGCTGCGGGGCGAGACGCCCGATCCGCAGGCGCGGGCGCGCGGGGATTTCTGCTATCCCGAATTGCGGATGACCTATCATCCTGATGGGCCGATCCCGGCCCTGTCGCGCGCCTTCGCGAAGCTGTCGGAGGCGGGGCTGTATGTCAGCACGATCACGCAGCCGGCGTTCTTCCGGAAATATTTCCTCGAACAGCTCGAGCAGATCACAGCGGACTTCAATGTCACGCTGGATGTCGTCGTCTCGAAGTCAGAGATTCCCTATCCGTATGTGCTGGAGCATGCGGCGAACATCGACGCGGAGGCGCTGCCGCCGGCGGAGTTCGCGCGCTGGTTTCCGACGCCGCGGCTGGACCTGATCGGCGACGAGGTGATCGACGCCGAGATCCAGGATGGCGGCTTCTTCAACACGGATGGCATGCGGCCGCTGGCGCTGTTCGATGCGGGGCGGATCGACTTTTCCCTTCAGCGCCTAAAGCACTATACCGGCACGCCGTTCGAGCATGTGCAGCGCTACATCCTGTTCACCAACTACCATCGCTATGTCGATCACTTCGTGGAGTGGTCGATCGAACGGCTGAAGCAGCCGGGGCCGTACAAGAAGCTGTCGGCGCCGGGCGGCATCATTGTCGATGCGAAGACGAAGGACGCGGCGCAGAAGGTGAATGACGGGCCGTGGCGGCGTCATCAGATGCCAGCCTATCACCTGATGGCGGATGACCGCTCTGGCATCACACTGGTGAATATCGGTGTGGGCCCGTCGAACGCGAAGACGATCACGGATCATCTTGCTGTGCTGCGGCCTGAGTGCTGGATCATGGTTGGGCATTGCGGCGGGCTGCGTCACTCGCAGCGCATCGGCGATTATGTGCTGGCGCATGCCTACCTGCGCGACGATCATGTGCTCGATAGCGTGCTGCCGCGCGACATTCCGGTGCCGCCAATTGCGGAGGTGCAGGTGGCGCTGCAGGAAGCGGCGGAGAAGGTGACGGGGGAGAGCGGCGAGCAGCTCAAGCATCGGTTGCGGACGGGGACCGTCGTGACGACGGACGATCGCAACTGGGAGCTGCGGTTCACCGACAGTTCCAAGCGGTTCAACAAGTCGCGCGCCATCGCCATCGACATGGAAAGCGCAACGATCGCGGCCAATGGATACCGGATGCGCGTGCCCTATGGCGTGCTGCTGTGCGTGTCGGACAAGCCGCTGCATGGCGAGATCAAGCTGGCGGGGGCGGCGAACCGGTTCTACGAACGGGCGATCGGCGAGCACATCCGCATCGGCATCGAGACGCTGGAAAGCCTTGCGCGGGAAGGGGGCAGCGCCCTGCATTCGCGCAAGCTGCGGTCGTTCTACGAGCCGCCTTTCCGGTAGGCTCACTGGGAGGTGGGCGCGCTACGATGGGGCGCGGGCCATGCCCTTGGGGCATGCACGAATCAAGGGTTTGCCCTTGCCCCCGAATCTCGGTCACGTCGTTCGTGGAATCGACACAAGCCTCCGAGTCAATCAATATGCACATCTGCCCCCGGCTCGTGCCGGCTGAGGACAAGTCATGACTGACGCCACGCCGGCGGATGTTCCGGGCGCTGGACCTGCCAACCGCCGCATCGGCGGTGTGATGCAGCCGGCCAGCCTGTCATGGGCCGTGTTCGAGTTCGCGCGCAATCCGTACTTCATGCTGATCGTGACGTATGTGTTCCCGCCATATTTCGTGCAGTACATTGTTGGCGATCCGGTGCTGGGGCAGGCGATTGTTTCGGACGCGACGGCGTGGGCGGGCATCATTGGCGCGCTGACGGCGCCGCTGCTGGGCGCGATGATGGACAAGGGCGGACGGCGCAAGCCGGTGATGGCGCTGTTCATCGGCATGCTGATGGTGAGCGGGCTGTCGCTGTGGTTCTCGACGCCGGGCAGCGTGGACGCGGCAGGCGTATTCCATCCGCCTACGGACGGGCTCGGCCTGTACGGGACGATGATGTTCCTGGTGCTTGGGTTCGTGGGCTATTCCTATTCAGAGCTGATGCACAACGCGATGCTGCGCGGATCAGGGCGGCCGGAAGCGCTGTCGCAGATTTCAGGCGCGGGGATCGGGCTGGGGCAGTTGTCGTCAGCGCTTGCGCTTGGCGGGCTGGCGGTCGTCGGTCTCGCCATACCGGCGCTGAGCGAGGCTGGGTCGGGCTATCTCCTGCAGCGCGGGACAGGACCGATCGTGGCGCTGTGGCTGCTGGTGTTCGTCATCCCGTTCTTCATCTACGTGCCCGACGGCGCGCCTGTGGGCGGGACGTGGGCGGGCGCTGCGCGGCAGATATTCTCGAAGGACGGCAAGCTCAATCCGCTGGCGGCCGCAACGGGTGTTGTTGGATATCTCAAGGGTCTGTTCCGGCAGTTCCCGGAGACGATGAAGTACCTGCTGGCGTGCCTGATCTTCAAGGATGGGATCATTGCGCTGCTGGCGCTTGGCGGCGTGCTGTCGTCGGGCGTGCTGGGCTGGGAGTTTGTCGAGAACGTGCTCTACGGCATCTGGGCGTCGGTGTTCGCAGCGATTGGCGGGCTGTGGCTGGCTGGCGTGATGGACAGGGCGTATGGGCCGCGCAAGTCGATCATGATCCAGCTGGCGCTGTTGGTGCTCGTGATGGGAATCGCGCTGGGGACGACGCAGCAGTCGATCCTCTACGGGCTGATCCCGGCCTCTCAGATCGTGCATGGCGCTGGCGTGTTCGACTCGCTGGCGGATGTCTTCTATCTCGCCGTGATCGCTGTTGTGGCGGCGCTGGCGGCGGCGAATATCTCGACGAGCCGCTACATGATCGTGGTGCTGGCGCCGAAGGATCGCGTGGCGGAGTTCTACGGGCTGTTCGCGATGTCGAGCACGGCGACGGTGTGGCTTGGGCCGCTGCTGACGGGGTGGGCGACGCGCACGTTCAACGACCAGCGCATCGGATTCTCGCCTGTGCTGGTGCTGCTGGCGATCGGGTTGGCGCTGATGTTCACGTTGAAGCCGACGACGGGCGCGCGCGGGACGCTGGCCGATCAGGCTGGGTGAGGGCGCCTGACGATCTCCTCCCCCGAACGGGGGAGGTGCAGCGGGCACTGGCGGTTAGGTGGTCGAGATTGGGTGGGGGACGGTCCATCCACGACAACAGATGGGGCGGTCCCCCACCTGGGCGGTGTTCGTTGACACTGGCGTGCACGCGGCTCCTCCCCCGTTCGGGGGAGGACGAGGTCAGCGGCTTTGGTTCTGGAGATACCGGACTGTTTGATGGATGGTGTTGACGACGCCTTCGAGGTTTTCGTCGATTTCCTGATGGCTGAAGTGAAGGATCGTGACCCCAAGGTTTTCGAGATGGGAATCCCGGATCGAGTCGCGTTCGGCTGAGTGCGTCGGGCCATCGACCTCAACAGCAAGTTTCAAGGGCACGCAGTAGTAGTCCGGGAAATATGGCCCGACAGGGTGCTGACGTCTGAACGGAGCGCTGGCGCCTGAGTTGCGAAGATGGGGCCACAAACGGTGTTCGGTGTGCGACACGTCGCGGCGAAGCTCGCGAGCACGCAGCGTTTGGCGTTTTGTCCTGTAGGTTCGTTCGGTCACGGCGAAATCCCCGCAACCGATGATGTCGGCGCCTACCCTCGAAGGCAAGCGATGGGAGCGCTACTCGCCCTTTGCCGCGGCGGACTTACCGGTGATGGTGGACATGATGCCGGTGAAGTGCTCAGGGGCGTCGCCGACCATGGGGGTGGCGCGGCACTTGTCGACGCAGGAGTACGAGTACGTGCCCTGGCCGCGCACGACGGTAAGGCCGGTCGCGTCCTCGCCGCCGACGACGATCTGGTTGGTGTAGATCGTGTTGCCGCCGCGATCGAGGACGGTGAGGTTGGTGGTGCCGAAAGCCTTGCCCGTGATCAGCAGCGTGCGGGCGTCGTGGACGGAGACGTCGGCGACGGTGGCGTTGCCGATGATGACGGAGTTGGCGGCGCCCCCGACCTTCAGCGTGACCGTCTGGTCGACCTTCACCGAGAAGGGATCGGCCAAGGCGGCCGGCGCAAGCGCGAGCGACATCGCGAGGGCGGCGAGAAATTTCTTCGTCATGGCGGGACTCCCGATGGGCATCGCCACTGACGATAGGCGGCAGTCCTGAATCAATGGCTAAGCCGCGTCCGCGGATCGCGGGGACGTGCGCATAAGACTCGCGCGCGCGAGTCCTTTGAATCAGGGGAGGGGAAGAGATGCTGCTGGTTAGGGAAGCGTTCAAAGTATTGAACGAGGTCTCAACAAACGTAGTTAAGCAGCGGTGAATGCGAATACATGCAAATTTCTTGTCTGTTTTACGCGATGTCAATGGAGCTCATGTAGAACTGACCATACCTACTGCGGGTGATGGTAATTCGCTGTGGGAAACAGAAGCCATGCATAGCGGAGAAGCAAAATGAAAAACGTGATGAAATTCCTCAAGAACAAATCCGGCGCCACCGCGATCGAGTACGGCCTGATCGCCGCCCTGATCGCCGTCGCCGTCATCGGTGGCGTCAGCCAGCTCGGCACGTCGGCCAACACGACGTTCAACGCGGTTTCGGCTGCGATGTAATCCCGCGCCGGCTAACAAGCTGGCGTAGAGATGTGAAGCCGCGGACCCTCGGTCCGCGGCTTCTTTCTTTTTTGCGAATACTTGGTTTTTTTGCGAATATTGAGTTTGGTCAAGAATTCCTTCAGCGAAATCTGTCAGGTTGTTTGAATAAGAAGACTGATGGGTGGTGGCTGCTCGATGATCACGTCCTTGCTCTGCCTGGCGTTCCCGTTGTTGCTGATCTACGCCGCCTGGCATGACGTCTCGACGATGACGATTCCGAACTGGGTGTCGATCGTGCTGGCCGTGACGTTCGTTCCCGCGGCGCTGACCGCCGGACTGAGCTTCGAGGAAATCGGCTGGCACCTGTTGTTCGGCGCGGGTGTGCTGATCGCGTGTGCGGCGCTCTTCTATCTCAACGTGTTCGGCGGCGGGGACGCGAAAGTAATCGCGGCGGCGTCGCTGTGGACGGGGCTCGCGGGAAGCGGGCCGTTCGTGCTGGGCATGGCGATTGCCGGCGGCGCGCTTGCAGCGGTGCTGATCGTGCTGCGCCGGATGAAGATCCAGACGACGAAGGCGTGGCTTGCGCGGCTGCTGTCGCCGGAAGAGGGCGCGCCGTATGCGGTGGCGATCGCGGCGGGCGCTTTGCTGGCGGCGCCGTCGTCGCCGGTGCTGGCGGCGGGACTTGCGACGCTCTCGGTTTGACGACACGCAAAAGACGCGGGCGATTCACCGGCTGTAAACCTGCAAAGCCAAGCTGCCGTCACGGATGGTTAACGCTGGACGACTTTCGTTAACAACCCCTGCGCCAGCGTCTTAACGCTCCCTTAGAGCCCTCATGAAAGTGTCGAGCTTCAGGATAGGTCTTTTCAGGGCCTGTTGGGGACTTGGCGGAGGGTCTTCATGTCGCCCGTGCGACTTATCATTCTACTTGTTGCAGCAGGCGCGGCCATTGGCGCCGTGTTCCTCGTTCGCTCGATGCAGGCGCCCGCGACCGCTATTGCCGACGCCGACACTCCGGCGGCGGCGCCAGTGGCCGTGGAGATTCCGCTCAAGCAGATCCTCGTCGCGAAGAACACAATACCCGCCGGCAAGTTTGTCTCTCTTGATGACCTGAAGTGGCAGGGCTGGCCGGCCGACGCGCAGATGGACTCCTTCATCGACCAGGAGAAAGAAGCCGAGGCGCTCGAGAAGATGGTCGGCGCCGTCGCGCGCTTTGACATCGTCGCGGGCGAGCCGGTCACCAAGACCAAGCTGCAGCATCCGGGCACGGCAGGCTTCATGTCGGTGATGCTGACGCCGGGCATGCGCGCCGTGTCGATCGAGATTGAAACCGAGACGGCGGCAGGCGGCTTCATCCAGCCCAACGACCGCGTCGACGTGATCGTGACGCGCGAAGTGGAGAACGCCAACGCCAATGCGAACCCGCTGGCGGGCATCCGTTCCGATCTGATCCTCGCAAACATCCGCGTGCTTGCGATCGACCATGTCTATGGCGCGCCGCCGGTCGTTGACGGCGGCGAAGAAGAGGTCCGTACCGGGCAGGGCGCCGTGATTGTCGGCTCGCGCGCGACGCTGGAACTCACCGAGCGCGACGCCACGCTGGTGAATACGGCGCGCAAGGCGGGCGACATATCCCTGACCCTTCGTTCGATCGCCGACCTGGCCGCGCCGCAGGGCGCGACGGGCGCCGGCAGGGCCTATCGTGATGGCGTCTCGCAGGACGCCGAGGGCGTGCGCATCTATCGCTACGGCACTGAAACCGTGTCTTCGGCGACCGCAGGTTGAGGTTACCCATGTCAGCCAACCGCAACTTTGTTCTTGCAAGCCTGGCGGCCGCATTGGCGCTGACAGGTACATCATTCGCCCAGCCGCCGGGTGAACTCGCCGGTCAGACGGGTCAGCCCGCGCAGCGCATGACGCTGCCCGAGGCGACGGCGCCGGAATCGACCGAGACGCTGACGCTTACCGTCAACAAGAGCTACATGATCGAGTTCGACGTCGACATCGACGACGTGATCATCGCCAACGACAAAATCGCCAACATCGTTGCGCGCGACCGCCGCCGCGTGGCGGTGCAGGGCGTATCGCCGGGCGAGAGCAATATCGTGTTCCTCGACCGCACGGGCCGGAAGATCAAGACGCTGGAAATCTCGGTGACCGACGGCGTCGCCGGCATGGACCAGCTGCGCGGCCTCATCAAGCGGCATGTGCCGGGCTCGAAGGTTCAGGTCGAAACGGTGAACGGTCGCGTGATCCTCGCGGGTTCGGTGCCGAACCTTGTGGGCGCTGATCGCGTCATGCAACTCGCGCGCGCCTACGCCAAGGACGACGCCAGCGTGCTCAACATGATGGCGATCGACGGCAAGGACCAGGTGACGCTGAAGGTTCGCGTGGTCGAGATGCAGCGCTCGGTCATCAAGCAGATGGGCATCAACCTGACGGGCTCGATCGGGTTCGGCCAGATCACCGGCTCGGCCTTCGACAATACGGTGGCGATCGGCGCCTCCAACGCTTTCCCGATCGCGGGTACGGCGCTGGGTGGTCTCGTCGCCAATCTTGGCTTCAAGAACTCGGTCAATGGCGTGGCGCAGAGCACGGTGGGCGCAAAGGTGAATGCGCTGGAGCGTGTGGGCCTCGTGCGCACGCTGGCCGAGCCGAACCTTGCGGCGATCTCGGGCGAGGCGGGCAAATTCCTCGTCGGCGGCGAATTCCCGGTGCCGGTGGCGCAGGACGACGGCAAGATCTCGATCGAGTTCAAGCCTTACGGTGTGGGCCTTGGCTATACGCCGGTGGTGCTGTCCGAAGGCCGCATCTCGCTGCAGCTTTCGGTCGAGGTTTCCGAAATCTCGACCCAGGGCGGCTTCCAGTCGTCTTCGGGCGTGCAGATCGACCCCAACACGGGCCAGACGCTTGCAGCGCAGACGATCACCATCCCGGCCCTGAAAGTGCGGCGCGCGGAGACGACGGTGGAGATTCCCTCCGGCGGCAGTCTCGTGATCGCCGGCCTGATCCAGGAATCGACCAAGCAAAACCTCGACAGCGTTCCCGGCGTGAAAGACATTCCGGTGCTGAGCGCGCTGTTCCGCAGCCGCGACTTCCAGAACGATGAAACCGAGCTGGTTGTCATCGTGACGCCGTACCTGGTCGATCCCACCGACCCGCAGGGCTTCCGCGATCCGGACCGCGGCTACGTCACCTCGACCGATGCACGCACGATCCTGTTCGGCAAGCTCAACGACGTCTACGCAGCGCCCGGCTCGGCGGCGGCAAGGTCGCCCGCGCCTTCCGGCGCCAGCGGCTTCATCATCGACTGAGGAACAGCAGAGATGGCAAAGCGCTTTCATATTGCACTCGCAAGCCTCCCGCTGATCGCGCTGGGCGGCTGCATGCAGACGCAGGAGCAGATCGCCTGGTCGAACCGCATGCACACGCAGATCGTGGCGCAGGAGACCACGGCGGAACTCAAGATCGGCGCCGTGGTGTCGGGCGAAAAGCTCGGCATTCGCGAGCGTGACGCTGTGAAGGGCTTCGCGATGGCCTACCAGCAGGAAGGCCATGGCGCGGTGATCATCTCGCGGCCATCGAACGGACCAGACGACATATCCGCCATGCGCGCCGCCGCAGATGCGCGCGCCATGATGCTGGCCGAGGGCGTCGATCAGGGCATGATCGCCGAGGGCACGTATGACGGAACCGGTGCGCGGTCTGCGCCGCTGATCATCAGCTATCGCACCTATGACGCGGTGGTGCCGAACTGCCCGGACATTTCGCACTGGGATTTCACCGACACCGGATCGAATGCCGCCCTTCCGTCGCTTGGCTGCGCTGTATCCGTGAACCTTGCGGCGATGATCGCCAATCCATCTGACCTTGTGGGCGAACAGCCCATGGATCCGGCTGACACCGCGCGCCGGAGCATCATGTTCAGCAAGTATCGCGCGGGCGAGAAGACGTCGTCCGAGCGCAACACAGACGCCAGCGGCGCCATCAGCACAGTCGTCGAGTAGGGGCAGGGGACATGAGCGGACCTCGGGACAAGTTTGACGACGGCGATCTGGACGAACTCGTCCACGATTTCGACCTCGACATGGATGCGCCGCTGGGCGCGTCCTTCGCGGCGGCCCTGCGCAGCGGCGAGGAGGAGATGACCGAATTCGACGAAGCGTATCCGGCCGAGGAAGGCGGGTTCGTTGCGCCGCAAGAGGCTGCGCCTCTTCAAGCAGCGCTCGAAGAGCACGATGAGTCGACCGGGTTCAACGACGAACAGGATCACGCGGCGCTCGACGACATGCCGCCGCCTGCGCAGGTTGGCGCGCAACCCTGGCTGCAGCCCAAACCCTCGCAGCCGCCGGTGGAAGACCTTCCGCCGATGACGGCGCACGAGGCCGAGCCTGTTGCGGACGACGTGGCGGGGCAGGGGCTTGGCTACGACTACGCATTCGGCACAGGCCATGACGGCGGCGACCGCACGATTCCGCGCATCGTCGTGCACGCTTTCTGCACCCGCACCTCATCGCTGACCCTGATGCGGACGATCATGCAGGATCGCCGCATGAAGAACGTCACCATGGAAGTCCATGAGGGCGGCGTTGCGGCGGCGACCCAGTACTATGTCAACGAGACCACGCCGAACCTGCTGGTGATCGAGGGCGCGGGCGATCCGCGACAGCTGCTGGCAGATCTCGATTCGCTCGCTGAATACTGTGACGAGAGTATCCGCGTCGTTGTGCTGGGGCAGACCAACGACATCCGGCTCTATCGCGAGCTGATGCGCCGCGGCGTGTCGGAGTATCTCGTGGCGCCGATCGATCCGGTGCACATGATCCGCTCGATCGCGACGCTGTTCGCGGACCCGGAAGCGCCCTTCACCGGCAAGTCGGTGGCCGTGACGGGCGTCAAGGGCGGCGTGGGCGCATCGACTATCGCGCACAATCTCGCCTGGGCGCTTTCCGAGCGCTGCAAGGTCAATGCGACGCTGGTCGATCTCGACCTCAACTTCGGCACGACGGGGCTGGACTTCAACCAGGACACGGCGGCGACGATCGCCGACGCCCTGATGTCGCCCGACCGTTTCGACGACGCCGTCATGGGCCGCCTGATCACCAAGGCGACCGATCGCCTGTCGCTGTTCACGGCGCCGGCGACGCTGGACCGGACCTACAATCTTGATCCCGAAACCTACATTCGCGTGCTGGAGCAGGTGCGCGGATCGGTTCCGTTCATGGTCCTCGACCTGCCGCACATCTGGAGCGACTGGTTCAAGTCGACGGTGATCTCGGCCGACGAACTCATTGTCGTTGCTGGACCCGATCTCGCATCGCTGCGCAACGGGAAGAACCTGATCGACTTCCTGAAGGCTGCGCGGCCGAACGACAATCCGCCGAAGCTGGTGCTCAACATGGTGGGCCTGCCCAAGCGGCCGGAGATTCCGCCGAAGGATTTCGGACAGGCGATCGGCATCGAGCCGTCGCTGGTCATTCCGTTCGACGCGCAACTCTTCGGCACGGCCGCCAACAATGGCCAGATGATCTTTGACGTGGCGCCGGAATCGAAAGTTGCCCAGGGGCTCGACCAGCTCGCGGCGCAACTCACCGGCAAGGAAGTCCAGACGACGAAACCGTCGCTGTTCAAGAAACTGCTCGGCAAGTAGAGGGGCCTAGATGTTCGGCAAGCGAGGGACCACGGGCGGCCCGGGAATGCCGCCAACGCCGGCGACGCCTGCTGACGCACGTCCTGCTGCCCCCCCGCCGGCTCCAAAGCCGGCGGCTTCGCAACTTGCCGACGATCCGCCGCCGCCGCCGCCGAAATCCGCAGCGCCGCCGCCCAAGCCTTCCACCCCGCCGATGGCTTCGAGCAAGCCGACGAACAAGACTGCGCCGCCGCCTCCGCCCAAGGAGAAGATCGCGGCGATCGACAACCGGTCGGACGAATACTACCGGACCAAGACCGAGGTTTTCAACGCGCTGATCGACACGATCGACCTGTCGCAGCTGGCGCAGCTCGACCAGGAAAGCGCGCGGGAAGAGATTCGGGATATCGTGATCGAGATCGTCTCGATCAAGAACGTGGTGATGAGCGTCGCCGAGCAGGAAACGCTGCTTGAGGACATCTGTAACGACGTTCTGGGCTATGGCCCGCTTGAGCCGTTGCTGGCGCGCGACGACATCGCCGACATCTTGGTCAACGGCGCCGGCACGACCTACATCGAGGTCGCCGGCAAGATCCAGCGCACCAACATTCGCTTCCGCGACAATGCGCAGCTGATGAACATCTGCCAGCGCATTGTGAGCCAGGTCGGCCGCCGCGTTGATGAAAGCTCGCCGATCTGCGACGCGCGTCTGGCTGATGGTTCGCGCGTCAACGTGATTGCGCCGCCGCTGGCGATCGACGGCCCCGCGCTCACCATCCGGAAATTCAAGAAGGACAAGCTGAAGATCCAGGACCTCGTCAATTTCGGGTCCATTTCCGAACCGGGCGCTGAAATCCTGCGCATCATCGGCGCCTGCCGCTGCAACACGCTGATCTCTGGCGGCACGGGTTCGGGCAAGACGACGCTGCTCAACACGCTGACGGCGTTCATCGCGCCGGGCGAGCGCGTGATCACCTGCGAGGACGCGGCCGAACTGCAGCTGCAGCAGCCTCACGTCGTGCGACTGGAGACCCGTCCGCCGAATCTGGAAGGCCAGGGCCGCGTGACGATGACAGACCTGGTCAAGAACTGCCTGCGCATGCGTCCTGACCGTATCATCGTGGGCGAGGTGCGCGGACCCGAAGCGTTCGATTTGCTTCAGGCGATGAACACTGGCCACGACGGCTCGATGGGCACGCTGCACGCCAACACGCCGCGCGAGGGCCTCTCGCGTCTTGAATCCATGATCACCATGGGCGGCTTTACGCTGTCGCAGCGCACCATCCGCGAGATGATCGTGGGCTCGATCGACATCGTGATCCAGGCGTCCCGCCTGCGCGACGGCACGCGGAAGATTGTCTCGATCACCGAGGTCATGGGCCTCGAGGGCGACGTGATCGTGACGCAGGACGTCATGCGTTACGAGATCGACGGCGAAGACAAGGACGGCAAGTTGAGGGGCACGCACCGCGGCACCGGCATCGGCCGCCCGCGCTTCTGGGAGCGCGCCAAGTACTTCAACATGGAAGGTGATCTCGCCCGCGCGTTGGACGCGCTGGAGGAGGGTGGCAAATGACGCCTGAATTGATGACCTACGCGATTGCGGGCCTGGCTTTCGTCGGGATCACCGCCCTCGGTTTCGCCTTCGCCGGCGGCGGCAGTGGACGCGGCAAGCAGTCCAGGCGCATGAAGACGATCAGCGAGGGCGTGCGCGGCGTGAAGGGCGACAACGCGCTGAATGCGCGCCGCAAGCAGATGGAAAGCCAGACCAAGGCGCTGCGCGACCGCGAGGAAGCGAACCGCAAGCGCCGCGTGGTCGGCCGCTCCATCGAAGAGAAGATCAAGCAGTCCGGTCTCAACATGACCGTGCCGGTGTTCTGGGTGTTCTCCGCCGTGTCGACGGTCGTCGTCGGCGCGCTGATGTATTTCGGCGCCGGGTTCCAGGAATGGCCGATGGTGATGGTGCCGGTCGGCATGGCATTCGCCGCCGGTTTCGGCCTGCCGCGCTGGGTGCTGGGCATGGCGATTTCCGGACGCCAGAAAAAATTCATCGGCCAGTTCGCTGATGCGATCGACGTCATCGTGCGCGGCGTGAAATCCGGCCTGCCGCTGCAGGAATGCCTGCGCATGATTGCGCGCGAGAGCCCGCAGCCGCTGGCCGGCGAATTCCAGGGCGTGGTCGACGCGATCGCCATGGGGGTGCCGCTGGATCAGGCGCTCAGCAAGATGTACCAGCGCACGCCGACGCAGGAAGTGAACTTCTTCAACATCGTGCTGAACATCCAGCAGAAGGCGGGCGGCAACCTCTCCGAAGCGCTGGGCAACCTTTCGACCGTGCTGCGCTCGCGAAAGCTGCTGCGCGAGAAGATCAAGGCGCTGTCGTCCGAAGCGAAGGCGTCGGCGATGATCATCGGTTCGTTGCCGATCATCGTCATGCTGCTCGTCTACCTGTCGACGCCGTCTTACATCATGTCGCTGTTCACCACTGATCTCGGCCATCTGCTGCTGCTGATCGCGGCGGGCCTGATGGGGGCGGGCATCTACATCATGCGCTCCATGATCAACTTCAACTTCTGACGGCGGGAGCAGCACGATGGGCGACATCGACTGGGTCCAGTTTCTCACCGACCCCATGACGCTGGCATCGGCGCTGGCGTGCGTGGCGACATTCGCGACGGTGGTCACGCTGGCGGCGCCTGCTTTCGATGGCGACAAGCTGACGAGCCGCCTGAAATCGGTTTCCAACCGTCGCGAAGAACTGCGCAAGAAAAGCCGTGCGGCGCTCGACGGCGAGAAGAAATCGATCCGCGTGCAGGACAACAGCGTGACGAAGAAATTCGTCGACAAGCTGGATCTTGCGAAGATGCTCGAAGATCCGGGCGTCCAGAAGAAGCTGATCCAGGCGGGCCTGCGCGGCCCCAAGCCGATCTCGATCTTCTATCTCTGCCGCTTCGCGTTGCCGATGATCTTCGGTCTCGGCGCGCTGATCTATATCTGGTTCATCAATGACCACGGGCTGCAGTTTCAGATGAAGCTGGGCGCGGTGGTTGTGGGCTTTGCCGTCGGATTCTATGGCCCCAACCTGTTCGTCGAGAATCTCATCACCAAGCGCCGCACGTCGATCATGCGCGCCTTCCCTGACTCACTCGACATGATGCTGATCTGCGTCGAGTCCGGCATGTCGATCGAACAGGCGTTTGCGCGGGTGGGCGAAGAGATCGGGTCTGCGTCGGTGGAGCTTGCCGAAGAACTTGCGCTGACGACAGCAGAGCTCAGCTATCTGCAGGATCGCCGGCAGGCCTACTACAATCTCGCCGAGCGGACGAACCATCCTGGCGTCAAGGGCGTCGCGATAGCGCTGGTGCAGGCGGAGAAGTACGGCACGCCGATGGGCTCGGCGCTGCGCGTGATGGCCAAGGAGAACCGCGAGATGCGGATCACCGAGGCGGAGAAGAAAGCTGCAGCGCTTCCTGCCAAGCTGACCGTGCCGATGATCGTGTTCTTCCTGCCGGTTCTGTTCCTCGTCATTCTTGGGCCGGCCTTCATCAAGATTGACGCGATGGGCATCGGCAAGACATCGACGGGCGCAACCGTCGAGGCGGGCGAAGGGCCAGCGAAGTAGCCGGACGCTCAGGTGCGCGGCTTGTAGGCGATCAGCACGTTGCCGGGCGTCTGGCCGAACGAACCGTAGCCGGAATTGACGAACAGCATGCCCGCGCCGGCGGAGAGGCCGTGCGCGTCGATCGAGCCGCCCTTGCCAGCGATGTCCTTGTTGAGCGTGGTTTTCGCCCCGATCGTGTCGAGGCGGTTGATCACGCGGCCATCGGCGCCATCGAGGATGATGACTTCGCCGCCGAGCGTTGCGCCAACGAGCGCGCCGTCGATGACAAGAGGTGCAGCTGAAAAGCCATACTTGGTGGTGCAGCCGATAACCTCGGTTGCGCGCGAGCCGGTGCAGTTGGGTTGCGCGGCGTAGGACCAGGCGGGGCGGCCGGTGGCGATATCGAAGGCGTAGACGCCGGCTTTCGAGACGAATTTCGGGTCCGGCGAGATGATCGGATCGTTGATGGGCACGTAGACCTTGCCCGCATCAGCCGCGATGCCCCAGTGGACGCCGCCCAACGCAGTGCCCTCGCCGATGCGGTGGCTCCAGAGCACCTTGCCAGTGGCGGCATCCAGCGCCCAGGCATGCCCGGATTTCTGACCGCCGAGCACGACGTCCTTGCCGCCTGCTGTGGCGACGATGGCGCCGGCGCCAAAATCATAGTCGCGGCCGTCGCCGCCGAAGAGGACGGGGCAGTTGGGACCGTTCTGGCCGGTGCCGACATCGCACGACATGTTCCAGACGTCGGCAGCCATCGCCTGGAATTGCCACGCGACTTTGCCGGTGTCGGCGTTGAGGGCGATGATGGCGTCGGATGTATCCGTTGCGGGGTGGGAGGTGTTCTCGCCCGTGGTGACAATGATGGTGTTGCGCTTGGCGTCGTAGACGGGGACGGACCAGATGGGCGCGCCGGAGGGACCTTTCTGCTTCACGCCGAGCGCGTTGACCTGGCCGTTGTAGGTCGGCTCCGGCATGGTGTGATATTCCCATGCGTGGCTGCCGTCAGCCGCGTTGAGGGCGACGACCGAGCCGTGGCCTGAGCAGCATTCGGAGCGCGGGTTCATGCCCGAGGCGACGCCGGAGGCCGAGAGAGGCACGATCAGCTTGTCCTTCGCGAAGATGACGCCGCCGCGAATCTGGCCGCCCGAGCCATCGACGGGCTGGCCGCTGGCTTTCCAGACGAGAGCGCCGCTGGCGGCGTCGACGACGTGGATGTCGCGGCCCACGGACAGGGCGACGACTTTCTTCCCATTGAGATCGCCGATGGCGGGCGTGTTGCGGGACGAGGCGGCGTAGCTCCATTTCACGCAGCCGGAGGTGGCGTCGATTGCGAGGAGCTTCTGCCCGCCGGTGGCGTAAACCGTGCCGTCGCTGAGCACGGAGGCGCCGGTGCCGGAGCCCTGGCCCGGGAAGGCGATGGACCATGCGATTTCGAGATTCGCGAGTTGCGCCTTGCTGAGACCTGCCTCGGAGGCGGAGAGGCTGCGGCTCAGGTCGCTGTCGATGCCGAAGCCGGCGTTGACGATGCTCGCGGAGGCGCTGACGGCGCGCCTGTCGGGGGCGCATAGCAGGGCGTCGGACCAGGTTGCGGCGGCGGCGGTCTGTCCGGCGGTGAGCCAGGCGACGACGTCTGTCTTCTCCTTGTCGGTGAGGGCTGCGGCCATCGGGGCCATGATGCCGCCGGGCGCCATGGTCTCGCGCAGGCGGGCGGGGGCGAGCGTGCGCATCGAGGCGAGGGTGGCGGCGCGGGTCGTGCCGGGATTGTCGTGGCAGGCGGCGCAGGCTTTCTGGTAGACGCCGGCGCCGGGATGGTCGGCCGAGACCTGGCCGATGGCTGCGGGGCTCAGGACTGGCGTTGCGAGCGCGGCGATGGCGAGGAGGCCGCCGCCTGCGCCGAGGGCGAGCGCAGTCGTAGCCAAGGATTTGCGCAGGTTCATGGTCTTCCTCCCGGGCAGGCCAGTTGGCCTGCTTTCCGCCGGCGCAAACTCGCCTCAGTCGGCCGGGAATTCAACTGCTCAAAGCGGCGTGATCAGTTTGTCCTGGCCACACTCACAAAGTCATTCTCGGGCTTGTCCCGAGAATCTCGGTTGGTGCGGGGCGGGGACTGCCTGCAATACCCTGCTGACGGAACCGGGATTCTCGGGATGCGCCTTCGGCTTACCCGAGAATGACTCCAGTCAGCTCCGCCACCTGAGCGTCCTTGGCTCGATCGGGTTCGCGAACGGCCGGCCCTCGGCGCGCGAGTTCGCCCACTCCTTCTTGAGGATGCGGTACCATTTGGCCTGGACGTCGATGTCGTCGATCCAGAGCATGTTCTGCTGGTAGGCCATTCCCTTGTTCTGCAGGTTCACCATGTGGCCGTCCTGGCCGAGGAATTTCTGCGCGGCGGGGATGAGGATGGGCAGGGCGAGATCGAGGAAGGGCGCGTTCTGCCAGAACGTGATCTGGGTGATGCGGGTCTTCTTCAGCGTCACGGGCGTGAGGCAGGTGAGGGTGAAGATGCGACGCTTGCCGGCCTCGACGATCTCCCACCGGAAGCCGGGGATCTGGAAGACGATCTCGGTGGTGACCTTCTTTCCCATCAGCATGCGGTAGGCGAGCGAGTTGCCCGAAGGCTGGTGACGCGCGAGGGCCCAGCCGCGTGTCGCGGGAATGAAGGGTTTCTCCTTCAGCCGGAGGCCGGTGCTCGACGGGCGCCACCACCATTGATTGTGCACGAAGGGGACGTGCGCCGGGTCCATCAGGCCGACGACGGCGTCGTCCATGTGTGCGTTGAACATCTGGGAGACGATGAATTTCGGCTTGAGCCCCGGAGCGATGTCGAAGCTGGGGACGGGGGCGGCGGGCGGCTCGTCGGCGCGCGGGTTGTCGGCGACGTAGACGAAGATCATGCCGTTGACCTCGTGCACCGGATAACGGCGCACGCGCACGCGGTCGGTTGCAAAGTCTTCCGGGTTGGGCAGGGACGGCATCAGCTTGCACTGGCCATCCGTGCCGAAGCGCCAGCCGTGATAGGGGCACTGGATTGTCGGCTCGCCATTGGTCTCGACCTGCTGCCCGGCAGACAAGGGAACGAGGCGGTGGGGGCATACATCGCGCAGGGCGAACGCCTCGCCCTTTTCTGTGCGCGCAAGCAGCACCGGCTGGCCAAGGATGATGCGGCGGAAATGCTGGCCCGGTTCGAGCGATTTCGAGACGCAGGCGAAATACCAGCTGTCGGTAAGCCAGCCTTCGGCGGTTATCCCCGCGGATTTCGTGAGCGTGCCGTCAGCCATGTTCCGTCGTACCTTGTACGGACGGGGTTATCCAATGTTTGGTGGTCGCAGTCGAGACTGACGGGGAATCCTTCATGGCGGGCAAGATCAGGCATGAACGTAGCCCCAGGGCGCCGATGCCAAAGATGCGCGCCGCCGCGACGATCTCCGGCGCGTGCCTGTGCGGGGCGGTGGCGATTGAAGCGGACGTGCCGGTGTTCTGGGCGTGGCACGATCATTCGGGGCCAAGCCGCGTGGCGCATGGGGCGGCGTATGCAACCTATGTTGGATGCTGGAAGAGCAAGGTGCGCGTCACGCGGGGCGAGGAGATGCTGTCGCGTTTCGACGACACGGAGCGACGTCAGGCGCGGACGTTCTGCTCGCGCTGTGGCACGCCGGTGATGTTCACGCGCGGCGGCTCGCCCAAGTGGGTCAACATTCCGCGGGCGCTGTTCAGCGAACGCACCGGCCGCGAGGCGAAGTACCACGTCGCCATCGAGCAGCTGCAGGACTGGGCGTATCTTGGCGCGACCGTCGGGCCGCTGAAGGGTTATCCGGGCGTGAGCGTGGAGAGGGCGCGCAAGGCGAAGCCATCTCGCGGCGCGCTGTTCGAGCCATGACGGGGGCAGGTCGCGCGCATCGCAAGAATCGTCAAGACGCATCGGACGCGGCGTGGCAGCCTGGGGCCATGACGGCGAGTGCAGTTGTCCCTCGTGAAATCACGCCGCTGCTGATCGGCGTCCAGTCGCATCCCGAACGGGATGTGAGCCTGGAAACGCTGGCGGCGGAGTTTGGATACTCGCCATCACACTTCCATCGGCTGTTCACGCAGGCGGTTGGCGAAACTCCGAAAGGGCATGTCGCGCGCGTGCGGCTGGAGCGGGCGGCCTACCAGCTCTCCGTGACACGCGAGACGGTGCTGGACATTGCGCTGTCCGTCGGCTTCCAGAACCACGAGACCTTCACGCGCGCCTTCAGGCGACGTTTTGGGCGAACGCCGACCGCGTGGCGTCAGTCCAGTGTCGCCAACCAGAAGCAATGGATGCAGCAGGATCGATTGCAGCCAAACGAGGGCTGTGACCTGTCCGAGGTGAGCTTCCTGACCCTCAAGCCCATGGTGCTGCTGGCGATGCGGCGCATGGGGAAGTACGGAACATTCGGTGCGCCGGATTTCGACGGTGGTCCATCGGACTGGTTGCCGCTGATCGAAGAAGCGAAGCGCTGCAACCTGCCATTCCGAAAGCTGGGCATGATGTTCTGCTACGACAGCCCGCGGCTGACGCCGCCTCACCTGCAGGCGATGGATGCGTGCGTCCCACTGCTGAAGCCTGAGGGAGCGCCGCGGAAAGGGAGTATCCGGCGGCTCGATTTCTCTGGCGGGCTCTATGGCGCCATCGAGCATCGCGGGCCCGTCGAGACGCTGGAGCACGCCTACAGGTCCCTGGCCTTCCGTATCGGCGCGTCGGAACACTTCCGCCTGAAGAGCGGAGCGCCCCTGGAAATCCTGCGCGAGCTCGGGATCGACGGCGATCCGACGTGCAATCTCAACGAGATCTATCTGCCAGTGGAGCGCATCCAATGAACCGGCTTCTCAGTCTCGCGACCCTCGCCCTCGCGATAACCGCCACCCCTCACGCCCAAGCACAGGAAGGACAAGCCTTGTCTGCACCCATCGTATTCTTCGACATCGCAGGTCCGGACCTTGCCGGACAGAAAGCGTTCTACGACGCCGTTCTGGGAATCAAGACGGACGCAATGGGGCAGTTCCAGGCGCCCGCCATTGGCCCCAGCATTCCTGCCCTGTTGCGGACCGACCCCCGGGAGACTGTCGTCTACTTCGGCGTCGCGGACATCAACGCGACAATGGAAAAGGTTGTCGGCGGCGGCGGCAAGGTCGATGCGCCGCGGTTCGTCGTGCCGGGCGTCGTCATACTTGGGCTGTTCCTTGATCCGGCAGGCAACCGCGTAGGCCTTGTCGAGATGAAGGATGGCAAGCCGGTCGTGCCGTAAGACTGCGTCAGGCGACCCGCTTTATCTGGCTGTGGTTCATCAGCAGCGTGTCGCCGCTGTCCTGCTCGATCAGGTAGGCAGGATTGCGGCGGTTGGCGGCGCGCGTGACGGTCGCGCCGTTCATTGTGCGCTCGAGACGGTGCGTGAACACCTTTCGGATGACGCCTTGGGCCGCAAGGCCATCCCACGTCCATGCGACGCGGACGCCGGGGGAATGCGATTTCTTTCTCAGTCGTATCATGTGCGTACCAATGCAACGCCGACGCGCCCCACCAGACCGCTATACATATTGCCGATTTGCCGCGGGCGCAACGCGACACATACAGCATGGCGGAACTTGTCGCAGTCACGTCGGGTTGATGTCGCAGACTTCATGCAGCGCAGCAGCGCCTGTGACTCAGCGTTTCCGGGCGATCTGAAGCGCGGAATCTTCAATGCTCGCCATTGCGCGTTTCTAATGCACCATCAGATTGACTATGCGGGTTTCGACGACCGGCGCTGTGGTGTCCGGGCTATCGCGCCGCTCGAGCTTCACGCGCGCGATCACATCGCGCACGAGCGGCTTTATCTGAACGACGTGATGCGTGCTGCCGTCGGCCATCGCTTCGTCGCTCGATCCCGCGATTTCGGCTTGGGTCGGGTCGATCACCGTCGCGGTCCAGCTTGAACCGGCCTTGGCGGGCAGGTGGACGCTTTCGATCTTCGTGAGATCGGTGTGGAACATGTAGTTGTCGGGCGTTTCGGCCGTATTGGCGTCATCGGCGGCGTCGGCCGCTTTCATCGTGTCATCCATCGCGGGCGCGGCGGGTGTTTCGGGCGCTGCGGCGTCTGCGGGCGCAGCGGTGTCAGCCGGGGCGGCTGTCTCGCCACCGCATGCAGCGAGGGCGAGTGCAGCTGACGCCAGCAGGATGATGCGCATGGGGAGTTCTCCTCTTGTCCGATTCCGCAAGTGATACTCTGCGATCAGGCAGGGCGGTAGTGATGCTCTGCGAGGCGGCTCCAGCCCTTTTTCGTGCGGGCTTCGACGACCCAGTTCATGCCGTCGCCACCGTCGGACCAGAAGAGCTGGCGGGCGAGTCCTGCATCCATCTGCGCCTCGAAGCACACGGAATTGGGCGGACCGTCCTCCGCCTCAGCAAGTCGGCCGGAGCTTTTCTTGCCGTCGCTGGTGTAGGACCAGAAGGTGAGCAGGCCGTCCGCGTCTGGGCCGAACATGCAGATCTCGCGATAGGATTTCATCTCGGCCTGCTTGCCCTTGAAGAGCCACTCGGCGTCGAGACGGACATAGAGGTCGCCGAATTTCTGATAGTCGCGCACGCAGGCGACCGGACCCATCGGCGTTTCGGCCGTCGCCTTCCACCGGCCGATCAGCGGCGCCATCGGCCCCATGCGGCCGCGGCCCTTCTTCCATCCTGTCGCCATTGTGCAGTCCCTCGTTCGTCGGCGCCTAAGGTTGCTTCGTCGCCTTCTGGTTCATACCGCCCTGATGCAAGATCAGGTGAGCAGGGTTGCCGTCGGCTGCGGGGACGAAAGTCAGTTGCGCGTCGACGATCTTGTAGAAGAATTTCGTCGCGGACTCCGCGAAGACCGGAAACGTCTGCTGGCCGGTGGCGTGAACCTTGAGCTGACCGGAGTCGAGTGTCACCGTGAGCTTGAAGTCCGGCATCGAGTCGAGCGTGTAGATGCCAGCATACGTGACAAGCGTTTCGGGCGGGACGGCGATCTCGGCGCGCTCAGCGGGCAGCGTGGGCTTCGGCGTCAGGGGGATGGACGGGTCGAACAGGTGCATGGCGATGTCGTCCGGCACGCCGGTGCGGTTGCCGAGCAGGATGACGCCGACGCCGCGCTTCGGGTCGATGCCGACGATGGCGCCGTAACCGCCGGTGCCGCCGTCATGGTAGATGAACTCGCCGTTTTTCGTCGTGACGGTGATCCAGCCGAGGCCGATCTTCGCGTTCGGCGAGATCGGGAAGCGCGGCTGCTGAGCAAGGCGCATGGCGCGCTCGAGTTCATTCTTCGGCTCGCCGAGATTGGCGTCGAGAAATTTCACGAGGTCGTGCATCGTGGAGCGCAGCGCCCCGGCGCCGGCGAATGTCGGGAGATCCCAGTTGGCGGCGGGCGCGCCTTCCGCAGTGTGGCCCTTCGCGAGCCGGGTCTGCATGTCGGGCGTCAGCGTGATGGCCGTTGATGTCATGCCGAGCGGATCGAGGATGCGCGTTTTCACGAGCTGCTCGTAGGTCGGCCCCGCGCGGTGCGCGAGAAGGTTGCCGAGCAGGCCCATGCCGAGGTTGGAGTATTCGAATTCCGCGCCCGGGTCGCGGCGGAGTGTGTGGCCGCCCAGGAAGGTGTTGAGGTTGTCGATCGTGTAGTCGGCGTAGGGGTTGCTCATGTCGGCGAACGACATGTTGGACGGCAGGCGCGGCAGACCTGAATTCTGTTCGGCGAGATGGGCGAGGGTGATCGCCTTGCCATTGCGCGTCGGCAGCGTCACGCTCGGCGGGGCGTATTGCTGGGCGGGAGCGTCGAGGGAGACTTCGCCTTGTCGCACCATGTCCGCGAGGAGCGTGGTAGTGAAGATTTTCGTCACCGAGCCGATCTCGAACACGGTGCCAGGACCAAGCGGCTGGGCGCCTGCGCCGGGATCGCCATAGCTCACGATGCGCGTTGAGCCGTCCGCCTCCATCACGCCGAGGACGAGCCCTGTGGCGCGGCCATCGTCGACGCGGGACTTGATCAGCTCAAGGAGCTTTGCGTCGTCGGGGAATACGCGGGTCTGGGCCATTGCGGGTGCTGCGCAGGATATGGCGAGGAGGGCGGAGAGCAGCAAGGCGCGCATCTTGGTTTCTCCGGAACGTGTACGACGCGGCGCGAGCGGAGCGCCGGTGGGTTCGGAGAGTATGCCATTCGCAATGGCCGCGATAAACAGCAGAGATGATGATGTCATGATCCTGCAAGCTGTCGCGAGACCCCCTCCGTCTCGCGCGTGAAGAACGCGCGATCCACCTCCCCCAGTCGCGTGGCGACTGAGGGAGGAAAGGACCATGCTCGCAGTTCTTGCCTCCCTCACTTGCAACGCAAGTGGGGGAGGTGGCGCGCGCAGCGCGACGGAGGGGTCTATCGATGGGTCGCGGCTTCGCCGCAATTGCCGGACGACGCCTTGCCTCCGGCGCTACATCGCGATGAAATTGCCGTGGAAGCCCGGCGGGATGCGTTGGGGGATGGTGATCGTTGCCTGCGCGGGACCCGTGAAGTCGCGGGCGTTGAGGATGACGAGGTCGGTGGTGTTGCTCGCATGGTCGAGCACATAGCCGATGAGCCAGCCTTCATCCTCGCCGCTGGTGGCATGGGCGGGGACGAAGACGAATTCGCCGGGCATGCGGCCCTGGCCGAAATCGTGGACCTGGCGTGTCCCGGTTTCGAAGTCGTGCTTGTAAAGGCGCGTGTCGCCGAGGAAGGCGGCGTCGCCGCCCTCGGGCAGGGCGACGCAGTAGGCATAACGATAGGGCTTGCCGGTGAGGCGTTCGTCGGGACGCGGAAATTCCTGCGGGGCGGTGTCGATGACCTTGCGGGTTACCTTCTTCGCGATGGGATCGATGGTGAGGCGTTCGAAGGGAACGCGCTGGCCTTCGGGGCCGTTGGCGCTTGTGTCGAACACGGAGGCGTGGACGGCGGCGTCCATGGTGACCTTGCCGTCAGCCGTCTCGAACGCGTTCGCGGGGTGGAAGATGTAGCAGGGGTCGATGTCGCACCAGATGATGTCGGCGCCCTTGCCCTCGCGCGGGAGCAGGCCGATGCGCGGCGTGTGTTTCGGGTTCCAGCGATAGGGGAAGGAGTCACCGGCGATCAGCGCGGGCATGGAGAAGGTGACGGGCAGGTCCATGACGATCACGTAGTTCTTCGTGATCATGCAGTCGTGGATCGACGGGCCGTTCTGCACTTCGATCGGTTCGTTGCGGCGGACCTTGCCGGTCTTGTCGAGCACCGTGTGCCAGATCGTGGTGGGGACCTGGCCAGCATAGCAGATGGCGTGCATCTCGCCGGTTTCGGGATCGAGGTGCGGGTGGGCGGAGAAGGCCTTGCCCAGCGTGCCGTCGAAATTCGTATGCGTGATCGTGTCGAGTGTTTCGCTGACCTCGACCGGGAAGCCGCCGGCCTCGACGATGGCGAGGATCTTGCCGGCGTGACCGACGACGTTGGTGTTGGGGCTGTCCTGGCCGGACGGATTGCGCGCGCCCGGTGCGGGCTTCTCGCCGAGTTCGTGGCTGACGTGCGTGGAGCGGAGCCAGCGATTGCGATACCAGAGCGCCTTGCCGTCCTGCAGGCGGAGGCCGTGCAGCATGCCGTCGCCGACGAACCAGTGGTGCGTGGCGTGGTTCGGCGCCTTCAAGGGGTTGGGTCCATTGCGGACGTAGAGGCCGTTGAGGGCGGGGGGAATCTCGCCGGTGACTTTCAGGTCTGTGAAGGTCTCTTCGGACTTCAGCGGCGTATGGATGCCGGTGAGATAGGGGTTCGGCGCCTTTGCCCGGCGCAGCTTGCGGTTCAGGCTTGCGACGCCCATCAGGCCGGTGGTGACGGCGCCGCGGATGGCGGTTTCGACGGGGCTGGTCATGGCGTTTCCCTCTTTTGTTTGTCCGCACTGATCAGCGGTCTGGCGTTCGGGGCAACTCGTATCAGGGGCGGCGTTTGGGCTTCTTGCGTCCCGTCGCCGTATATGTTTACGCTGATAACATGGCAAGGAATGATAACAGTGTCAACATCAAAAATGCGGGCCAGGATTCTGGTGAACGTTATCATCATGGCGACCTGCGCGCGGCGCTGGTCGAAGAGGGGCTGAAGCGCCTCAAGGACGGCCCGGCGGAGTCGCTGAGCCTGCGCGAGATTGCGCGGAATGTCGGCGTATCGGCGACGGCGGTGTACCGGCACTTTCCCGACAAGGCGGCGCTGCTGGGCGCGTTGTGCGTTGTCGGCGACGAGCGGCTGGCGGATGCTTTTGCGGCGGCGATGTCGAAAGCCAAGCCGGGTCTGGATGCATTCAATGCGATGGGGCGGGCCTATGTGCGCTTTGCGCTGGCCAACCCGTCGCTGTTCCGGCTGATGATGTCGGCTGAGGCTGGCCATGTCGATGCCAGCCCGTCGCGCGGGCGGGACATGCTGGCGCGCGGGATTGCCGAGATGGGCGGCGGCAAGGCGAGCAAGGCGCTGCAGGACGTGCGTCAGCTACGCGCCTGGTCGATGGTGCACGGGCTGGCGATGCTGATGCTGGACGGGCTGGTGCCAGCGGACGATGCGATCATCGCGCAAGTGGTGGATGCCGCGGTGTTGTAGGGCGGGTTTTCGGATCTTTGCTGCTTGCGCAGCGTTTGCCGGGCAGGGGCCCGGCGGTCCGGAGAGCCTACTTCGTCGGTCCCGCCTCGATCACGTCTTCCACCGTGCGGAGGCCCGGCTTCGGGGACGTCACCAGCACGGCCATGTTGCCGGGGAGGTGTTTGTTGTCGAGCATCTTCTCGTGGGCGGCGGGGATGTCGGCCCAGGGGAAGACTTCGGACATGCAGGGATCGAGGCGGCGCTCCAGCATCAGCTGGTTGGCCTGGCTCGCCTGCAGCAGGTTGGCAAAGTGCGAGCCCTGCACGCGCTTCTGGCGCATCCAGAGGAAGCGGGCGTCCATGGTGAGGTTGAAGCCGGTGGTGCCGGCGCAGATGACGACCATGCCGCCGCGCTTCACCACGAAGACGGAGGTCGGCATCGTGGCCTCGCCCGGGTGTTCAAAGACGACATCGACGTCCTTGTTGCCGGTGAGTTGCCAGATGGCTTTTCCGAACTTGCGGGCTTCCTTCATGTAGTCGTTGAACTCAGGCGTGTTCACTTTCGGAAGCTGGCCCCAGCACTTGAAATTGTTGCGGTTGATGACGCCCTTGGCGCCCATCTGCAGGACGAAGTCGGTCTTGGAATCATCCGAGATCACGCCGATTGCATTGGCGCCTGCGACTGCACAGAGCTGGACTGCGTAGGAGCCGAGGCCGCCCGAAGCTCCCCAGACGAGAACGTTGTGACCTGGACGCAGCACGTGCGGACGGTGGCCGAACAGCATGCGGTAGGCGGTGGCGAGGGTCAGCGTGTAGCAGGCGGATTCTTCCCAGGTGAGATGCTTGGGACGCTCCATCAGTTGGCGTGACTGGACGCGGCAGAACTGCGCGAAGGATCCATCCGGCGTCTCGTAGCCCCAGATGCGCTGGGTCGGCGAGAACATCGGGTCGCCGCCATTACATTCTTCGTCGTCGCCATCGTCCTGGTTGCAGTGGATGACCACTTCATCGCCCGGCTTCCAGCGCTTCACGCGGTCGCCGACGGCCCAGACGATGCCTGAAGCGTCCGATCCGGCGACATGGAAAGGCTGCTTGTGGACGTCGAACATCGACACAGGCTCGCCGAGGCCGGCCCAGATGCCGTTATAGTTGACGCCGGCCGCCATGACGAGGACGAGCACTTCGTCGGACGCGATCTCGGGAGTCGGTACGACTTCGAGCTGCATCGCGGTCTTGGGACGGCCCTGACGCTCGCGCCGGATCGCCCAGGCATGCATGGTCCTGGGCACATGAAAATCGGGCGGAATCTCGCCGACCGCGTAGAGGTCCTTCACTTCACGCTTCGCTGCACCGTCTGCCACGTCGAATCTCTCCCGCCACGCTTCGGAGCCTGTACCCCGGCCCGGCTCTGCGTCCGCGCTGGGCACGGGCGCCTGTCAAGCGGGCGTCACATTGTCCAAGACCCATACGGATTGCAAGCAATCTTGTTGCACTGCAATACGAGCCCCAGAGATCGCGCGGCAAGGCTCGCCCGGAAGTTGGCGTCAGGCGGGGGTTTGTGCCCTGGCCGTCAGGTCGGGCAGCGGTAATTCCTGCGCCGAGTCGGGACATTTTGCCGTTGCATGCTGGACCGGTTCGGCGCGCGTGGCGGTGAAACCGGCGAGCAGGACAAGGGCCATGGACGTGGCGCCGGCGCCAAAGCCGACAATTGAACGTATGGGCGGGCGAAGCGGAATGCGCATGCGAGGTCCCCTTGGTCGCCATCGCCGTAGACAATCCGGCGTCTGGCGGACAGACGGTTGTGCGAGATTTGGGCGGCCAGATGGCAGGAGACATTAAATGACGCGGCAAGCCATCACGAGACAGGCATGGGTGAACGGCGTCTACGTGGCGGCGGAGGAGGCGAGGATCTCGCCGTTCGACCGCGGCTTTCTCTTTGCCGACGGCGTTTACGAAGTGACTGCCGTCTATGACGGGCGGCTGATCGATATGGAGCGGCATCTTGATCGCCTCGAGCGCAGCCTGCGCGAGCTGAAATTCGGAACGATGCCGGATCGGCGGGAGCTGGAGGAGGTTCACCGCACGCTGGTCGCCAACAACGGGATTGGCGAGGGCTATGTCTACCTGCAGGTGACGCGGGGCGCCTATGGCGCGCGGGATTTCGTGGCGCCGGAGACGCCGCGGCTGACGGTGTTCATGTTCGCGGAGGCGCGGGCGCTGATCGACACGCCGGCGGCGCGCAACGGCACGCGCGTGGTGAGCGTGCCCGACATCCGCTGGGCGCGGCGGGACATCAAGTCTGTGGGACTGCTGGCGCAGGCGCTGGCGAAGACCGAGGCCAAGGTGAGGGGCGCGGACGATGCGTGGCTGGTGGCGCCGGATGGCTTCGTGACGGAGGGCGCGTCGTCGAATGCATGGATCGTGACGAAGGATGGCGAGATCATCACGCGGGCGATCTCGAACATGATCCTCGCGGGCGTGACGCGGCATGCCCTGTTCGATGCGCTGGGTCAGAGGGGCGGCAAGATCACCGAACGCTCGTTCACGCTGGAGGAGGCGAAAGCGGCGTTCGAGGCGTTCTCGACGGCGGCGACGGGGCTGGTGACGCCGGTGGTAGAAATTGATGGCGTTGTGCTGGGCGATGGAAAGCCGGGCAAGGTCACGCGCGGGGTGCAGAAGGTGTACTATGCGGCGATCGGTGCGGATGTGGCGAACGCGGCGCCGTGGGTGGAGTCGTAGGGTGCATTGAGCGAAGC
>JANOKS010000006.1:0-4354 GCA_031419455.1 Alphaproteobacteria bacterium
CCTACCTGTCTGATCCCATACTGGGAGGGCCTATGCGCCGATCCCGAAGAGAAGCGAGATCCGCGAGAACCAGGTCCGTCAACGTTCAAACCGAGATCTTGCGCTTGACCTGACCAGGCCGAATAGAGAAGGGCTTCAAGAGTCGTGCTTCTGCGCAGCGTTTCCTTGAGACGCACGCAGCGGTCTACAACACGTTTAACATTCAGCGGCACCTGCTGAGCCGAGGCGCGATGCGTGTCCTACGCGCACGCTCGGAATCTGTCTGGAGCAGGGCGGTGGCGTGAGCGCATCGGTGCGTCGAAAGCCCAGCAATACTGCATCGAGTTACCCTGACAGTTCTCACACCACGTCTCCCGAGTTCGGTTCTCGCGTGGGATCGAGACTCGCTTTCCGGAAACGGATCAATTGACGATCGCTTGGGCGCGATCTAGGCAACTTGACAACTCGCCCACGCATTTGCGCGATGCCGTATCATCGGCATTTTCCGCCGCCGCCTGGAGGGCTGCGCATATATCGGTGATCCCTTGGAATCCGTAAGCCCCGCCGGAGCCCCGCATGTTATGGCCGAGCCTAGACACAGTTTCAAAGTCTACGCGATCAAGGGCCTCGAGGATCGTGACAACACTTAGTCGGCAACTCTGCAAGTAAGCAGGGACCATCCTGGCGAGTTTCTGACTCAGAGTCGATGTCGCCGGGTCCTGCCAGATGTTCTCGGTGCTCGTTGGCAAGGACCCGATAGCAAACTGCTCCTTGATCGCGCGAAGTAGCACGTCCTGCTTAATCGGCTTGGTGAGAAAGGCCGTGCAGCCCGCAGCGAGACAGGTTTCGCGATCTCCCTTCAAGGCAGAAGCAGTCAATGCGATAATGGGTGTCGACGTGCGCCCATTCATGCGTTCCCACGCGCGGATTGCCCGGGTTGCGGTCAAGCCATCCATGACGGGCATCTGACGGTCCATCAGCACAAGATCGTAATCTCCCGCGATGAACATCTCGCAGGCGATGGCGCCGTTCTCGGCAATTTCGATCCGGTATGGCGTGTCATCCAGATACGCCATCGCAATCGTGCAATTGTCGAGAGAGTCTTCCACCAGCAGTATGCGGAGAGGCTGCATCGGCTGATCCGGCCCAGCGCCCACGAGAACGGCTGCTCGACGATCTGCCCCCAGCCAGATTTCGAACGGCACAGTGAAGGCGAACACGCTGCCCTGAGACACTTCGCTCTCGACGCCGATGCTGCCGCCCATCAATTCAACCAACCGCTTGCAAATCGTCAACCCCAGCCCCGAACCTCCAAACCTGCGCGTTGTCGATGAGTCAGCCTGAGTGAACCGCTCGAAAATGCGCGACAACTTTTCGTTTGGAATACCGATTCCTGTATCTGTGACAGTGAAACGCAAGGCGGTCGGTATGGAGGACTGCGCATCCGCCGATACGCGCAAGGATACCGTGCCGGATTCGGTGAACTTGATTGCGTTGCCAAGCAGGTTGAGGAGTACCTGCCGCAGCCGCGTAGGGTCGCCCACCAGATCTGTGGCTATGTTTGGCGCGATCTCGCACCGGAGGATCAGGCCTTTCTCGCGGGCTCGCGCCGCCACCATCTCGGTCACGATCTCGAGGTGTTCGATCAACGAGAAGCCGGTCCGTTCCAGCTCAAGCTGCGAAGCTTCGACTTTCGACAGATCCAGAATGTCGTTTATGAGATTGAGTAGATTGTCGCCGGCGCGGCGGAAGATCTGGACATACTTGTCTTGCTCCGCAGAGAGTTCGGTTTTTGCGAGCAGATCGGCAATGCCCATGATGGCATTCATGGGTGTTCGTATTTCATGGCTCATGCTCGCGAGGAAGTCAGACTTCGTTCGGCTTGCACTCTCGGCTGCCGCCTTTGCTTGCTTCAGTTCGATTTCGACCTTTTTGCGCTCTGTAACGTCGCGAGCCGCAGCAAAGACGCCTTGCAGCGTGCGGTCGCGGTCGTAAAACGTGTTCGCGTTGTAAGATACGACCGTCTGTTTCCCGTCACGCGCGCGGGCCGTCAGTTCGAAATCCGCGATCTTCTTTTCCCCCAGCACGAGCTTGATCGCAGCTTCTGCTCGCTCTGGGTCGGTGAAGAATTTTTTGAAAGGAGCGCCGATTAGCTCATCGCGCGTACAATTAGTGAGCGCTTCCATCTGTTTGTTCACGTCGGTGATGATGCCGGAAGGGTCAGTGGTTATGATTGCGTCAATGTTGGATTCAATCAGCGACCGAGTATAGAACTGCTGATCGCGCAGGCGCTGATCAAGCTTTTTCTGCTCTTCTTCCACTTGCTTGCGCGCAGTGTTGTCGGTGCCGATCAGCAGATAGCCAATGATCGCTTCCCGCTCATCGCGCAGCGCAGTGACCGAAACCACGGCCGGGAATCGGCTGCCATCCTTGCGGATGTAGGTCAGCTCATAGATGTCTTCGATTCCGCGTGACGCTTTGAACACCAGTGCGGCAAAGCCTGGCGTGATTGAGGTTGCCAGCTCAACGCTCAATATCTTCGCGCGCGCGATCAGCTCCTCGGGATCGGAGATGTCCGCCGGCGTGATCTTGTTCATCACCTCGGCCGCGGCATAGCCGAGCATACGCTCGGCTCCGACGTTGAAGATCTGGATGACGCCAGTGGCGTCGGTAGCGATGCTCGAGAAGTTGGCGCTGTTGAAGATCGCACTCTGGAGGGCGCCGGCCTTGAGCAACGCCTCCTCCGCCAGCTTCCGCGCCGTGTTGTCCGTGCCAATCAGCAGATAGCCAATGATCGCATCGTGCTCGTCGCGCAGAGCGGTGACAGACACCACCGCCGGGAATCGGCTGCCATCCTTGCGGATATAGGTCAGCTCGTAGATGTCTTCGATTCCACGTGAGGCCTTGAATACGAGCGCCTCGAAGCCTGGTGTGATCGGTGTTGCGAGTTCTACGCTGAGCGCTTTTGCGCGGGCAATGAGTTCCTGGGGGTCGGAGATATCAGCTGGCGTGATCGTGTTCATCACCTCGGCCGCGGCATAGCCGAGCATACGCTCGGCTCCGACGTTGAAGATCTGGATAACACCAGTGGCGTCGGTAGCGATGCTCGAGAAGTTGGCGCTGTTGAAGATCGCACTCTGGAGGGCGCCGGCCTTGAGCAACGCCTCTTCGGCCTTCTTCCTGTTTGTCACGTCGCGCAAGAATACAGAAAAGCCCTTTTCGCCGCCCTGTTCAAATTGGGAGATAGAGGCATCGATGGGAAATTCTCTGCCATCTGCGTGAAGGCCGAATATGGCGCCCTTCTTCCCCATGGCGCGGTTGCTGGCCTTGGCTTCTCCAAACTCACGTATCTGCTCGTCGTGCGTGACGCGAAAGCGAGAGGGGATGAGCCGATCGAGACTCTTGCCGAGCACCTCAGCACTGGTCGTTCCGAACATGCTTTCGGCAGCTGAGTTGAAAATCGTTATGCGATGCTTCGAGTCGATCGCGAGAATGGCGTCGGATGCGGACGCGATGACGCCATTGAGATTCTTGGCGTTAACATGCTGCGCCGTTTCGGGTAGCCGGCCAACATCACGATCGGCCTGGGCAGAACCGCCAGTATGTGTGCGCGTGTCATCATTCTTGCTATTCATGTTGTCGCCCGGGAATGCGCACTGCCCTGGTTGGGCACAGACTCTGCGACGGGAGTTAGGCTACAAGCAGGGCGTTAACCCCGGAATACAGTTGCTCTAGTGTATAGGGCTTTCTCAGGAAATGCGCGCCAGAAACAAAATGAGATCTGAGCTCGTCGCTCGCTTCGTTGCCGCTCGTGTATAGCACCCGCAGATTTGGATGAAGGGCGATCGCTGCATGCCCGAGGTCACATCCGCCCCGTACGGCATCGTTGAGATGGATGTCAGTGAACATCGCATCTATCTCACGGCGTGACTGGAGAATTGTGAGCGCTGCATCGACGCTGTCCGCAAACAACGGGCTATGGCCCCATTCGTCTATGCAAATGCCGGCCAATTCACGCGTGAAAGGCTCATCTTCGACGATCAGGATCACGGACATCTGCAGTTTCCCCGCTCGCGTCGAAGTCTGGCTAGCGGAACAGACGTAGGCTGACCAAGCCCGACTGATTTTCATTCGACCATCAGACGGAACTCTGGCGTGACGCGTTGGTTCCTGAGTTTCGTCGTTCCCGTCCAATTTTTGGAGTGATCGGTGATTTAACGCGAACAGTGTGCTTGTCGTACGCCTACGCCGAGGGCCGCCTTGCGCGGCTTGAGCTGATCCCGAGGATGGCCGCTGCGACTAGTTTAGAGAGTAGGTCTCCAAGCTAGTCGCTAAGGGAGGCGGCGTGGAGATCATCGGGGGAGAACCGCGTCGG
>JANOKS010000007.1:0-9461 GCA_031419455.1 Alphaproteobacteria bacterium
AACGCCCCTGGCTGGGGCAGCGCAATCACGTTACTTTTTGTCACGGCGTATCATTCCTTTGATGGAAAAGTGGAGACTCAGCACCCCCACGATACGCCGCCCAACCCCTTCACGCCGTCACCAACTTTCGCGCATAGCTCCCTGTCGTGTCCATCATCCAGTACGGAGAGAACTACGCAATCTGCATGCGCGCTTACGCCAGCGAGTCCTGCCGCGAAAACGCTTGGCGGACCCTCTGCAACGCTGCGGACTCGCGCAACGGGTGCCAGCCTACCGATCCGGCCGGCGCGCCCGGCGCGAAGCGCGCGGTGGACGGCATCCTCATTCTTGCGCTGAGTCGGTCCGCACTGACGCCAGAGCAGGACAAGGCGTTTGTTGCCGCCGCGGAGGCGGCCCTGGGCGCTACCGATATTGAAGACAGGCTCACGGCAGCCGTGGAGACGCGGAGGCGTCTGCAGCGCCAGGTCGAGACAATGTTGGCCAATCAGCGCATGCTGGAGGCGGCCAAGGCGTATGCGGACTATCTGGCCTCCGATCCGCTGTGGGCGCAGGGTCACTACAACAACGCGGTCGTGCTTGCGGGCCTTGAACTCTACCCCGATGCAATCGCAGCGGCGCAGAAGAGCATTTATCTCGAGCCCGAAGGTACGAGCGCCCGGATCGCAAGGGACCAGATCTATCAGTGGGAAGCGATGCAGGCGCTGCCCGCCAGATAGGATCGATAGCCCGGAGGCGCGCGATGAAGCTGTTGAAGCCTCGCTCCTGGATACTGGGGTTTGCATGCGTCGCTGCGACCAGCGGGATCGCGGCGGCACAGGGCGGCTGGTACTATGATTGGAGTTGCAGCAGCAGCCAGTGCGCGAGCGTGATGGGCGGAGGAAACGGAACGTTGGGGCCGTTCTCGTCGCGAAGCGAATGCCAGAGTGCGCAGCAGACCTACATCATGGGTTCTTCCTGCTATCAGGCGGGCGGCTCCAGCGGCGCCTCCTCTTACGGTAGCCCTGGCGCGGAAATAGGCGCGGCCATCGGAAACGCCATCGTCGATGGCTTCATCGCAGGATTTCAGCAAGCCGAAGAAAATGCGCGTATCGAGGCGGAAATCCGGGCGCGGGAGGCGGCGGAGGCGGAGGCGGCGCGACAGCGCGCGCTGCAGGACGCAGCCCTTGCAAACTACCAGCAGAACCAGGGCCTGCTCAGCACTCTGCGGTCGCAGCCCGGGGCCCCCGGCGCGGCAGGCGCCATGCAGCTTCGCTCGGCGGACGACATGTTCGGCCCGGCGGCTGTCGAACAGGCGAGGGCCAATTACTGCACCGCACGGCTCAAGGCTGATGCTTACGCGAGCGCCATGCGTTCGCTGGATTTTGCCAGCAGTTCGGAACTCTACGACACCTACCGCAAGATGTCGGTCGAGCAGCGCAGCGATACGATCAACCTTCTGCTGGACAATGCACTGGGAGTGTCCGCAGACCGCCTCGAAGCAGTCTCGAAACTGACGCCGGAAACCGTCGGTGCAGCAATCTCCAAAATGAGATCATTCGGTTTCGATGATCCGGTTGTCTTCGACAAGCTCAACGCGCTCGCGGCTGCTCGCGGTCAAACTGAGCAGGTCTCGAAGATCTGGGGCGAAACCGTCGAGGTCTTCGGCAGTCTCCGCAGCGGCTATGCGGTCGGCAGTGCTGATCTGGGCGAGCAGAACGGCAGGCTTGAAGCGCTCAGCGCGGCGCTTGGCGTGATGCAGAACAATCCCACACTGGGGATTGGAATCACCGGCTTTCAACTTGGTCTGAATGCAGGCTTCGCCTACACGCTCGATCATGGACTGCAAAGCGCCGATGCGCGGCTTGAAGCCGATCTGGCGCGGCAGAAGGAGTTGCAGGACAAGATCAAGACCAGCGTTCAGCAGGCGAATCTCACCAAGCTGTCGTGGCGCGGCGCCGGCGGCCAGGGCGAGCCAAACTGTCCAGGTGCGGGTGGCGCGCAGGCGCCTGCTGCCGCTCCGTCCGCCGCAGCCCCCGCAGTCCCCGCCGCTCCAGATCCGTTTGAGGCGATGCCGAGCAACGCAGCGGCGACACGCTCGCCGTTTGGTTCGAGCATCGGTTCGCCCGCCGCTGAACAGCAACAGCGTGAGCGCTATGCGTCTCATGCCGGCTTTGCGGATGCAGACACCGCGGTGACGCGCGCGCGCGAGGCGCAGGCGGCGGCGGAGACGTATGCCGACGACTTGCGCGCCATGATGCGCAACCCCGCTGCCTCGGTGGCCGACCGTAATGCTGCACGCCTGAAACTGCCCGACGCCCAGTCGGCGGCGACTAATTCGGCAAGCGCCGTGCGCGTGGCGGAGATCAAGCGCGACGAAGCAGCCGACGCCGCCGAAGCGCGGTTGCAGGCGGAGGCCCTTGCAGCGCAGCAAGCCGCCGTAGCCCAAGGGTTCGAGGCGGATGATTTCGCCAGCCTCCGCGACTCGCCAAACGCGGCGTCTGATGCTGGCGGCGGAAAGCTGACGCCTTTCTCGACCGGCTCGGTTGGCTCTGGCGCCGCAGACCTTTCACCCGAAGACAAAAGGGGAGCGACGGCAGCTAAGTCGCAAATGGGTGTGTTGCGACACCTCACAGATGGCACTGACACCTTGGGCCAGGGGTTCGATGGCGGATCGGGCGGCGCGCGGGTGGTCGCGCCTATATCGGCGGCAACCGAGCCCGTCGCTGCCCGGGTGAGTTCCGACTACGGACTTGACCCGGATGTTGCGAGAAAGGTGGCCGGCGACGACACGTTCAAGAAAATCGAAGCAGACCTTCCCAATAAACGGTCGAACGTCCAGATCGCCGAAGCCTCTCGCAAGAAGGCGTGGTTTGAGGCCAACAACTCACCCGTTGGCGCCGAGCAGGACGCCAAGGCCAAGATCGCGCGAGAGGCCGATCTTGCCTACGACAAGGCCCAGCGCGAGTTGAATCAGTCGGTCAAGGATCAGAAGGCAGTTGTCGACCAATACATAAAGCTGAACAAGCCGGTGACGGTGCGAAAGCCAAAGTCTTCCGAACCGCCTCCGCCTCGCGCTCCCTCTCCGCCCCCGGAGCGCTAGATGAGGGCGGCGCCCCAACTTCTGGTGCTAGCGGCGGTGATCCTTTCGGGCGTGGCCGCGGCGCAGAGCGCGGAAGTCATCGCGCCGTCGGACGTTCCGGATTTTCTTCCCTCGGTCGTTCGGCAGAAACTCGAAATCCAGCACCGCGACGTTTCATTCAGGCTGGATGGGCTGGTCGCGTTTTCCGAGTCACGCGACAGCAAGTGTTCCGCCATCCGTGCAAGCGATACCGCCTTGTTGGCGGACTGCCGTGCGTCGCTGGCGCAGCTGGACGCGGCGATCGCCGCCTATGACAAGCAGCGCCAGGCCTATGAGGCGGCGATCACTGCCGCAGTGGGAGCCTTCTGGGCCACCCCCGGCATTGTTCGTGGCTTGAACGGGCGCGCCTACGTCACCAGTGGCAATGGCCTGGTCGGCGGCACATCGTGGGTCATGAACTACAACGTGCCTCCCGGTGCATCGCGCGAGACAGCTGAGCGGCAGCGAGAAGAACTGAAGCGGCAGGCGCAGGAACAAGGCAAGACCTACGACGACGCCATCGACACGGCGCACTACAATTTCGCGATCGGCGTCGCGAGTTCGACGAACATTGCCTTCGATCTGGTACGCCGCGTGTCGCTGGACCAGCTGTCGCACGGGCAGTACACGGCCGATATCCAGAAGAGATATGACGCGCTGCGTGGAAGGCAGTTTGCCGAACTGGGGTGCCACAGCAATGGCGCGATGATCTGTCTGGCGGCTCTGCAGAACGGCGACGTGCTGGCGGGAAAGGTTGTCCTGTTCGGTCCCCAACTGACGGCCGAGAGCATCCGCATGTGGAGTCAGATGGTCGAGTCCGGTCAGGTTTCCTCGGTTGAATTCGTCGTCAATGCGAACGATCCGGTGCCCGCCTTGTCGCTCTACGCCAGCACCCGGTTCCGGCTCGACGAGGACGCGCGTCGCATCGCCGGCAAGCCGCTCTTTCGCAGCGCCACGGCACTGGGCGAGGCGGTGACTGAACTAGGTCCTCGCGTGAAGGTCTCGACTTACGCCTGCGCTGAAGCTGGTCTCTCCAATCTGACGGGTTGCCACGACATGGGAGCCTACCGAAAGAACAGGGCCTGCGAACGCCTTCAAGCCCTTCCTCGGGCGCTTGTGCCGGGGACCCGCCTGCCCGGCGGACAATTGCTCGCCGAACCACCGCCACCTTGCTGAATCAATTCGAAGCTGCGCGCGTCGGAGTGAGCATCAGGCCGCCGCGCCTCTGCTCGTCGCTGATCGGGCGCCAGTTCTGGACGACATAGCCTTCCGAGCGCAGGCACACATCCATCGCGGAGAGGATTCGGCCTTCCTGCTGCGCCTGTTCTGCCTCTGCGTTATTCATCAGTATCAGCGGGGCCACCAGAACGAGGACCGCACCCGTAGCCGCAATCGCTGCGCCGCTTGCAGCTACTCCTGCAGTGCCATAGGCGGCGGCCAAGGCCGACGAGCCTGCGACCGCGGCGCCGCCAGCAACAACCGCGGCGCCCGTACCGGCGAGGATCAGTCCGCCTGCAGCGCCGCCACCTTCGCCCCTGAAGTTTGATGTACGACCGGCGGCAACCTGTTCCGAGCAATAGCCAAACGATTTGTCGTAGTCCGCCTGATTAATGGGCGGCGGCACCACATCGGCTGTGTATGGACGCGGCGTAGAACCGCAAGCAGACAGAGCTAGTAGGCCAAGGCATGCACCGATGCCGTTGAGTTCAGCCCGCACTGTAACCTCCCCTTTGAACACTTCGAGGATAACAGAACGCCGACGTACAGCCAGTGTCGAGGGAGAGGGGTCGCCACACGCCCTGACGAAACATCCTGAGTGATTCCCTGCGGCAACCACCTACAGTCGCCCAGTACATTTCGTATTGCCGAGGCGCGATTAGCTGACGACCAATATGCAAGATGCGCCAACTAGGTGGTCTGCTTCCGCCGACAAACCCCAAATCGAGAGTTCACGGGAAAGCTTGTGATAGAAGCTTTTGCGGCCATCGGCGGGTCCGACGCTCGCAAGCAGCTTTCATGCATATTTTCTAGCGGACATCACTATACCTCCCGCGCTGCGCGCGGAGGAGGAAAGCGGCGGTGGTCCAGAGACTACGCGCTCAACCGTTTCACGAACCACTCGGTGAGCTTGTTCCAGACGTCGCGGTCGGCTTCGTCTTCGACGCCGTGTTCGAGGTTGGGGTTGTCGTTGACTTCGATGACCATGGGGCCGTCGGGGCCGGATTTGAGGTCGACGCCGTAGAAGCCGTCGCCGATGAGGTTGGCGGCGCGGACGGCGACGTCGACGACGTCAGCGGGGGCTTCGGCGACGGGGATGGATTTGTGGCCCCCTTCGAGGGACTCGCCGTCGTCCTGGTGCTTGATGATCTGCCAGTGGCCGCGCGCCATCTTGTACTGGCAGACGAAGAGCGGCCGGCGGTCGAGGACGCCGACGCGCCAGTCGAATTCGGTGGGGACGAATTTCTGCGCGATGCAGAGGTCCGAGTCTTCGAGGAACTGCGCGACGATCTCGCGGAGTTCCTGCATCGATGACGCCTTGCGGATGCCGCGCGAGAAGGAGCCGTCGGGGATTTTGAGGACGACAGGGAATTTCAGGCGGTCGGCGACGTCTTCGAGATCGGTCTTGTCCTGGATGATCATGGTCTCGGGAGCTGGTAGCCCCGCCCCAAGGAGACGCTCCCAGAGATAGACCTTGTTGGTGCAGCGGATCATCGAGATGGGATCATCGATCACCGGCATGCCTTCGGCGACGGCCTTCCGGGCGAAGCGGTAGGTGTGGTTCTTGATCGAGGTGGTCTCGCGGATCATCAGGGCGTCGAATTCGCCGAGGCGGTTGAAGTCGCGGCGGGTGATCGGCTCGATCTCGACGCCGTCCTTTTCGGCCAGCCGCGCCCAGTGCTGCAGGCTTTCGACGTTGGAGGGGGCGAGCTTTTCGTTGGGATCGTGCAGGACGGCGATCGACCATTTCGGGACGACGCGGGCTTTCGGACTTTTCCAGGTGCGGCCGGTGTAGGCCGTGAGGCTCTTCACGAAGAAGTCGAGTTCCTCGTCTTCCAGCTTGGTGAAGGGTGTGATGCGGATGCGCTTGATCTTGAACTTGCCCGGGGCGCCGTTGGTAGTCGTGGTGACGACGACCACGGGGGCGCGATACCAGTCGAACAACTGGCGGCCGAACTTGCGGAAGCGCTCGTCCTCGACCTCGCCGAAGCAGACGACGAGACGTTCGGGCACGGGGCCCTTGGCTGGGTTCTTGTTCAAATCCTTGTGGAGCAGCTCTTCGAGGATCGAGGCGGTGTCATCCGGGATTTCGCGGTCGTAGAGGTCGAGCAGTGTCTCGACGGTGGGGATGACGCGGTGGCCGCGTGCCTCGCCGAGGAGGGAGGCGTAGTACCCGTCCGTCTGGTAATTGTAGTTGCGGGCGAGGTTGATGATCTTGGGGCGCGAGCCGGACAGCAGTTTCGGCTGCAGGACATAGTCGCGCGTCGTCATCATGCGGAACGGCGCGCCCAGAGCAGCCAGGTCCCGCAGGTCGTCCGCAATCAGGATCCAGTCATACCTCAAAGTCTTGCCGCATCCTGATTGCGCCCCACCCGTCTGCGTAGAAGCCGGGTTCGATCTCGAAGCACTTGTAGCCGTAGCCGTGATAGCGCTTCAGCAGGGCGTAGTTGGTTTCCTTGATCTCAAGGTTGAGCCGCGGAATGGCGTTGTCATGGCAGTAACGCTCGACATGGCGAAAAAGTTGTTCGCCGAGTCCCTTGCCCTGATGCGCGGGGGAGACGGCGAGGCTGTCGAAATTGGCGGCGCTGTCTTCGAGGATCAGGAAAGCGTAGCCGGCGACTGTTTCGCCCTCGATGGCGCAGAACAGGGCGACGTGTTCGTCGTCCAGCACCTCGGCAAAATCCTCGCGGGACATCATCTTGTCAGCGTAACCGGCCGCAAAGCAGGCCTGCTCGATCGCGGCGAGGGCGTCGATGTCCTGGGCTGCCATGTCACGGATCATAAGTGCGACCGCGATCCTCGTGTGGTGCGACGGATGCTGGAGCGTCGCGAAGAGGTGGGGTTAATACCAGCCGGGTGAGTCTGTCGATAGACCGGGACTGCAAGCGGAGAAGATGAGGATGCCGAAGCAGGGCGAGCGGCTGATGTGGGCGGGGCTGGGCGCGGTGTCGGGGCTCGGCATGGCGCTGGCGGCGTGGCTGTTCATCGCGCCGGATGTCGGGCCGCCGCCGGCGATACCGTTCCAGGACAAGATATTTCATGCGGTGGCGTTTGCGTGCCTGACCGGGCCGGGCGTGCTGGTGCTGCCGCGCCGCTATTTGTGGTTCTGGGTGGCGCACATGGTGGCGCTGGGCGGCGGTATCGAGCTGGTGCAGGCGCGGGGAGACGAAGGGCGGTCGGGCGATGTGCTGGATTTTGCCGCGGATGTGGTGGGGATTGTCGCGGCGCTGGGGGTGGGCCGGTGGCTGAGGGCGCGATTCGAGCGGACAGAAGGTTAGCCCACGTCCTCGTTTTCGCCTTCGCCGCCGGGAGCGGCGTCGGCCCCGAGGGAGAAGACGCGGGGGCGGGCGCCATCAGCGGTCAGTTCATACTGGTAGGGTTTGCCCCATGGGTCTGTCGGGAGTTCGCCTTCCTCGACATAGGGGCCACGCCAGGTGGCGGCGCCGGGGGGCGCTTTCACGAGGGCTTCGAGGCCCTCGGTCGAGGACGGGTAGCGGCGGACATCGACAAGGTAGAGGCTGAGCGAGGATTTGAGGTGATCGATCTGCACTTTCGCGGAGTCGGTCCTGGCGCGCCCGAGATAGCCCAGCACCTGCGGGGCGACGAGGCCGACGATGAGCGCGAGGATGACGAGCGCGACCAGGAGCTCCATCAGCGAGAAGCCGGCGTCCGGCTTTGAGGTTTTCCGCTTCATGGACTGCTCCGGACGTTTACCGTCAGCATGCAAGTTGCATGCGTTCAGGATATCAACAAATGTCGGTCAGCTGGAACGCCAGGTAAAGACATGCCGCCGGGCGATGGCCTGTTTCTCCTCAATGTCTATGTCGCGCTCGCCTCGCCGCTGGTTGGCTCGGCGGCGGCGGCTGCTTCGCGACTGGCGAATGGCGGGGCATGGGATTTTTCGCGATCGGCCTGCCCGGCGTGCGGACGGCGGCTTGGCCTGCTGGAGCTTGTGCCGGTGGTAAGCTGGCTGGCGCAGCGGGGGCGGTGCAGGGGATGTGCGGCGCCTGTGTCGCCTGCGTATCCGATCACCGAGCTGGCGGCTGTCGGCATTGCGGTGTGGGCCTGGCTCGCGACGCCGGCCTACATGTTCGTGGCGACGTGTGTGTTCGGATGGCTCTTGCTGGCGCTGTCGGCGATCGATTTTCGGACATTCAGGCTGCCGGACGTGCTGAACGCGGCGCTGCTGCTGTGCGGGCTGCTGACGGCGCAGCTGTTCTATCCGGAGCGCATGCTGGAGCAGTTGGCAGGGGCGGTGCTGGGGTTCGGAGGGCTGCTGCTGGTGGAGCTGGCCTACCAGGCGATCCGGAAGCGGGACGGGCTGGGGCGTGGTGATTCAAAGCTGCTGGGAGCAATCGGCGTGTGGGTGGGGCCGGTGGGGGTCGCCCCGTGTGTCTTTGTTGCCGCAACTGCAGCAATCGTCTTTGTGCTGATGATCGGATGGCTTCGGAAACGTCCGCTGGCCGCCGACACGGCCATCCCATTTGGTCCATTCCTTGCAGCGGGCGGATGGGTGGTTTGGATAAACGGGTCAGTACCCTTCTGATTATTCGAGGCATTCTAACCGTTGGGTTAGACAAGCGCTCTTGAAAATACGCAGGGGAAACTTTCGCAAACCTGTCAAGGAATGTCCTTGCAGGTGCAACGGTAATGCTTATCAACTTAACGGGGTACGCCTGAGTTTACCCTTGTCTGTCAGGTTTTCGCAAGGTAGAGTAGTTACCGAAGGGTAAGGGCGCTGTTCAGGTTCCAGGCAAAAGTATTTAACTGTGACGGGGAACAGTGCAGCGCATTCGCGCCATCGCGGAACGCGCCATTGCCCTGGCGCCAGACGATGCCTCAGTCCTTGGCTACGTTGGGCTTGCGCTCTGCCATAGCGGCTACCCGGAAGAAGGCGAGCGCTTTACGGCGCGCGCCGTCCGCAAGGCGCCTGGAAGTGGCGTGCTGCAGCTTAAACATGGCGTTTCTTGCGTGATGCTCAACCGGCCCGAGGAGGCGCTGTCGCACCTCAAGACAGCGGAGCGCCTGATGCCGGGCTCACACGTGATGTGGATGGTAAAGGAGTGGCAGTCGAAGGCCCTACAGGCGCTCGGTCGCTCATCGCGGCAATTAAACACTTGTAGTTTCAGAGCGTTGTCTGGTACCG
>JANOKS010000008.1:0-14460 GCA_031419455.1 Alphaproteobacteria bacterium
ACACCGTCTTCGAAACCTACGAGGACATTGTCGATGCCTGCTGCAAGGCCTGGAACTTCTTCGCCAACAACCCCGCAACAGTAACCTCAATCACAGCTCGCAGCTGGACACATGTCAGTGGTTAGGGCCGTTGGTATAAGCAACGCCGGCGCTTATGAGAGCGCTCATGGTGAGCAGCGACCGGAGGGAGCGTCCGTCGAACCACGAGCGCTCGGGCTCACCGGCGCCGATCCAGCACGATCGCAGTTTGCCTATCCCTTCGCGTTCGCCGCGCCTGCGTCGATCTGCGCGACCAGCCCCTCGTCGAGCCCAAGCGCCACCGCAAGATTCATCAGGAACGCCTTCTCCTTCATGCTGTCCGGCTCGATCGCGATGCGCGCCGCGGTATAGGCCTGCGCCGCCAGCGCCGGCGTGTTGGCTGCCGCCGCCAATTCGGCAATCGTCGCGGGTCTGGCGAACTCACCATCGAGAAACTTCGCGGCATGCACATCCAGCCCTGCGCCTTCAAGCGCGCCGATGATGCGCGAGCGTTCCGCATTGTCGACCACGCCATCGCACGCGGCCGCCGCGATCATCGCGCGCAGCACCAGCATGGCGGTTGCGTTGTCCTGATCGGGATTTCCGGTCTCGCCAAACGGGCTGGCGTCAGGCGCCGACTCGATCTGTGCAGGCGCTTCGGGGGCCTTGCCCGCCTGATGATTCTGCCACGCCTTGTAGGCAAGCCCGCCCACCATCGCGAGTCCGCCAAGCGTCGCCGCGCTGCCGACAAGACCCCGGCCCCCGCGCGTTCCCAGCAACAGCAGGCCCAGCCCGCCGAGCGCCGCGCCCGCCGCGACCTTGTTCTCAGCTGCGAAGGTCTTCGCCTGCGCGAACAGGTCGCCGCCCGACTTGCCCGTAGCGGCTTTGAGGGCTTCATCCGCCTTCGCGCCAATGCCGGTCTTCTGCTCGATCGCCGCCGCGCCCTCCTTCATGCCGGACACGCTGTCATTCAGCAGCCCGCCCAGCATCCCGCCAATATCGCCCAGCGGATTCTTCCCGCCTCCCGACCCGAACATCTGGTTGAGCAGCCTGTTGGCGTCGAACATGGTGGTCTCCCGGCCGGAATTTGGGTTGATACGCGAAGCTTACCGCAACACATCTATCCTGAGTGGATGGCGCTCGCTTGGGCAAGCTGAGAATGCAATCGTTAGGCAAAGCGGAATGGTCAAATGAGCGACGCAGACGCGGTGATCGAATTCGATGGCGTGCTAAGTCGCGCCACCTTCGCGGACGCAACCGTCGATTTAGATTTCCATCCATGGGGATTCGACGCGACTCCGGGAGTATGTCCAGTTCTGCGCGTCAGTATCCGCAATCCTGCGCTTCAACCTGTCGATTTCGAAGCGTTGCTAAATGAAGGCGTCGAGATCATCGTTTATCGTGACCGGATCGACATCTGGCGAGAAGCCGATCACGGGCGGCTCACGTGGAAAGTCGAAGTCCTGTCCATCGATTGGACGCCATACGAACTTGAAGACTTTGTTGCGCGCGTCAACGTGCTCGAAGCGGTCTGGCAGCGACAAGGCCAAGAGCTACGCGTAGCCCAAGGTAGGATCGATGGCGCACTGAAGCTGTCGCACGAACTCATCCGTCGCGCAAAGGCGAAGGCGGAGCTTTCCCCCGAGATGCGAGCAAGGCAAGATGAAGCCGTCCGCGTGTTGCAGCGTGTCATCCGCGCATTGGGCGATGGCGACGCCTAACCCGCCGTGAACTGCATCTCCGCCAGCTTCGCATAGAGCCCGCCCGCGCGGACCAGCGTTTCGTGGTCGCCCTGCTCCACCACGCGGCCGTGTTCAAACACCACGATGCGGTTCGCCTTGCGTACCGTCGCCAGCCTGTGCGCGATCACCAGCGTCGTGCGGCCCGCGCTGGCCTGGTCCAGCGCCTTCTGCACCAGCCGTTCGTTCGCCGCATCCAGCGCCGAAGTCGCCTCGTCCAGCAGCATCACCGGCGCGCCGCGCACCAGCGCGCGCGCGATGGCGATGCGTTGGCGTTCGCCGCCTGACAGCTGCCGGCCCTTGGCGCCGACTTCCGCCGCCAGCCCGCCACGCCCTTCGAGGAAGGCGAAGGCCTCGGCCTTCTTCAGCGCCTCACGCACCTCCTCCTCGCTCGCATCCGTCCGCCCGAAGCGCACGTTTCCTGCCGCGTCGCCCGAAAAGATCGGCGCTTCCTGCGGCACATAGGCAAAGCGCGCGCGCCATTCGCCCGGATCAGCCTCGCGCGCATCCATGCCATCGAGCGTCACCTCGCCCGTCTGCGGATCGAAGAAGCGCAGCAGCATGCGGAACACGGTCGACTTGCCCGCGCCCGACGGACCCACCAGTGCGACCAGCTCGCCCGGCCGCGCCTCGAACGACACGTCCTTCAGCGAAGGACCCACAGCCTCGGGATAGGCGAACGACACATTCTCCAACTTCACATGCCCCGCAATCTGCGCCGGCATCGCCTTCGGGCTCGGCGGCGCGGCGATATCCGGCCGCTGATCCAGAATTTCCACTGAGCGCTGCGCCGCGCCCGAGGCGCGCATTGCGTCCCCCATCACTTCGGCGACAGTCGCGAACCCGCCCACGCCGAACATGGCGAGCAGCACAAACTGCAGGAACGCCCCGACGGTCATCGCACCCGACTGGACCTCCAGCGCGCCGATCCAGACGACGCCCGTGACGCCCGCAAACATCAGCGCAATGACGACCCCCGTCAGCCATGCCCGCGCGCCGATCCGCGCCAGCGCCGCCTGGAAGGCCAGCTCGATCGCGGACCGGAAACGCCCCTCGCGCTCCTTCTCCATGCCGTAGGCCTGCACCAGGTCGATCGCATCGATCGTCTCGGTGGCTTCCGATGCCGCGTCCGCAATCCGGTCCTGCGCATTGACCGACAGTTTGCGCACCCGCCGCCCCATGGCGAGGATCGGCAGAATCAGCACCGGCGCCATCACGAACAGGATCAGAGTCAGTTTCCACGAGGTGATCATCATCAGCACAAGCGCGCCGATCGACGTCACGCACGACCGCACCGCCATCGAAAACGTCGAGCCGAAGAATGTCTCGATCAGCGTCACGTCGGCGGTCAGCCGCGAGACTGCCTCGCCCGTCTTGAGCTTGGAGAAATAGGCCGGCGACAGCGACATCAGCCGCGCATAGACATCGCCCCGCAGGTCCGCCGCTAGCCGCTCGCCGAAACGCGAGAAATAGTAGAACCGGATCGCTGACGTGACGCCGAGCACCAGCGCGATGCCGATCATCGCCATGAAGCCGGCGTTGATCATTGCCGGATCGAAGGTCTGGAAGGCATTGTTGCCCAGCCACTGCACCGGGAAGGTGATGGCGAGGTTCAGCGCCGCCGCGACAAACAGGAAGATGATCGCCAGCACCGCCGTCGTCTGCTGGCGCTTCATGTAGGGCGCCAGCCGCATCAGCGGCTTCAGGGAACGCGACTTCTCCCGCTCAGGCCCGCCCTCGCCCCAGCGCTGGGCGCCGGCGGTGCGGTCGAAACTGGCGGTCCCCGAGCTTGTCGCGGGCGCGCTGTTTTGGGCTGATCCGTCGCTCATTTAAGGTTCCAGAACAGTGATTTCAGCCGATTCACCCGGCCAGCTTGCCAGCAAAGCCCGCTTCGGGTATGAGCCCCGCTCCCGAATTCAGCAAGGCTCTCCGGGCGTTTCCGCCCCGCGAGCCCATTTGACGCCAAGAGACTGCGCCATGAAGAAAGAAGGCCATCCCGACTATCACTTCGTTGAAGTGGTGATGACCGACGGCACGCGCTACAAGACGCGTTCGACGGTAGGCAAGCAAGGCCATGTCATCACGCTCGACATCGACCCGAAGACGCACCCGGCGTGGACCGGCGGTACGGGCGTGTCGCTGGATCGCGGCGGCCGCCTCTCGCGCTTCAAGGACAAGTTCAAGGGCTTCGTCAAGTCGTAAGCGACTGACACATTGAGAACACTGGGAGAGCCCGTCGGCAACGGCGGGCTTTCTGCTTTCCGGCGTCAGCCTGTCTCGCTGCGCACGACAAGAAACGCGATAGCCGCGAGCAACAGCGCGCCTGCAACGCCCACCCACAGCCCGGCAAGGCCGACCACCGGCCACGCCAGTGCGCCCGCAACGGCGCCGCCGACCAGACCCAGCCAAAGCATCAGATACGGCGCCCAGGCGAGCTTCGGTCCGCCCGTCATCGCCCCGGCCAGGCGCTGACCCAGCTTCACCAGCGCGCCTGTCATGTAGGTGAGGCCGATCGACACCTCGCCATCGCGCTCGAATGTCGTGTTCTCCGCGCCCATGGCCGCCGCTACCAGCAGCATGGCGAGATCCGGCGCGCCCATGGCGACAATCACCGCTGACATCAACAGGCCCGCGACCAGCATCAGAACAGCCGGACGCCTCCACCGCTTCGCGGCTGCGCCCACAAGACTTCCCAGCACGACGCCTGCCACGAAGCTTGCAATCAGGCGCGCGGCGATCAGGGCTTCAGGCGGCAGTCCGGCCACGCCGACCGCGAGCCGGGTCGAGTTTCCGCTCATGAACGAGACGAAGAAGCCGCCAAGGCTCAGAAAGCCGATGGCGTCCACATATCCCGCGAGTACGGAAGCCCCGACGGCAATCGCGATGTCCCGTTTGCGATGCCGCAGCATTGCGTCCGCCTCTGTGCCAGCTTGCAGTCCAGCACACGCCAGGCCGCACCGTCCATTCGTTGCACCGCATGCTCGCACACGCTAGCTTTGCGTCTTCGGGGACAAGGGATGAGCGAGGCTCCGCAAGGTGCAAACCGCAAGCTGCTTCTGGCTTATGCCGAAAGCAGCCGCGATCTTGCGACACCGCTGCACAGGGCTTTCGAGGCAGCGGGGTTCGAGGTCGCATCGTGCTCCGATGCCAGGCCGCCCGGGCCTGAGGCTATCGACGAAGCGGTCGCCGTCATTGTCTGCTGGACCCCGGCCGCGGTCGCCAGCGACGTCGTGAACCTGCAGGCTGCCCGCGCCCAGAAGGCCCGCAAGCTCGTCCCCGTCCTGCTCGCCCCTTGCACCCCGCCAGCAAATCTCGGCCGGTCTCTCGCCGACCTCTCCGGATGGCGGGGCGATCCAACCGATCTCGAATTTCTCCGCCTCGTCCACGCCCTGCACGCGCGCCTGACCAAGCGGATGTTTTCCAGCGACTTCTGGCGCTCGCGCTATCTCTCGTGGGGCGGCGTCGGCGCCGCCTCGCTCGGCGCCATTGCGATCATCGCCAATATCGGAGACCTCCGCCAGACAATCGACGGCCTCGCCAACCCCGCCGCCTCCCAGCGCGACCTCGACGACACAAAGGCCAAGGTCGAGGAAGTGCTGAGCCTCCTGAAGCAAAAATCAGGGCAGACACTGAGTTCAGACGCAGAGGCCGCCCTGCGCGAAAGCATCGAGCAGCTTCTCTCCGTCCAGACAGGCGCACGCGGGGGCGCAGCCGACAAGCTTGCCAATGGCGACCTCGCTGGCGCAATGGCGGACTTGCGGACCGTGGCGCTGGAGGGAGAAACAGCCGTCGACAGCGTGGCCCAGACCTACGAGGAACTCGGCGCCCTCGCCTTCCTCGGTGACACCGCCGGCGCAATCGACGCCTACGAGCGCGCCAACCAGCTGGCGCCCAACCAGCTGGCCACGCTGAGCCAGCTCGGCAGTCTCTACATCCGCGTCGGCCGACTCGACGATGCGCAGGAGATGTTCGACGCGTTCCACGTCTTCGCCGTCGGCGACGATGCGATCATGGCTGTCGCTCTCGGACAACTTGGCGCGCTCGCGATGCGACGCGACAATCTGGCGGAAGCGGAAGACTACATTCGAGAGGCGCTTGCGATCAACGAGCGAAACGAGGAGCTCGTCTTTCAGGCTGCGGATCTGGCTGATTTAGGCGCCATTCTGCTCAAGAAGGGTCAGCTTGCCGATGCGGAGGGGTACATGCGCCGCGCCATGGAAGCCTACCGCTCCGTCGGCGACGAGCATGGCGAGGCCACCGTTCTGATGGATATGGGGGCGCTTGCGACAGACCGAAATCTCGTCGACGAAGCCGAGACAGCTTACATGCAGGCTGCGGCCATTCACGAGCGCCAGGGTGACAAGGCAGGTCTCGCGACCGCCTTCAACAGCCTTGCCGCACTAGAATTCGACCGTGGGGACATCCCGAAGACGAACGATTATCTCAACCGGTCGCTGGTAGCGGCGCGTGACGTAAGCGCCCGCGAGGCCGAGGCCTTCGCGATCGGCCTGTGGGGCGATGTCGGCAAAGCCGATGGCTCGAAGTCAAATGCGATCGCGTTCTATCGCGAAGCGATGATGATCTATGACCAGATCGGCATGCCAAAACTCGCCGAACAATTCCGCGACAAGCTGAAGAAACTTGGCGCCACCCCTCATCCGGAGGGGCCGGAGAACTAGGCCCCTACCGCCGCCACACCGACAGCGGGTCGAAGGCGCCGCCTTCGGCCGCCTGACGCAGGCGGCCGATCTGCTTCATCACATTGTTTTCGGCCGGCTGAGGCGTTTCCGAATACAGCGTCGCATCGAAGCGCCAGACACGCTCGTAAAGGGCGCGCGAACGGTCCACCAGCGACATCAGGTGCGCCGGCATGACAGCGCGATCCACCGGATGCGGCTCGCCCGCCCTCGCAATACGATACTTCTCGTCGCCTGCCTCTTCGACCTTCATGTCCTTCTCGCGGACGGCGCGCTGCACCACCAGCCAGGACGCGGCCTGCATCAGGCGCGTGGTCACTTCCATGCTTTCGGCGGCGTAAACCAGCGCGAGTTCGCGGTTCAGCTTGCGCGAATCCACGCGGCCAGGACCATCGAGATAGCTCGCCGCCTCCTCGACCAGGCCCATGCCTTCCTTGAACAGGCGATCGAACAGCTCCGAGCCCGCGAACTCGGTCACCCGCTGCTTCCATTCTTCCCGCGCAGGGTCGGCGGAGTACAAGGCGTCGCGCATAAGTCCCTCAATCTACCTGTCGCCGGCGGGCGCAGTCTCGGCGTGAGACCTTGCGCAAGCCTTGACGACCAATCCCCGTCTACGTGCAGGTATCAGGCAAGACCTGCGCCGCTTAAGCTTATAAATCGCTGTCTGACGGGGCCGTCAGCTGACCATCAGACTGCCATCAGCTCTTGAAGAAAGCAGCCTCCGCAGCCTTCCGTGTCGCCTCTTTTTTCTCGATCATCTGTTCGCAAGCGCCGATCTGGGTCCGAAGCGTCTCGATGCGCTCCTTCAGCTCCTGGATCGACATGTCGTCGAGCCCGCGTTTCACCCCCCGAATAGGCTCTTCCTCGAAATTCATGGCCGCTTCTCCCATTCCCTGGCCGCGCCCAGGGTCCGCGTATGCCCCATCCCCGGCTTGACCGCGCAGCGCCCACGCGCCCATGTCGGCCCGCCATCTGATGATTAAAGCGCGGGATCTGGTAAATGTCCAAACCGGTGATGAAGGCGGTGAAATCCGTCGTCGGCGAAAAGCTTGAGCTGCACGAAATCGGGAAACCCTCGCCCGGGCCGGGGCAGGTCCTGATCAGGGTTCACGCGGCTGGCGTAAACCGTCCCGACCTCATCCAGCGCGCGGGCAAGTATCCCCCGCCCCCCGGCGCCCCCGAAACGCTCGGACTCGAAGTCTCCGGCGTCGTCGAAACCGTCGGCGATGGCGTCACGCGCTGGAAATCCGGCGACCGCGTCTGCGCGCTCGTGCCCGGCGGCGGCTATGCGGAGTACGCGGTCGCGCATGAGGGTTCGACCATGCCCGTCCCCGAGCCGCTTGATTTCATCGCGGCTGCAGGCCTGCCCGAGACCGTCCTCACTGTCTGGAACAACGTCTTCCACATGAGCCAGCTCAAGCCAGGCGAGACCTTCCTCGTCCATGGCGGCGCCAGCGGCATCGGCACCACGGCCATCCAGCTTGCATCAGCCTTTGGCGCAAACGTGTATGCAACGGCAGGCACGGATGAGAAGTGCCGCCTGTGCGAATCGCTCGGCGCTGGGAAAGCGATCAACTATCGGACGGACGATTTCGAGACGGTCCTGCGCGAGGCAGGCGGCGTCGATGTCATCCTCGACATGGTCGGCAAGCCCTATTTCGAGAAGAACCTCACCATCCTCAAGGACCTCGGCCGCCTCTCCTACATCGCCTTCCTGCAGGGCTCGCGCATCGAGGGCGACCTCACCAAGCTGATGCTGAAACGCATCTCGATCTCAGGCTCGACGCTCCGCATCCGCACCAACGAACACAAGGCGATGCTGGCGGAAGCAGCCGTGAAAACCGCCTGGCCGTGGATAAAGGCGGGCAAGTTCAAACCCCTCGTCAGCGCCGTCTTCCCGCTGGCCGAAGCCGACGCTGCGCACGCCAAAATGGACACGTCCGACCATGCCGGGAAAATAATTCTGCAGGTTGTCGCCTAAAGCCTTGATTCCGGGCGGTCGGGCAAGGCCGCCCTAAGCTGGTTTCGGGTTCACAACAGCGAAAACCTGAATTATATCAGCGACGCTCAGGACTACTTCCCATTCTCGACATTCCGAGAAACCCGGCCCTCAGCGCCGGGTTTTTCGCTTTTCAGGACTACGAGACGCTTATGGCCAAAATCCTCATGCCGAAGGCGACAGCCGTCTGGCTGATCGACAACACGACGCTCACATTCGAGCAGATCGCCGAATTCTGCGAGCTGCATCCCCTTGAGGTCAAAGGCATCGCCGATGGCGAGGTCGCCGAGAACATGCGCGGCGCGGATCCGGTCGCCTCTGGCGAGCTCACACGCGAAGAGATCGAGACCGGCGAGCAGGACAAGACCTACACGCTCAGGATGCCGCCGCTGAAGCACGCCAGCGTGCCCGAGGCCAAGAAGAAAGGCGCCCGTTTCACGCCAGTCTCGCGCCGCAAGGATCGCCCCGACGCCATCGCCTGGTTTCTCCGCCACCATCCCGAAGTCACGGACGCGCAGATCTCCAAGCTGATCGGCACGACCAAGTCGACGATCGAATCCGTGCGCTCGCGCCAGCACTGGAATGCGCCCAATCTCAAGCCGGTCGATCCCGTGACGCTGGGCCTCTGCTCGCAGATCGAACTCGACGCCATCGTTTCGAGAGCGGCCGCCAAGAAGGCGACCGCGCGCGACGAGAAGGATGCCCGGCTGTCCGGTCCGACGCTGCGCAAGGTCGTCACCCCCGCCCCGGCCGCCGCCGACGCCGCCTCAGCCGATGGCGAGGAGCCCCGCCGCGAGAATATCACGGCCGAACAGCTGTTCGCGAACTTCGGGAAGAAGAAGGACGGCGAGTAGTAAATCCTCGCCTACTCCTCCGTGGGATAGCGCGGACCATCATCGCCCGCTGCGGTCGCTGCGCCATTCGATGTGAAAACGGGCTCAGGGGACGCCGTTGCCTGCTGCGGGGCCTGCTGCGGGGCGCCACCCGCCAGTTCGACGATCGACTGCAGCCTGTCATGCGAGCGGTTCAACACGACCAGCAGGTCGGCAAGAATGCGCAGCCCCAGCCAGATCCCGAATGGAATCGCGATTCCGGCCGCGAGTTGCATCGCCGCGGCAGCATAATTCCCGGCCGCCACGCTTGCGACCGCAATGATCAGCATCACGGCCGCCGTCAGCGCCAGGAAAACGCCGACAAGCGCCAGCGCCGATCGCAGCAACGCTGGCGACAGCACCTGCTCATTGTCCCAGAGGCCACGCATAAGGCTACCCTCACCGCCCGTTGATCGCGCCCCGACGCCACCATTCGCGTGGTCGCGCCGAAGGTCAACGATAAGTTGGCCGCCGCGGATGCGGGCAAGCGCAAAGAGAGGTGAGGCAGCCCAAGAAGCTGGTGGAACCTAGTTGGTCCTCAGCAGCTCGATTTCGTCCTTTATTCGAAGTTTCTTCCGTTTGAGTTCGTGGATTCGCACGTCGTCGCCCGACGGGTGTTTCACCTCGGCGGCGATGGCCGCGTCGAGGCGCTTATGCCGGTCACTCAACTCCTTGATACGTGCTTCCAGGCTCATGAATAGGTCTCTCCTTGTAATTGGCGGACCGCGCTGCCCCGGATGGGCGCCAGGCGGGTCGCACAACCTCGACCGCAAGCGGACGTCTCGCGTCCGCCACGGCCTCGAAGGATGGTTTCGAGGAGACCGTATGCGGCTCGCTGAACAGCCGCGATGAAGAGTGAAACATGAAGTTTTTTGGACGTCACGCCTTGAAAACCGGAAATCGCAGGTCACCCTGAAAATTAATGCTGCTGCCTGCGGGACGATCTCCGAAAGCCTCTGCGTAAGGCGTTGTTTTGGGATCGCGGACCTTTCCGTTCCCCCCTGGATTTGGTATCCAAAAGCTGCGGGAGGGCAGCCGGATCGAGGGATACCGGCGGACCGTTCCCGATTTCCGGCGCCCTGGATCGCAAGCAGCAATGCGAATCGATTCCGCGAGTGCTCAGACACCGGAGGCCCGAGGGTTGAGCGACATCGTTTTCGACCCCGCCAACATCGAGGAGATGGAGCAGCGGCTCGAAGAGCTGCGCACACGCCATCGCGAACTCGATGAGACAATCGACCGGCTGAAGACAGCCGGCGGCGAAGACATCCGCGTCATGGGCCTCAAGCGCGAGAAGCTCCGCGTGAAGGACAGCATCATGTGGCTCTCGTCCAAGCTCACGCCGGACATTATCGCCTAACGCGTGCGCCTCTCACACCGGTTGCGCGCCGCGCTGGCGATTCCCTAAGCGCGCGAAACCTGCGTGCGTGGTGCACGGGCGGTGCGTGACAGTTTTGCATCGCACTCGCACAAAGCGCCGTATACGCACGATTCACGCAAAGCCCCACAAGACTTCGGAAAGGCCTTCGGTTGATGTGGAACCCAGATTCAATCTGGGAGCCCCCACAATGTTCCACCGCAAGCCCTCCGGCCGGACCTTGCTCGCCGCGCTGCTCGCCGCATCGTCGGCGCTCGCCCTGCTCGCCTCGCCAGCCGCAGCCCAGGCGCAGCCACCTGCCGACGACAGCCGCCTCGACGTGATCATCATCACGGCCAACCAGCGCGAGGAGAATCTGCAGGACGTGCCGGTCTCCGCAGCCTCCCTGCCGGACGACCAGATCGAGGCGATCTTCTCGGCCGGCGAAGACGTGCTCGCCCTCGCCGCCCGCGTGCCGGCGCTTTACGCCGAAAGCTCCAACGGCCGCGTCGCGCCGCGCTTCTACATCCGCGGCCTCGGCAACACAGATTTCGACGTCGCCGCCTCGCAGCCTGTCTCGATCATCATGGACGACGTGGTGATGGAGAACGTGGTCCTGAAATCAACGCCGATCTTCGACGTCGATCGCATCGAGGTCTATCGCGGCCCGCAAGGCACGCTGTTCGGCCGCAACACAACCGCCGGCATCGTCCGCTTCACATCCGTCAAACCGACGGAGGCGTTCGATGCTCGCGCGCAGGCCTCTTATGGGTCCTTTGGCTCCCTGACTTTCGACGGTGCCGTCGGCGGCGCAATCGCCCCGGGCGTCAACGCGCGCGCCTCGCTGCTTTACCAGCACCGCGACGACTGGATCGACAACACGCTTGTCGCCGGCGAGGACGATCTCGGCGGCTTCGACGAAATGGCCGGGCGCCTCCAGGTCGCGCTTGAGCCGATGGACAATCTCGACGTGCTGCTCAACCTGCACGCCCGAGACCTCGACGGCACGTCCGCCATCTTCCGCGCCAACGTCATCACGCCGGGGACGAACGGCCTGAACGCCAATTATGACCGCGACCGCGTGAGCTACAACCAGGGCGGCGGCAATCCGCAGGCCTATTCGGGCTGGGGCGCCTCGGCGAATGTCAGCTACGATTTCGGCGACATGGAGCTGACCTCCATCACCGCCTATGAAAGCACCGACGGCTCCAGCCGCGGCGACATCGATGGCGGCGTCGCCGGCGTCGGACCGGGCTTCATCCCGTTCGACAGCGACACACAGGACTCGATCGACGATCTCGACCAGATCACGCAGGAAGTCCGGCTCGCCAGCGACACTGGCGGTCCGCTCTCCTGGCAGGTCGGCGCGTACATCTTCGACTCGGAATTCACCGTCACCACAGTTGGCCCGTCCGGCTTCCCGCCACCGGCCACGCTGACGCACGGCAACCAGGCCTGGGCCGTGTTCGGCCAGGCCAGCTATGACGTCACCGAGCAGCTCTCCGTCACCGGCGGACTTCGCTACACCGAAGACGAGAAAGACCTCACCGTCCTCGGCGCGCCGGCCAACAACCGCGACATCTCGGACGACCATGTCAGCTGGGATCTCAGCGCCATGTACGCCCTGACCCCGGACGTCTCGGTCTACGCCCGCGCCGCCGAAGGCTTCCGCGGTCCCTCGATCCAGGGTCGCGACGTCGCCTTCTTCGCCCCGCCGTCGCTCGCCGAATCGGAAACCGTCCTGTCATGGGAAGCAGGCTTCAAGTCGACCCTGCTCGACGACACGCTCCGCCTGAACGCCGCAGCCTTCACCTACGAGGTCTCCGATATCCAGCTCACCGCCGTCGGCGGCGCCGGCAATACAGTCCAGCTGGTCAACGCTGACACCGGCGAAGCCGTGGGTCTCGAAGTCGACGCCGAATGGGCGCCGACCGAAAACCTCGTCTTCACCGGCGGCTTCTCCTGGGTCGACACGGAAATCCAGGACAGCGCGCTTGCCGTCGGCATCTGCGCCCAGTGCACCGTGACCGACCCGACCGTCGTGATCAGCGGCTCCACCCGCGCGCTGGTGGATGGCAACCCCTTCCCCAACGCGCCGGAAACGATCGCCAACTTCACGGCGCGTTACTCCATCCCGTTCGACGCTGCTTCAGAATTCTTCGTCTACACCGACTGGGCCTATCAGGGCGCAACCAACCTCTTCATCTACGAGTCGGTCGAATTCCAGACCGACGAACAGTTCGAGGGCGGCCTGAAGTTCGGCTGGGCAAAGCTCGACGGCTCCCTCGAAGTCGCCGCCTTCGCCCGCAACATCACGGACGAGGACAACATCAAGGGCGCGATCGACTTCAACAACAACACCGCCTTCGTCAACGACCCGCGCATCATCGGCGTGTCGGTGAAGGTCGCAAACTGATTTGAAGCCCACGAGCTGAAGAAAGGCCGCTCCGGAAACGGGGCGGCCTTTTCTATTCGCGCATGACGGTTACGTTTGTCATCCCGGAAGCGCGCAGCGCTATCCGGGACCCATTTGCCCATCTCGACTGCGGACGAATGGTTTCCCGGGTCTCGCTGCGCTCGTCCGGGATAACAACAACGCGCCGAGGCGCGGCAGCCCTCACACCACTCGCGTCGAAGCCACCTCATGTATCTCCACGCCCGTCGAACGCTCCGACAGCCCGCGGATCACGCCGACAATCTCCCGCGAATAGTCCATCGCGAAATGCGCCTGCACCGCCTTCATATCGCGCCAACGCTCGACGAACACGAACGTCCCCGGCGCCATGACATCCTCGAAGAAGCCGTGGCTGATGCAGCCCGCCTCTTCGCGCGACCGCGTCACATGATGCGACGCCGCGGCGATGAACGCCGCGCGATTCACCTCCGCCACGTCCACAGTCCCCGTGATCAGGATCATGTTGGCCTCCCTCGCCGCGCTATCCTGCTCCTGCTGCCGGGCAGAATCAAAACGCCGCCCTCCGAGGGAGAGCGGCGCTTCGTTGGTCGTCATCGGCAGGGGTAATTCTGCCGCGGCGATCTGGTTTACGGCGCGAAGTTACGAGGATTGCGCCGGCTGTTGCGGGGCGGTCGGCTGTTGATCGACCGGAGCGGCCGTTTCCGTCATCACAGGCGCCGGGCCCGTGGTGCAGCAGCGGATCTGCATCTCGAGAACCTGGTCGTTGAAGCGGCAACCCGTGTCGCTGATCTCACGCAGGATGGACGGCGCGCCGGCGTTGAAGGTGAAGCGCGTCTGGACGCAGGACTGCACCTTGTAGCCTTCGCCGCATGAACCGGCTTTCGCGCGCTGCACGGTCTTCGTGGTGCAGTTGAAGGCGGCTTGCGTCGCGATCGAGCTCTTCGCATCGGTGGCGGCCGCCATCGCCGCGTCGGCCGAAGCCTGGGCCGAGTTGGCGCGGGCAAGCGCGTTGTCGGCGATCGTGCGCGCCTGGCTCAGGCGCATGTTGGTGTCGGCGAGTTGACGGCGCTCGCCATCGATTTCGACGTTGATCTTGCAGACGTCCATGTTTGTCTTGTCGGGCTGCGCACAGTATTGCGCGACCGTCATGTCTTCCGGAATCGCCTGGCAAGCCGTCGCCGCCAGAGCAAATGCAGCCGCAGCCGCGATCGTTTTCAGGTTCATTTTTTTATCTCCATCACCATTACCCGGAAGATGGAGCACCCACCACATGCAGCAAGTGAAATGACAGCAAACCTTCACGCATTCAGTGCCTTGCCGCACACGCGGCTCGCGCACGGCGCGCGAATGGTTCCGCATGCG
>JANOKS010000009.1:0-43876 GCA_031419455.1 Alphaproteobacteria bacterium
CACCCCGGCCTCCCACCTAATCGACCGCGTGGAGCGCTTTCCTAGAGTTTCCGATGCGAGGTACCGCTTCGCCTCCTTGCGCGCGTCGGCGAGGCTTATGACCCCCACACGGCCTATCGAAAGCCGTCTGCGCTCACGGCCATAGGTCAGTACGAAAGTTCGCACTCCGCCCTTCGTCACGCGCACGCCAAAACCGGTCAGAGTTTGGTCTGTGTGGATCACCGCACCCTTTGCAGGGACGGAAAGTTTCGTGAGCATTGCGTCGGTCAGACGCTCGCCGTGTCTCGCCATTGTCTCAAACCTCTGATGCGCACCGGTGAATTCCGATGTGCGGCATGAGAGGCCGATTTTCAATGATTACAGCGACGTAGCGGTCAGCATGGTCAGGTATGAGGTGGCTGGAGTCGCCATCACTTCTGATTACAAAACCGCTGCTCTACCGCTGAGCTAATCCGGCCGTTATTGCGGAGGGGAATAGGCGCCTAGCGGCCAGCACGCAAGCCCGGCGCCGCCAGCCCGAAAATACCCCGCAACTGCCACAATCTGCCCGGAACCGGCCCATCTTGGAGTCCGCAGGAACTATTATTCGAGCTGAACCGTTAGGGGCATGGATACAGGAACCGGGAGGCAGACATGAACCGCTTGACCTTGATGACCATGGGAGCCGCGATGATCGGCTTCTGCGGCTTTATCGCAGACACCGCCGCCGCACAGACCCCATCCGCCTGCCCCGGCCACGAAGCGGTCGTCTATTTCGCTCCGGATTCCGCAGCTCTCAATTCCGAACAGAATTACGCGCTTGTCAGCATGGCCGAAGCCGCCCGCACCTGCGGCGCAAAGAGCGTCGTCGTCCAGGCCAATGGCGATGCCGAGCGCGCCAAAACCGTGGCGGCCGCCCTGCGCCAACGCGGCGTCAAGACCACGATCGTCACCGGCTCAACGCTCGCGCTTTATGGAGACACCATGCTTGGCCGCTCGGTCACCCTCCGCGTCTCCGGCGGCGCCAGCGTCAATAGCTGATCGCACAACGACCGCCTTCAGGCCCGCTGGCGTGCTGACCTGTCCATGCTACAAGCCCCCGCCAAAGCGGGATTCCAATGGACAAGAAAATTCTCGGTCGCATCTACAGCAGGCTGATTCACAAGTACTTTCTGAACGACATGTACCTCGACCTGCGCATGCGGGCCAAGAAGGACACGGTCGATTACATCGAGGCCAACCTCAAGGACGCCATGCTCTGCCAGGGTCGCAAGCCCCTGATCGCGCTCTGCATGAAGCGAGAGAAGGAAGCGGGCCTCAACGGCCTGATCCTGGAATTCGGCGTCGCCGGCGGCACTTCCACGAAACTCATCGCCAACAATGCCGAACCGCGCGTCGTCCACGGCTTCGACTCGTTTGAAGGTCTCCCCGGCGACTGGTCCGGCACGCACGAACAGACCGGCCGCTACACCCAGCACGGCAAGCTCCCCCGCGTGCCGCGCAACGTGCAGCTACACAAGGGCTGGTTCGACCAGACCCTCCCCGGCTTCCTCGCCAGCAACCCCGGCCCGGTCAGCTTCATCAACGTCGACTGCGACGTCTACGACTCGACCATCTACGTCCTCAACCAGCTCGCCGACCGCATGCGCGTAGGCACGGTGATCATGTTCGACGAATACTACAATTACCCGAACTGGCGCGAGCACGAGTACAAGGCGTGGCAGGAATTCGTCGCCGCGCGGAAGATCACCTACCGCTACGCCGGCTTCTCGACGATGCGCTACCACGCGGCTGTGCAGATCACTGGGATCGGCTGAGGGCTGAGTGGCCGACAGTCGCCAGCAGAGGACATGGAGGTCATTCTGTGGGCGGCGTCGCTGATGCAAGCACGTGAGGAAAGTACTCCGCATCCCAATCGTCTGGGCGGAGCAGCACCTTCCCGGTCTGAAAGACCTTGTCTCCTTCGTTGTAAGGAATCGGCGCAAGCGGCACGTCCGTGGCGAAGGCGAGTTCGGGATCATCGAAATGGTCTAGATGGAAGTGGTCCCAGCGCTTATCGAGCCCCTGAAGCTCCTTCACCAAAAGATCGCGCCCGGCCTCATTGACGAGGATTTCAAACGAGCCGTCTGCCCGCTGGCACACTGTCACTCTGGCGGTCATTTGCGCGCGTCCTTGCATCGTTGTCCGCTGTAGCTGGCGCCCGATCTGCGGTGCGGTCAATGTCAGCTGAGGGCCACGCCCCCCGCCTCCACTCTGGCCATCTCCCCCGCCTCCCGCTACATCCCGCCCCATGGCCCGCATCCTCATCACCTCCGCCCTGCCGTACATCAACGGCGTCAAGCATCTCGGCAACCTCGCCGGCTCGATGCTCCCGGCGGATGTCTATGCGCGCTACGCCCGCGCCGCCGGACACGAAGTCCTGTTCATCTGCGCCACCGACGAGCACGGCACGCCCGCCGAACTCGCCGCCATCGAGGCCGGCCAGAGCGTCGCAGACTATTGCGCCGAACAGCACGACATCCAGAAGACCGTGGGCGCCGGCTTCCACCTCTCCTTCGACTGGTTCGGCCGCTCCTCCAACGAACCCAACCGCCGTCTCACCCAACACTTCGCCGACGTCCTCGAAGACAACGGCCTCATCGACGAGCGTACCTCGAACCAGATCTACTCGGTCGACGACAAGCGCTTCCTGCCCGACCGCTATGTGGAAGGCACCTGCCCCAATTGCGGCTACGAGAAAGCCCGCGGCGACCAGTGCGACAATTGCGGAACGCTGCTTGATCCCATCGACCTCAAGAACCCCTACTCATCCGTCTCCGGCTCCCGAAATGTCGAGATCCGCGACACGCGCCACCTCTACCTCCTGCAATCGAAACTGCAGGACGAGGTCCGCAAATTCGTAGACGCGCGCGCCGCCGACTGGCCCAACCTCACCACCTCCATCGCCTACAAATGGCTCGACGAAGGCCTGATCGATCGCGCGATCACCCGCGACCTCGTCTGGGGCGTCCCCGTCACGCGCAACGGCAAGCCGCGACCCGGCTTCGAGAACAAGGTCTTCTACGTCTGGTTCGATGCGCCGATCGAATACATTGGCTCCACCGTCGAATGGGCAGAAGCAACCGGCGGCAACTGGGAGCGTTGGTGGCGAACCGACAAGGGCGCGGACGACGTCACCTATGTCGAGTTCATGGGCAAGGACAACGTCGCCTTCCACACCGTGTCATTCCCCGTCACCATCCTCGGCTCCAAAGAGCCGTGGAAACTCGTCGACAAGCTGAAGGCCTTCAACTGGCTCAACTGGTATGGCGGCAAGTTTTCCACCAGCCAGAAACGCGGCGTCTTCATGGACAAGGCGCTGGAACTGCTCCCCGGCGATTACTGGCGCTGGTATCTCACCGCCAATTCGCCGGAGAGCTCGGACACGGCCTTCACCTGGGAGCACTTCAAGACGACGGTGAACTCCGATCTCAACGACGTGCTCGGCAATTTCGTCAACCGCATCACCAAATACGCCGCCGCCAAGTTTGATTCAAAAGTCCCCGAGGGCGGCGAGCCCGGCGAGCACGAAGCCTGGATGGCGAACGAACTCGCGACGCGCCTGCCGCAACTCATCGCCCATTACGACGCCATGGAATTCCGCAAGGCCGCCGCCGAAACCCGCGCCATCTGGGCCGCCGGCAACGAATACATCACCAAGGCCGCCCCCTGGACGGCCTACAAGACATCAGTGGATCAGGCCGCAGTCGGCATCCGCACCGGCCTCAACCTCGTCGCCCTCTTCGGCATCATCGCCCAGCCGATCATCCCCGAAACCGCAAGCAAAATCCTCGACGCCATCGGCGTCCCCAAAGGCAACCGCAGCCTCGCCGTGTCGAGACTCGGCGCCGGAGGCTACCCCGCTCTCCTCGACGCCCTCCCTCGCAGCATGCCCATCGCCGTCCCACCCCAACTCTTCACCAAGATCGAAGACACCCAAGTTGCCGACTGGACGGCCCGCTTCGGCGGCGGTTGATAGCGACCGCGAGGTTCAGCGAAGTCGCGCCCCACCGATAGCCCCCCTCCGTCGCGCTGCGCGCGCCACCTCCCCCACTTGCGTTGCAAGTGAGGGAGGCAATCTGAACGTCGCCACGCGCACGGTTCTTTCCTCCCTCGATCGCCACGCGATCGGGGGAGGTGGCATGCGCGCCTCTTCGCGCGCATGACGGAGGGGGTCTCTCGGAGGCTCACCGGCAGCGAAACGGCGCCGAGTTTGGGGGAAAGTCGTTGTCACGATTTGGGGGAAACTCAGAAATCTTCTCCCACAATCTCAACCACTTGCCCGAAACATTTGGGGGAAACAGAGGCACAGGATCGGCGGGGAACAATGCGGGCGTATAATCGGCCGCATGACCGTAGCGAAAAGCCACGACGCATATGAACAAGGCGAGACCCCAGCGTGGGCCTGGCCTGTCCATGCATTTGTGGCGTGGCTCGCGACGATTTTCAGCTACATCGCCAACTTCAAACGCGCCCGCCGTTTCAAGCCCGAGTGGCGCGACAGCTGGGAAGGACTCCGCCAGTCCGAATGGCTCCGCGACCAGCTGATCGCGCAGGGCGTGGCGCAACTCCTCAACAATGAAGACGTGAAACTCGACGACACAAAGATCTCACTCACGCCTCCGGACTCGTTCGGCGGCCCCTGCCCCCGCACGCCGTTCGACATGAACCGCCGCTTCCTCGCGCTCGCCCGCTGGGCTGCCGACCCGGAAGCGATCATCCGCGAGCGCTTCCGTCGCCTCGCCAAACGTATCACCACCAATCCCCTCGCCGCCCATGGTTCGACGGGCGCGCTGCGCGCTGCTCACCATGAGGCGGCATGCCGCGCCGTAGCGCGGCGGAGGCGGGTGGGTGTCGCGACGATGAAAAACGCAAACGTCCGAGTAGCCCTCATCCTGAGCAGCGACCGGAGGGAGCGTCCGTCGAAGGACGAGGGCGTGCTCACGAAAGCCCGCGGCCCGCCCCGCTACTCCCTACCCGCAACTCACGTACACCTCAGCGCGCCCGCGCGACTGAGAACGCCTCCGCGCGCCCGCGCGCGAATCACGGCACCTTAACCCCATGCTATCCACCCGCCCCTCCTTCCTCGAATTCTTCGCCGGCGGCGGCATGGCGCATGTCGGCCTCTCGGGGCGATTCGACTGCACCTTCGCCAACGACCTCGACGCGATGAAATGCGCGACCTACCGCGCCAATTTTCCTGACGTGCCGGTCGAACAGGGCGATGTCTGGAACCTCGCCCCCGCCAGCCTGCCCACCGCAGACCTCGCCTGGGCCAGCTTCCCCTGCCAGGACCTGTCGATCGCCGGCGGCCGCCGCGGCCTCAACGCACCACGCTCCGGCGCCTTCTGGGGCTTCTGGAATGTCATCGAAAAGCTTGGCCCCCGCTCGCCTAAGACCATCGTCATCGAGAACGTCGCCGGACTTCTGTCGTCCCACAATGGCCGCGACTTCACCGCGTTGATCACTGAGCTTGCCGACGCCGGCTATCGCGTCGGCGCCATGCTGATCGACGCCGCACTCTTCTCGCCCCAGTCGCGCCCGCGCCTCTTCATCATCGCCCACAAGGGCCGCATCCCCGCAGGCCTCGAAACCGACGCCCCGGACTCCACCTTCCACCCGCCCAGCCTACGCGCCGCCGTCGAAGCCCTGCCTGACACAACCCACCTCGCCTGGGTCTGGTGGCGCCTGCCGCACCCGAAGAAGCGCAACGCTGATCTCGCAGCACTCCTCGATCGCAATCCGCCGGAAAACACATGGCGATCCGACGCCGCCACCGCCAAGCTGATCGACCAGATGGCCCCGCTCCATCGCCAGCGCGTCGAAGCCGCGCTCGAAAATCCCACCTGGAACGCCGGCGCCGTCTTCCGTCGCATCCGCATCGAGAATGGCCAGCGCATCCAGCGCGCCGAAATCCGTTACGATGGCCTCGCTGGCTGCCTCCGCACGCCCGCCGGCGGATCATCGAAACAGCTTCTACTCGTCACCGAAAACGGCCGCGCCCGCCTCCGCGCCGTTTCCTCACGCGAAGCCGCGCGCCTGATGGGCCTCGATGACAGCTATCGTCTGCCGACCGCCGAGACCAACGCGCTGAAAGTCGTCGGCGATGGCGTCTCCGTCCCCGTCGTCCGCTGGCTCGGCGACCACCTGCTTGCGCCGCTCGCCACCGGCGGCTCAGCGCGAGCGGCGGCCTGACCTACTTCTTCTTTGCAGCCTTCTTTGCTGTCTTCTTCGCCGCCGACTTCTTCACGACAGCCTTGGCCGCTTTCTTCTTCGCCGCCTTCTTCGCGGCCGTCTCAGCCTTGCTCACGCGCTTCACATCCTGGCCGTGCGCGCGCTTGTAGGTCTGGATGTCTTTGAACTGTCCTTCCTTGTCGCGAACGGCATACAGTTTCTTGCCGCCACTGCTGCGATGGGTTGTACGCGCCATTGTGTTTCCTCCGGTCTATGGAATCGTTCGAGCGCAACCTTGCGCCAGCAGCGAACAGATACAACCTCTGATGACGGACGTCTTCGATCCCGAGAAACGCTCCGCCGTCATGCGCGCCGTGAAATCGCGCGACACGGCGCCGGAACTCGCGGTCCGCCGCGCCGCTCACGCGCTCGGCCTTCGCTTCCGCCTCGGACGCAGCGACCTGCCCGGCAAGCCGGACCTCGTCTTCCCGTCGCGGCGCGTCGCCCTGTTCGTGCACGGATGCTTCTGGCACGGCCATGATTGCGCACGCGGCGCCCGTATGCCGCAGACCAACCGCGCCTACTGGCAAGCCAAGATTGCACGCAACATCGCGCGTGACCTCGCCTCGCTCGCCAGCCTGCGAAAACTCGGCTGGAAGCCAGCCGTGATCTGGGAGTGCGAGGCCCGCGACGCCGCCAAACTCGCACGCCTCATCACGCGGCGCGTCGGCAAGTCCGGTCAGGCTTGACCCTGCCGGGTCCGGCTTCCATGTTCCGCCTCGGCCGAGGGGACGATCCATGTTGCACGCTTCAACCCAGCAGCTGATCCGCAAGCTGCACGAGCTCACATCCGCCGGCAGCCTCGCGTGGACAGAAGGGGACCGGGAAACGTCTCGCCTGGAAACCGAGGGCTATGTCGTGGAGATCATGGCCTCGCCGCCCGCCCTTCGCCTGCTCCGCGCCGACGGCCGCGAGCTTGAGACAGCGACAGCGGACGACCTCGCTTCAACTCCATGGCCCAGCGGCGACGGCACCTATGCAACCCGGGTGACCGAAATGGCGGCCCGCGCCCGTCGCATCGCCCGCGGCGCCGAACAGGCGATCGCCACGATCCTGTCCTCGCTCTCCGCACCTGCGATGAAAGTGGCGTCCGACTCCACGTCCGGGCAGCCGACGGCAATCTTCGGCCAGACCGCCAGTTTCGCAAAAGCGCCTCCGCCAGTTCCGAAGAAACCGGAGCGGGACATGCTGATGCATGGGATCAGCGCACGGTCCGTGCAGGGCGTCGAACAGTCATCGGCCACAGATTTTCAACGCTTCGCGCCCACATCGCAAACGCCGCCGCGCTCAGCAGCAGGACCGAACGTCTACAAGCCGTGGAACTAACCAGCGCTAGAATTTGCACGCGCGTCCGAGCAGGCGGCCGACCACCTTGTCGCCAAGGCGGACTTCCTCCGCATCCGGACATTCAGCGGCCGTCTTGACGCCCTCGCGCAGAAACCGGAAGCGGTTCATCCATGCCGGCTGGGCGCCCTGCTCGATCGGATCAAGCGACAGAACCGCTGCATCCGACACCTGTGTGAGGCATTCATAGAGCGCCCCCGTCCTGGCGCGCAGTCCAACGGCCACCTGCTCGCCATCCTGCCGCGGATAGACCGCTGTCGCCAGCGCCGGCTGGCCGAGCTGGGCAAGGCACGCATCGATGGGTCCCAGCGATTCAATGACCGTCGCCGCCTCGGCCGAAGCATTGGCGACGGAGCCCGAAAACGCGCACCCATCGAAGTTCAGTTCGTCGAACGTGACCAGCGCAGAGAAATCGCCGCTTCCGCCAGCCTCCGTGCTGCACCCCTCGCGCTTGATTGTCACGGTCAGTGCGCCCGTCGCGAAAACGTCGGCGCCGTTCTCCTGCCGCGGCTGCACCAGGGGTTCCTCGATGGCGCGCAGGCCGGACCGCTTGAACGAGAACCACCCGTCGACGATCTCCATCCGCCACGAAGGCTCGTCTCCTGCCGCATAGAAAGGCGCCGGCAGAACCCAGGCTGATGTGTCCAGCGGACCCGTCGGCGCATTGACGATCGGCGAGTTGACCGGGTCGGACGCGCCCACGGAGTTGGACAGCGGCCCGTCCGTCACGCCTGCGGACGCCGGATCGATCGCGGCCGTCTGCGCGGCATTGTCGCCGCATGCGCTCAGGATCAGCGCCATGACAGCCGCCGTTGCAGTTCGCGTCCGTTGCGCACCGTCTCGGCCGGCGACACTCGGCATGCCCTTGGATCCTCGTTCTATCCCCAACCGGTCCGCGTCCGCGGTCGTTCTCTCAGACTCGCACTCTAGCACTTCCATGCCCCGAGAGGAGCCCTGTGCCAACAAGGGTCATCGGGGAGCACGCGCATGACGCGGAAGCAATACGTGCCTGATTTTGCTCGACTTTGAAATGCCGCATCCGTGGCGCTTTAACAACAGTCGGCGAATGACCTCGCGCCTGCGTGGATTATTTGGTTAGCGTCACACGTCGTTGGGGCGGCGATGAATTCAGGCTGGACCAACAAAGGCGCAACCGAACCAAGAGCGCCGCGTTTGTGCCCTTAGCGTCGCCGATATACATCGGCGCGAACCGGCGTGGGCGTCGATTCGGACTTTCAGGGAGATATCGATGAAACGGACTCTAGTGTTCATGGCTTCGGCATTGGCGCTTGGCGCCTGCGCCACCGACCCCATCACGGGCGAATCCATCTGGGGCAACACCGGCCGCGGCGCCGCAATCGGCGCGATCGTGGGCGGCATCGGCGGCGTCTTCGCCGGCGGGAATGACGGCCGCAACGCCGCTGTCGGCGCAGCTGTCGGCGCGCTCGCGGGCGCAGGCATCGGCCGCTACATGGACGGCCAGGAAGAAGACATGCGCCGCAAGGTCGCCGCCAGCGGCATCGGCATCCAGCGCATCGGCGACCGCATCGAACTCGTGATGCCGTCGGATGTGACCTTCTCCAAGGGTTCGGCGTCGCTCGACGCGTCCTTCATGCCGACGCTCGACAAGGTCGCTGAGTCACTCAACCTCTATCCCAAGACGACGATCGACATCATCGGCCACGCATCGACCGAAGGCGCCGACCAGGCCAACCTCGACCTGTCCTACCGTCGCGCCGAAGCCGTGCGCGTCTACCTTCAGGGCAAGGGCGTTCTGGGTCAGCGGATGGCGACCGGCGGTCTCGGCGAAAGCCAGCCGCTCGTCATGCCGGACGACACGGAGTCCAAGCGCTCGGTCAACCGCCGCGTGCAGGTCGTTCTGCGTCCGGTCGTCGAAGGCTGATCTTCACAACAACGGAGTATGGAAAGGGCGCTCGAAAGAGCGCCCTTTCTGTTGTCGTCACCTGACCGCAACGAAGCTCTTCACCTGTTCGGCCAGCACTTGATCCACGATCGGCGCCAGCTGATCGAGACCCGACAACGAACTGCCGACCACCTTGTAATCGAGCGTCAGCTTCGTCTTTCCCGGCGTCGACCCGTCCGCCAGCGTGAACGTCATCGCGGCGCTGACACCAAGATCCTGCAGCGGGCCAAACGCGCCATCGACGCGCAGCACCTGCTTCGGCATCACCATCACGACACGGCCATGCTCCACCTCGCCGCCGTTCCAGATTTCACACCAGCAGCCGCCCGCCCGTGCATCCAGCGACAGCGATTTCGCATCGCCCGAGTATGTGTGGGAAGCGTTCCACCAGCCAGCCACATCGACCAGCCGCGCCCACGCCGCGTCGCGGTCCAGCGGCGCCTCGGCAACGATGCGGATCGTCATCCCCTCCGGCGCCTTGGCGACAACGTCTGCATATGCGGGGCTGCACACAACCAGCGTTGCGATCGCCCTTGAGAGCAGGCCACGCATGAACATCCCTCCAGTAGTTGAGGGTACAGGATCAACCCTGCGACACCTGTGCGTCAACGCATGCGGACAGACTATCCAGCCGCCCAAAAACCGGTAACCATTTGGCTGGACAGATTGATTGCCTGGAGGGAATTGATGCGCCTGCTTTCCGTATTTGTGTCGGGCTGCCTGGCTTGGTGCGGGCTTGCCGCGCCGGCAATGGCAAAGCCGCCCCTTGCAGCATTTGGCGACATGCCGGCCGTGCGCTCGCCGGACATTTCCGCCGACGGGAAGCACGTCGCCTATATCAGCCGCGTGGATGGCGTCGACTATCTGGCAAAGTACGAAGTTGCGACGGGCAAGAATGAAGCGCTCATCCGCCTACCGGACGTAAAGGCCCTCGGCGCATACTGGGTCGGCTCGAACTACGTAATTCTGCTGGCGTCCAAGGTGACGACGAACAGCGGGCTCACCAAACGGTACGAGGATACGTCGGCATTCGCCTACAACATATCGACCAGGAAGATCGTCCAGTTGCTCGTCGGCACGCAGAATCTTTATAGCTTTCAGTCTGGCCTTGGCCGCATCGTCGGAATCGATCCCGGCGGACAGCACGTCTACATGCCCGCCTATATTGAAAAGACCGGTGCGGATCCCACGTTCGACCTTCTGAAGGTCAACCTGGAAACGGGACACGGCGCGCGCATCCCCGGCGCGACAGGAACGACCTCGACTGTCAGCTGGATCATGAACAACAAGGGCGACGTCATCGCCCGCACGGAGTTCAGCGAGAAACGCAGCCTCTACGAAATCCGCGCCTACGCTGCAGATGGCGGCGATCGCGTGATCTACTCCGAGACAACCAAACTACCTTCGCTGGGCATCGCCGGGTTTGCTGAGCGAGATGGGGCCTTGGTCGCCTTCAAGTACGAGAATTCCGAGTTCCCTCAGATGTACGAAATCTCGCTTGCAGACGGCACGCTTTCGGGTCCGCTGAAGACCCGCGAGGGCGTCGAACTTGCCGGCGCCATCAACGACGAGAACAAGGTCGTCATGGGTGTAAGCTATTCGGGTCTCTACCCAAGCTATGAACTGTTCGACGAAACGCTCAACCGCGAAATCAAGGCGGCGATTGCGGCGATGCCGGATGCGGCCGTATCTCTTGTCTCGTGGACCGACGACTGGTCCAAGGTCCTGCTCTATGCAGAAGGCGGCGTGCAGCCGCCGCGTTACATGCTGTACGACCGGCCGGCCCGCCGACTGTCCCCGGTCGCCCGCGCGCGACCCGACATCAAGCCGGAGGAAGTCGCGGAAGTCGTGACGGTCGAATACAAGGCGCGCGACGGCCTCGCGATACCGACGTTGATCACATGGCCCGTCGGCGTGCCGGCGGACCAGCGCAAGAACCTGCCGATGGTTGTCGTGCCGCATGGCGGCCCCGAATCCTACGACTCCGTCGGCTTCGATTGGCTGGCGCAATTCCTGGCCAACGAGGGCTATGTGGTTCTCCAACCGAATTTCCGCGGATCGGGCGGCTTCGGCGCGGGTTTTGCCCAGGCCGGCTACGGCGAGTGGGGCCGCAAGATGCAGGACGACGTGACTGACGGCGCGCAGGCGCTGATCAGGATGGGATGGGCCGATCCCAACCGCACCTGCATTCTTGGCTGGAGCTATGGTGGCTATGCAGCACTTGCGGGTGGAGCACTGACACCCGATCTCTACAAGTGCGTGGTCTCCATTGCCGGCGTTTCCGACCTCAAGACAATGCTGGGCCACGAAAAGCGGGAGCACGGCCACGAGTCGCGAACCTACGCTTACTGGAAGAGCGTGATCGGCGATCCCGACAAGGACTCGGCTGCGATCGAAGCGGTCTCGCCCTATCGCCTCGCTGCAAACTTCAAGGCGCCGGTGCTGCTCATTCACGGTTCCGACGACCTCGTCGTGCCAGACCGGCATAGCGACCTGATGGAACAGGCGCTGAAGTCAGCGAACAAGCCGGTGACCTACATCCGCGTTGGCAAGGACGATCACAACCTCGCGGCGCCCGAAAGCCGCACGCGAGCGTTGTCCGAGATTGCGACCTTTCTCAAGAAGCACTTGGGCGAATGAAAAAGGCCGGGTGATCACTCACCCAGCCTTCGTTTCAGTCACACACCTGGCCTGATCAGGCAGCCGCCGCCTTCTGGTCCTTCGGCGGAAAGCGCGCGTAGAAGGTCTGGCCTTTGGCGGCCATCTCGCGCAGCAGCGCGTTCGGGCGGAAGCGTTCGCCGTGGGCTTCGGCGAGGCGGTCGCACTCTTCCACGAATGTCTTGATGCCGACCTTCAGGTCCATGAACGAGCACACGCCGCCCGTGTACGGCGCAAAGCCCCATGCGAGGATCGAGCCGACGTCCGCATCGCGCGCATCGAGGATGACGCCTTCTTCAAAGCAGCGGGCGACCTCGACACACTGGCGATAGAGGAAGCGCTTGGTCAGTTCTTCCTTCAGCGCCGGCGGGCACTCCGTGACCTTGATCTCGATCTTCTTGCCAATGTCCGGATAGAGGCGCGAGGGCTTGCCCGCTTCATTGTAGTCGTAGAACCCCTTGCCCGCCTTGCGGCCGACGCGGTTCTGGCCCTCGACGATCCATGCGACGAGATCGCCGACCGGGTTCTGCTCATAGGAGCGGCCCGAAACCTTGGCGCTCTCCCGGCCGATCTTCAGCATCGTGTCGATGCCAACGCTGTCCGAAACTTCCAGCGCGCCCATCGGCATGCCCGCCATGCGGCCGACATTCTCGATGATCGCGGGCGCGATGCCTTCGGCCAGCATCGTCATGCCTTCTTCCGGATAAGTGCCGAACACCCGCGACGTGTAGAAGCCGCGGAAATCGTTCACCGCCACCGGCGTCTTCTTGATCTTGAGGACATAGTCCATCGTCTTGGCGAGCGTCTCCTGGGTCGTCTCCTTGCCCATGATGATCTCGACGAGGCCCATCCGCTCGACCGGCGAGAAGAAGTGGATGCCGATGAAGTTGGCCGGGCGCTTTGATGCTTTCGCCAGCCCGGTGATCGGCAGCGTGGAGGTGTTCGTGCCCATCACAGCGTTCTCGCCGAGATGCTCCTCGATCTGCGCCGTCACCTTGGCCTTGAGCTCGACGTTCTCGAACACAGCCTCGACAACAATATCCGCGCCCTTCACCAGCGAATAGTCGGTCGACGGCGTGATCAGCGCCAGCAACGCATCGCCCTTCTCCTTCGTGACCTTGCCGCGCGACACGTCCTTGTCGACGATCTTGCGCGAATAGTCCTTGCCCTTGTCCGCCGCTTCCTGGCTCACATCGAGCAGCACGGTCGGGATTCCGGCCTTCGCCTGCACATAGGCAATGCCCGCGCCCATCAGGCCGGCCCCGACAACCACGGCCTTCTTGATCTCGAACGCCGGGAAGCCAGCCGGGCGCGAGGCGCCTTTCGACAGGTCCTGCATCGACAGGAACAGCGAGCGGATCATGCCCTTCGCTTCGGGCGTCATCAGCGTCTTGACGAAATAGCGGCTCTCGATGCGTAGCGCCGCATCCATCGGCACGCTGAGGCCTTCATAGACGGCCGAGAGGATGTGCTTCTGCGCCGGATAGTTGCCCCATGTCTGCTTCGCCAGCATGGCTGCGCCGAACGTGAACACGGTCGAGCCGCCCTGCGAGTTGGGCAGTCCGCCGGGTTGCTTGAACTTCGGATCATCCCACGGCGCCTTGGCGTTGGGGTTGGCCTTGCACCACGCCTTGGCCTTGGCGACCAGTTCGCTCGTCGGCGCGAGATCATGCACCACGCCGTTCGACTTCGCCTGTTCGGCCGTCATGCTCTCGCCCTGCAGCAGGAACGGAGCCGCCGCCTGCGCGCCCATCAGGCGCGGAAGACGCTGCGTGCCGCCGCCGCCCGGCATCAGGCCGACTTTTGCTTCCGGAAGGCCGAGCTGCAGCTTGGGATTGTCGCTCGCTGCAATGCGATAGTGACAGCCCAACGCCACCTCGAGACCACCACCCAGCGCGAGACCGTTGATCGCGCACGCCACCGGCTTCTTGCCGGTTTCGAGCGTGCGAAGAAGCTTGTTCATGCCGAACGAGCGCTCGAACGCCGCCTTCAACTGCGCTTCCGGATCGCCCTTATCGCCGCCGCCACCCGATCCGCCGCCGAGTTCGCCGAGATCAGCGCCCGCGCAAAAACCGCTGGTCTTGCCCGACGTGATGACGAGGCCCTTGATCGCGTCGTTCGTCGCCACTTCCTTGGCGATGGCGCCGAGGTCGGCGATCGCCTTTGCCGTCAGCGTGTTCATCGAGCGGCCGGGCACATCAAAAGTGGCTGTCGCGATGCCGTCCGCATCCACATCCCAGCCAAATGTTTCGAGTTTCATCTCATTCACCTTTCGGCGGCTTGTCGCCGCCCTTCTTGATATTGTCGGACGCGAAGACGAACAGCACCGCGCCCATCACCAGGGTTACCGGGACAGTGATCGCCAGCACCGTGCCGAGATCGCGCAGCGCCTGGTTGAGAAACAGCGTGAGGCCGATACCCGTAAGCGCCGAGATTACCAGCGCGCTGAGTTTGGCTTCATCGATCCGCATCACACCCGCTCGATCACCATGGCCGTGCCCATGCCAGCGCCGACGCAGAGCGTGATCAGCGCGGTTGTCTTGTCCGAGCGTTCCAGCTCGTCGACCATCGTGCCGAGGATCATGCCGCCGGTTGCGCCGAGCGGATGGCCCATCGCGATGGCGCCGCCATTCACGTTCATCTTCTCGTGCGGGATGTCGAGGTGCTGCATCATGCGCAGGACCACCGAGGCGAACGCCTCGTTCAGTTCGTAGAGATCGATGTCGCCGACTTCCATGCCGAGCTTCTTCAGAAGCTTCTGCGTCACCAGCGACGGGCCGGTCAGCATGATCGACGGTTCGGAGCCGATCGAGGCAAAGCCCCGGATCTTCGCGCGCGGCTTGAGGCCCAGCTCATCGCCGGATTGCTTGTTGCCGATCAGCACGGCCGACGCGCCGTCCACGATGCCCGACGAGTTGCCGGCATGGTGCACATGGTTGATCTTTTCGATCTCCGGATAGCGCTGCTTCACGACGTCATCGAACGCCATGACGCCCATCTGCTCGAACGACGGATTGAGCGCGGCGAGCGTCTGCATCGTCGTGTCGCCACGCACAGTCTCGTCATGCGCCAGGATGGTGACGCCCAGCTGGTCTTTCACCGGCACGACCGATTTCGAGAACCGTCCTTCCTTCCATGCCTTGGCAGCGCGCTTCTGGCTCTCAACCGCATACGCATCCACATCGTCGCGCGAGAAGCCGTATTTGGTGGCGATCAGGTCAGCGCCGATGCCTTGCGGCGCGAAGTAGGACTTCATCGCGATCTCGGGGTTTGATGCCCACGCGCCGCCATTCGATCCCATCGGCACGCGGCTCATCGCTTCGACGCCGCCGCCAATCGCCATGTCGGCCTCGCCGGTCATGACCTTGGCCGCTGCGATGTTGCAGGCTTCAAGGCCGGAAGCGCAGAAGCGATCCACCTGCACGCCCGCCGTCGTCTCCGAATAGTCGGCATTCAGCACCGCGATGCGCGCAATGTCAGAGCCCTGCTCACCGATCGGCGTCACGCAGCCGAAGATGACATCGTCGATCTTCGACGTGTCCTTCATCCCGCTACGGTCCTTGATCGCCCTCAGCGCCTGCGTCGCCAGCTGCAGCGAGGTGATCTCATGCAGCGACCCGCTGCTCTTGCCTTTGCCGCGCGGCGTGCGGACGGCGTCGTAAATGAATGCATCGGCCATGGCGGCCTCCTCTTGAAGGTCAGGCTCCTGCCGGAGCCGAATGGGTGGACGCCGAGGTCCGGCGGCCCGTCAGAATGAGTCGGCGCCGAGCGCCATCACAGAGCCGGCGCCTGTCTTTACCTTTGCGAGATGTGACGTGGCGTCAGGCAAGACACGATCAAAGAAATAGCGCGCGGTGGCAAGCTTGTCCGCATAGAATTGGTCGCCGGTTCCCTCGCGTTCCAGCGCCGCCTTGGCCATCTTGGCCCACATCAGCGCGAACGCCGTCAGGCCGAAAAGCTGCAGGTAGTCATGGCTCGATGCGCCGGCATTGTCGAAGTTCGACATGCCGTTCTGCATCAGCCACATCGTGGCTTCCTTGAGCTGGCCGGTGGCGAGCTGCACGCCTTCCACATACGGCTTCAGCTTCTCGTTGCTTTCGTTGGACGACGCGAACTCCTCAAGGTCGTTGAAGAATCCGAACACCGCCCGGCCGCCATTCGCCGCCAGCTTGCGGCCGACAAGGTCGAGCGCCTGAATGCCGTTGGTGCCTTCATAGATCAGCGCGATCCGCGCATCGCGCACGAACTGCTCCACGCCCTGGTCGCGCGTGTACCCTGTGCCGCCATGCAGCTGCAGCGCATCGTTCGCGCACTTGAACCCGCGATCGGTGAGAAAGCCCTTGATCACTGGTGTTAGCAGCGACATCCGGTCGTCCGCCTTCTCGCGCACGTGCGCGTCAGGCGACACATGCAGCAGGTCGCCCTGAAGCGCGGTCCAGTAGGTAAAGGCGCGCGCGCCCTCCGTGAACGCCTTCATGTCCATCAGCATGCGCCGCACATCGGGATGCACGATGATCGGGTCTGCGGCCTTGTCGGGCGCCTTCGCCCCGGTGATCGAGCGGCCCTGCAGGCGATCCCGCGCGAAGTCGGCCGCATTCTGGAACGCAACCTCGGCTTGCGCGAGGCCCTGCATGCCCACGCCAAGGCGCGCCTCGTTCATCATCACGAACATGGTGCGCATGCCCTTGTGCGCTTCGCCGACGAGGTAACCGGTCGCGCCTTCATAGTGCATCACGCACGTCGAATTGCCGTGGATGCCCATCTTCTCTTCGAGGCCGCCGCACTGGAACGCGTTGCGTGCGCCCAGCGAACCGTCGGCGTTCACAAGAAATTTCGGCACAATGAACAGCGAGATGCCCTTGATGCCTTCCGGTCCGCCCTCGATGCGGGCCAGCACCAGCTGGATGATGTTCTCGGTGAGGTCCTGTTCGCCGCCGGAGATCCAGATCTTCTGGCCGGTGATTTGATAGCTGCCATCCGGTTGCGGCGCCGCCTTGGTGCGGATGAGGCCCAGGTCCGTACCGCACTGCGGCTCGGTGAGGTTCATCGTGCCGGCCCATTTGCCGGTCATCATCTTCGGCAGGTAAGTCTTCTTCTGCTCTTCCGACCCACCCTCCTGGATCGCCTCGGCCGCTCCGCGCGTCAGGCCCGGATACATGGAGAACGCCATGTTGGCCGACGAGCACATCTCGAGAAACGGCATGGAGACGACACGCGGCAGGCCTTGCCCGCCCCATTGCGGATCGGCGGAGATCGCCATCCAGCCATCGTCCGACATCTGCTTGTAAGCTGCGGGGAACCCATCGGGCGTCTTGACCGACGCATCGGCGTTCCGCCGACAGCCCTGCCGGTCGCCGATGGCGTTGATAGGCTGGAGCACTTCCTGCGCAAACACCGCCCCGCCATCCAGCACGGCGTCGATGACGTCAGCTGGTGCATCGGCAAACCGCGGCAGGTTCGAGTACGACCCGATCTCAAGCACTTCATTGAGCAGGAATTTCATGTCCCTGAGCGGCGCCTGATACCTGGGCATCGATCCTCCACCTGCAGCCATGCGAAACAGCTGCCGGCGCGTGCGGTCACGCGACCGGCAGCCAATGCACGGGCGTCATATCATCAAGCGACCGGTCGTCGAGACTGACTTTGCGTCAGCGTCGAATTGGGCGTCAGCTGTCGAGATGGGCGACATCGCCGTCGAGACCAGCGCGCGCAACACGATCATACGCGCGCGCCGACTGTTCCACGTCCGGACCCGGCCCGAGTTCCTGCAGCTTCTCCTCGGCCCATCTGACCCCTTTCTGGAGGGTCTCAAGGGCGGCTTCGATGTCTTCGCGCTGCTTCTCAAGGTTCTTGATCTGGTCGCGAGACTTCTTGAGCGACAGTTTCAGCTGCGCCCGGTGCCCTTCCAGCGTGTAGAGGTCGAGGATTTCCCGGATGTCCGACAGCGAGAAACCGACACTCTTCCCCTGGAGTATGAGCTTCAATCTTGCCCGGTCGCGGGTCGAATAGACACGGTTCAACCCATCCCGCGTGGGCTGAAGCAAACCCTTGTCCTCGTAGAAACGCAGAGCGCGCGGAGTCACCTGGAATTCGCGCGCAAGCTCACTGATGGTGTACGTCTTCAATCTCTGCCTCCCGTTGCATTTTTTATGTGCACTGTGGGGGAGCACAGGCTGCGTTTGTGAATTAACGCTAGGCAATACGTAACGTTAGCTACCCCCTGCGTCAACCTGGACAGTTCCCCTGTTTTGGAACCCCCAGATTTCATGCTTAACGCGGCTTTAAGTCCCTCATCGCCAACTGGGCCGGGATACCGGATCACGACAGTCTTTCGCGATCCGATTCGGAGCTGGCAATGACTCAGACGCCCTGGAGTGTGAAGGGTATCGACCCGAAAGCGCGGTCCGTTGCCCGCGAGCGCGCAGCGCGTCAGGGCGTGACCCTGGGTCAGTACCTGAATTCCCTTCTGCTTGAAGGCGATGAGCACGAATTCCGCGAGATTGACCTCTCCGACCCCATGCCCCGCTCCGCCGCCGACGGCGATCTGAGGCGGATGTCGCAGGAGATCGATCAACTCGCCCAGCGGCTGGAAGCATCCACAGGTCGTTCCGCGCGCGCAATATCTGGGATCGACAAGTCGATTCTCGGCCTGATGGGCAAGGTGGATGCGTCGGGGAAGGCGCAGCTGCAGGCCCTCGAGCGCGTCACCCGCGCCATGGGCGAGATCGAGACGACACAGTCTGCGCTGCGGAACCGGATCGGAACCCTGGAAGCAGGGAACCAGACCGGCGGCACGCTCGAAGGCCTGAAGTCGCTTGAAGCGTCCCTCGGCCGCCTGTCCGAAACATTGCAGGACCGCCTCGGCGAAGCGGAGCGCGAGCAGCAGAACCTCCGCACCCTGTTCGACGACAAGGTGAGCCAGGTTACCTCCAAGGTCGATGACGTCGCGCGCTCGATGGACCAGGCGATCAGCAACGCTGTCCGCTCCAACACCTCCGGCGTCACGGGACGAGTCGATCAGATCGAGGAAAAGATGTCCTCGACCGAGCGCCGCATCGAAGCCGGCCTCGCCCGCATCACCGACGCCGCCTCCCGCTTTGAACTGTTCGAGACCAAGGCCGAGCGCGCCGTGGGCGACACCACCTGGCGCATGGAGCGTGCGCTCGAATCCAATCTCACGCGCTCGCGCGCCATGACGAAGGAAGTGCTCGACCGCGTCGACGCTATCGAGGAAAAGACCCGCGAGGCGATGAACACGCTGAGCGACGCCGTCAGCCGCATCACGGAACGCGTCACCCGCACCGAGCGGAAGACAGACACCGCCGTCAACGTGCTGGAACGCGCCGTCACCGACATCGACGGCCGCATTCAACAGGGCGCCGGACGCCCCGCCGAAGACATGGCCCAACTTCAGCAGGTCTTCCAGAAACGCCTCGACTCCTTCGCCGAGGACATGGCGCGTCCGATCCAGGCCGCCCGAGCAGACATGGAGCGCCGACTCGAAGAGGCGCTGCGCACCGGCAACCCGGAGAAGGTCGAATGCATCGAGCGCACGATCGGCCAGCTGCAGGGCCAGATCCAAGTTTCCGAAGCCCGCCAGGCAGACGCCATCGAAGCGATGAGCGCACAAGTTGATCGTCTGTCGCGCGCCGTTGATGATCGTCTGCGCGCCGTGGAGTCGCGTGGCGACCAGCGCTCCATTGATGACGTGCGCCGCGAGATCGCCAACCTCGCCGACACGATCGACGCGCGGCTCGGCTCTGTTGAAAGCAGCACACGCACAGACATCGGCCGTCTCAATACCGCCGTGGACGACAAGCTGCAGGCGCTGGAAAAGCGCAGCGCGAACGCCATCGATGCCGTGGGCGAACAGGTCGCCATCGTGGCCGAACGCCTGCAACGCCGCCATGACGAAAGCGTCCAGCGCCTCAGCGATCGCATGGCGGAAACCGCCGCCGAGGCCCGCCCCCTCGACAACACCGAGATCGATCGCCTTGCCGATCGGCTCGACGAACGGGTCAAGGAAAGCGAACACCGCAGCGCCCAGGCCATCGGCCAGATCGGCGAACAGGTTGCGCGCGCCGTCGAGCGCCTCCAGTCACAGTCTCAGGACGCGCAGCGCGCATTCGAGGCCCGCCTCGCCGACAGCGGCCGGTCCTACGAAACCAAGCTCGTCGATGTCCTGTCGGAAGTGCAGCGCCGGATGGAAGAATCCGCTGAACAGGCGGCCGCAGCCCTCACCCCTGTTCAGAAAACCGTGTCGTCTCTGGCTCGCCGTCTCGAAGGCATCGAGGATGCCCGCCGCGGCCGCCACGATGAGGCGGAGGTCTCCCGCGACATTCCCATCGTGTCCGACGAGTACGTCATTCTCGACGACGAAGCCGGCGCCGAAAAAGCGCGCCCTTCACACGCTGCGTTCGTTGCGATCGACAAGGCCGATGACATCCCGCAGACTACCGACATCGTCGGGGTCGAACCGCCGCCGTTCGATCGCCGCCCGGACCCACGCGACGCACACCTGTTCGAGGACGGCGCGCAGGCTTCCGCAGAAGGGGCCGAACCGGCCAACAGGATCGAAGACCTGCTGGAAGCCGACGACGAATTTCTCGGGCCGGCTCCGCCGCCAACCGAAGGCTTCGTCGCCGACCTGCCGTCCGACGATGGCCGCGAGCGCCTGTCCACGGATTACCTCGAAGAGGCCCGCCGCGCCGCCCGCCAGGGCCGTCGCGTCGAGACGGCTTCAGGTTCAGGCCGCAAAGGCATCGGCAAGGGACCGCTGATTGCGTCCGCTGTCCTGACGGTCGCCGTCGCTGGCGGCGCCGCATTCACGGTGATGCGTGGCAAGCAGGAAGCGCAAGGCGACGACTTCGCCAAGCTCGACCCGACCGCGCCGGTGGCTTCCACTGCGGCTGCGGGGGCCGCCGACGCCGTCCTGTTCAGCGAGACCGACCCAGCTGCCGACCTCCTGGCCGATGAAGTCCCTGTCGAGACGGCTATCGCAGAAGCCGCCACCTCCGGAGCTACCACCGGCCAACCTGCCCCAAGCGCATCGGCAGCCGCTTCACCACTCACCCTTTCCGACGCCGTTCGCGCCGGCGAACCCGTCGCGCTGCACGACTATGCACTTGAGCTGTTGACCACGGGCGAGAAGACCCGCGCCGTGCAGCTGTTGAAAGACGCCGCCAGCCGCGGCCTCGTGATGGCCGAGTACCGTCTCGCCAAGCTCTACGAGCGCGGCGAAGGCGTTCCGCGCGACATGGCCGCCAGCCGCTCCTGGACCGAGAAGGCGGCGATCGGCGGCAACCGTCTCGCCATGCACGACCTTGCGGTGTTCTACGCAGAGGGCGATGCGGGTCCGCAGAGCTATGCCGCCGCCGTCGAATGGTTCCGCACCGCCGCCGAGCTGGGCCTTGTCGACAGCCAATACAACCTCGCCGTCCTCTACGAACAGGGGCTCGGGCTCAGCGAGGACAAGCCGGAAGCCGCCTACTGGTTCGAGCTTGCAGGCCGCGCAGGCGATCAGGACGCCAGCCGCCGCGCCCGCGGCCTGCTCGCCGAGATGCAGCCGACACAGGCAGAGTCCATCAAGCGCCGCGCCCGCGCGTTCAACCCGAAACAACCGGTTGCTCGCGCCAATGGCGATTTCGGCCGCCGGTCATGGGACATCGCCTCCCCTGCCCAGATTTCGGAGGCCCAGCGCCTGCTCCAGCGCCTCGGCTATGCGCCGGGAACCACTGACGGCAAGCTCAACACGCGCACGGCCGACGCAATCCGCCAGTTCGAGCGCGCCAACGACCTGCCGGTCACGGGAGAGGCGAGCGTTTCGCTCCTCCGCCAGCTTCGCACCGCGACACTGGGCGACGAAGACTAGGTCCATCCGGACAAAGACAAAGCGCGGCCCGTTCATTCTCGTCTCGATCGCGTGCAAATGCTTCCGGCATCGCATTTGCGCGTCTAGAACGGGTCATGCTGATTCACCTCCCCATCGCACAGGTCGCGGTCGATCCGCTGATCCTCATCGCGATCGGGACGCTTGTCGGCTTCCTTTCGGGGCTTTTCGGCGTTGGCGGCGGGTTCCTTCTGACCCCGCTGCTGATCTTCTACGGCATCCCGGCCGCCGTCGCCGTCTCGACCCAGGCCAACCAGATCCTCGCCACATCGATCGCGGGGGTTTCGGCCCATTGGCGTGAAAGACAGGTCGATACAAAGCTCGGCACGTTTATGCTCATGGGCGGCCTCGCCGGGTCCACCATGGGCGTCGTCATTTTCAGCATCCTGAAGGCCTTCGGCGTCGTCGATGCGACCATCTCCTTTCTCTACATCATCTTTCTGGGAGTGATCGGCGGGCTGATGGCTTGGGAGAGCATAGGGTCGCTCGGCAAGACGGGGGGCGACCCGGGCCGGCGCACGCGCCTGCGCGCCTGGATGCGCGGCCTGCCGATGAAGCGCCGCTTCCCGCGCTCGGGTCTCTACATCTCGATCATCCCGCCGATAGGCATCGGCTTCTTCGTCGGCATGCTGGCAGCCATCCTCGGCGTCGGCGGCGGCTTCATCCTGGCGCCCGCAATGGTCTACCTGCTGGGCGTGCCCACCCGTGTGATGGTCGGAACCTCGCTGTTCCAGATCATCTTCCTCACCGCCTACGTCACGTTCCTGCAGGCGACCTTCAACGGCACGGTCGATCTCGTGCTCGCCGCTGTCCTGATGGTCGGCGGCGTCGTCGGCGCGCGCTATGGCGCGATCGCCGGGCGCAGGCTCAAGGCCGCGCAGGTCAGGCTTCTGCTCGCTCTTCTGGTTCTGGGCATCGCCGGAAGGCTGGTCTACGAACTCTTCGTGGCGCCACAGCCTGAGTACCGTCTGGAGGAGGTGCTGTGAAACGTATCTCAGCCTTGCTCATCGCCGCCGGCCTGCTCGTAACCTCCGCAGCACAAGCACAACGCCTCGAAGAAACCGAGCGTCAGATCCTGGCAGTAGGCATCGCGCAGGACGTGATCGAGGTCGAGGTCAACTACAACGACTCCCGCGTCATCGTCTTCGCCGCCACGCCCCAGCCCGAGAATCCGACCTCTGGCATCGCCGTCGCCCTCGTCGGTCCGATCGTTCCGCACCGCATGATCCGCCGCACGGCTGCCGGCGACCAGCGCATCGAGTTTGTCGCCGCTCCGCAGGTCTTCGCCATCGGCGCCGAACCCGTCGTCACGGCAAGCGTATCACCCGAGGCGATGATCGAGGCAGGCCTCAATGCTCAGGCAACCGCGCTGCCACGCCTCGACCAGCTGCTGTCGCCCAGTCTCGGCGCATGGCGTGAGGCCTTCGTCGGTCTCAAGATGGAGCAGGGCCTCTATACCTTCGGCGACGCCAACTTCCGGCGCTTCGAGGGCGGCCTGCGCCGCGCCAGCATCGCCCTGCCCGTCAATGCGCCGCCTGGCGAATACAGCGTGCGCGCCGTCGCCTTCCGTGATGGCCGGATGGTCAGCGAATCCCGCCAGACTTTCACGCTGGCCCGCAGCGGCCTCGACGAGACGCTTTTCGACCTCTCGCGCCAGCACGGCCTGATCTACGGATTCGTTGCAGTTCTGCTTGGAGCTCTCGTCGGCGGCGTCGCCGCCTGGCTCGGCCGCAAATAGCGCCGGAAACCCTGCGTCCGCCCCCACCCATCAACAGCGACAACCAAGCTGAGGATATCTGGAATCAAGTCGCGATTCGCAGGTACGTTTGGCCTAGAGAGAGGCCATGGCGAAGGATCACGAAAACCCGTCCCAGACGGTTCTCCCACACAACCTGCAGGCCGAGATGGCCGTGCTGGGCGCGATCCTGTTCGACAACAACGCCCAGCAGCGCGTCTCCGACATCCTGAAGCCGCGCGACTTCTACGCCCCTGCAAACAGCGCGATTTTTGAGGTGCTGGACCGGCTCATCTCTGGCGGGCGCGTGGCGGACGGCGTCACGCTGCGCGAACATTTCGAGCGCGATGGCCGGCTGACCGAGATCGGCGGCGCACGTTATCTTGCCGACCTGCTGGATTCCGCCGCCTTCGGCCCCGAGATCGTGGACTACGCCCGCCTCGTCCACGACCTGTCGCTCCGACGGGAACTGATCGATATCGGCGCCGGCATGGTCAACCAGGCCGTCAAAGGCGATCTCGAAGTTCCAGGCGAAGCGCAAATCCAGGATGCCGAGCGCAAGCTGTTCACCCTTGCCGAACGCGGCGCGGGCGCGCAGGGCTTCCAGACCTTCAACTCCGCCCTCTCCACGTCGATCCATACGGCCACAGCCGCTTACAAGCGCGATGGCAAGATCGCCGGCGTTCCCACCGGCCTTGCCGAACTCGACCGCAAGCTTGGAGGACTGCACAAGTCGGACCTCGTCATCATTGCTGCTCGTCCGTCTATGGGAAAGACCGCGCTCGCCACCAACATGGCCTATCACGCCGCCAAGGCCTGCCGCCGCTCGCCCGGCCCCAATGGCACGATGAAGACGGACGAAGGCGCCGTCGTCGGATTCTTCTCGCTCGAAATGTCGTCCGACCAGCTCGCCGCCCGCGTGCTCGCAGACGTCTCCGGCGTGCCATCCGACAAGATGCGCCGCGGTGAACTCACGCCGAAGGACTACGAGGCGATCCGCGACGCCGCCGAGACGATGGAGGGCATCCCCCTCTTCATCGACGACACCGGCGGCATCTCGATCTCGCAGCTCGCCGCCCGCGCCCGCCGCCTGCAGCGCACATCCGGCCTCGACCTGCTGATCATCGACTACCTCCAGCTGATCACGCCCGCCGGCAACCGCAAAAACGATGGCCGCGTGCAGGAGGTCACCGAGATCACCAAGTCTCTGAAGGCGCTGGCCAAGGAACTCGCCATCCCCGTCATCGCCCTGTCCCAGCTCTCGCGCGCGGTCGAGCAGCGCGAGGACAAGCGGCCCCAACTGTCCGACCTGCGGGAATCCGGCTCGATCGAACAGGACTCCGACGTCGTGATGTTCATCTATCGCGAAGCCTACTATCTGGAACGCCTTGAGCCGGGCGAAAGCGATCCGCGCCATGCCGAGTGGAAAGACCAGATGGCCGCCAAGTTCAATGTGGCTGAGATCATCATTTCGAAACAGCGCCACGGCCCGATCGGGAAGATCGAGGTGGGCTTCAACCCCGCCCGCGTCCGCTTCTCCAACCTCGAACACAGCCGCTCGGACAACCGCGCGCCCACCCCGGTCGGCGCCGGAGGAGGGGGCGGCCGAAGCTTCCTCCCCGATGGCGAGGAATAGGGCGCTTCACCTGCACGCAAAATCGCTCTAGCGAAGGCGCATGGCTGGCCCGAAGCTCCACATCGACCTTGACGCCATCGTGGCCAACTGGCGCATGATGCAGCGCCGCGTCGCGCCCGCCATCGTGGCCGCGGTGGTGAAGGCCGACGCCTATGGCCTCGGCGTCGAACGTGTTGCCGCCGCCCTGTCCAAAGCCGGCTGCACCCGCTTCTACGTCGCCTGGCCCCAGGAAGGCGCCAGCCTCCGCCGCCAGCTCGGCCCCACACCAGAAATCCTCGTCTTCCACGGCGTCACTGCCGACACGCTCGATCTGTTCCAGATGTACCAGTTGCAGCCGGTGTTGAACCATCTCGAACAGATCGACCTCTGGCTGACCTCCAACATCCAGCCGCGCCCTGCCGCGATCCACGTCGACATCGGCATGAACCGCCTCGGCCTTTCCGAGGCGCATTGGGCCGCCGCCGCGCGCATGCTGCCCAGGCCCACGCGACTGATCAGCCATCTCGCATGCGGCGACGAGACGAGTGACGCCAACCCCGCTCAGCTCAGCCGCTTCGCAAAAGCCAGCGCCCTCTGGCCCGGCATCCCCCGCAGCCTCTCCGCCACCGGCGGCGCCTATCTCGGACGCGACTACCATTTCGACGAAGTCCGACCCGGCATCGGCCTCTATGGCGGCGGCCCGACGCCAGCCGAGGGCTCTGCGCCACACTCCGTCGTCACGCTCACCGCCCCCGTCCTTCAGGTCCGCGACATTCGGAAGGGAGACACAGTCGGCTATGGCTGCACATGGACGGCGCCGTCCGACACCCAGACCGCAACCATCGGTCTCGGCTATGCAGATGGCTATCTCCGCAGCGCTTCGAACAAGGCCCAGGTCTTCGTGCAGGGCCAGAAGCGTCCCATCCTCGGCCGCGTCTCGATGGACCTGATCGTTGTGGATGTCTCCGGCCTTACCGTCTCTCCGGGGGATGAAATCGAGCTTGTCGGACCCAACATGCCCCTGTCGGAGGTGGCGGCGGCGATGGACACGATCGACTATGAAATCCTGACCCGGCTGGGCAGCCGCCTCGACCGGCGCTATTCGGGGGGGGAATGACAGCCTCCCCCGCGCCGCCGAGTCCCATAGAGGACAGCCCCGTCCTGCGCCCCTTCCGCCTCATCGGCCGGACGGTGCTTGCCGGATTGCGCGAGATCGGCCGCATCGCGACATTCTCCGGCCGCGTCCTCCTCGCGTGCGTCACGCCAGTGATCTACCTGCGCGAAGTCCTGCGCCAGTGCCTCAAGATCGGCTATTTCTCGCTGCCCGTCGTCGGCCTCACCGCTGTCTTCATCGGCGCAGCCCTCGCCCTCAATATCTACACCGGCGGCGCGCGCTTCAACGCAGAGCAGTTCGTCCCCAACATCGTCGTCGTCGGCATCACGCGTGAACTCGGCCCCGTCCTTGCCGCCCTGATGCTCGCCGGAAGGGTCAGCGCGGGCATCGCCGCCGAGATCGGCGCGATGCGCGTCACCGAACAGATCGACGCGCTGCTTACGCTGTCCGCGAAGCCGGAACGCTATCTCTACGCCCCCCGCGTCATCGCCGGAATCCTGACGCTCCCGCTGCTCGTGCTGGTGGCTGACATTATTGGCGTCCTGGGCGGGTACCTCGTCGCCGTCGGCACGCTCGATTTCAACGGCTCGCTCTACCTGCGCAATTCGTGGAGCTTCGTCACCGGCAATGACATCTGGTCTGGCCTGATAAAGGCGGCCGTCTTCGGCGGCATCATCTCGCTTATGGGATGCTATCAGGGCGACCGCTCGCAAGGCGGCGCCGGCGGCGTCGGTCGCGCAGCCACGCTTGCGGTTGTCGGCGCGGCCGTGGTGGTCCTCGCCTCGAACTACATCCTCACGTCGATCTTCGTGAGGATCGGCCTGTGATCGATTTCTCGCACAAACCCATCCTCGAACTACGCGACGTGCACAAATCGTTCGGCGACAAACACGTCCTGCGAGGCATCGATCTTGCTGTCGCCCCCGGTCAGTCGCTCGTGATCATCGGCGGGTCGGGCACCGGCAAGTCCGTGACCGTCAAGTCCGCCCTTGGCCTGATGACGCCGGAACAGGGCGAGATCCTGTTCGACGGCAAGCCCGTCTCCGATCCCGACCAGCTGGATGTGATGCGCCGCCGCACCGGCATGCTATTCCAGGGCGGGGCGCTGTTCGACAGCCTCACCGTCTGGGAAAACGTCGCCTTCGCACTGATCTACCGCGACCGCGTCAGCCGCCACGACGCCAAAAAGCGCGCCATCGAAACCCTCGCCAAGGTGCGCCTTCCCGCTTCTTCGGCGGAGCTGCGTCCCGCCGAGCTTTCCGGCGGCATGCAGAAGCGCGTCGCGCTTGCCCGGGCGATCATCGCGAACCCCGACCTCATCTTCTTCGACGAGCCCACGACCGGCCTCGACCCCATCACCGCCGATGCGGTGAACAATCTCATCGTCGAGCAAGTCAAAGCCCTCGGCGCCGCCGCCGTATCGATCACCCACGACATGGCCAGCGTTCGCAAGATCGCCGACGAAGTCGCCATGCTTCACGAAGGCCGCATCATCTGGCGCGGGCCCGTGAGCGCGCTCGACAGTTCCGGCAACCCCCACATCGACCAGTTCGTGAACGGAAGAGCCGTAGGACCGATCCAGCCGGCGATCTGAGTCGGGAGGCACATCCAATATCGTTGTTGCGCCCCCACCACACCTCGGCCACTACTCGCGACGCACCCCTGTAAGAATCCTCGGGGCGACACGACTATAAATCTGGTACGGGCAAGCCGAGAGCCGCTTCAGCGGCCGGGACAACGGGGCGAGAATGGCCATCCTCAAGCTGGACCATGTCGTGAAGCGCTTCGGCGAATTCACGGCAGTCGATGATCTCTCGTTTGAAGTCGCCGAAGGCGGCATCTTCGGATTTCTCGGCGGCAACGGCGCGGGCAAGACCACCAGCCTGCGCATGGCGTTGGACATCATCCGCCCCTCTTCCGGCGCGATCGAAATCCTCGGCCGCAAGCCCGGCCGCGAGAATTCATCCGAGATCGGCTTCCTGCCGGAAGAACGCGGCCTCTATCGCCGCATGACCGTGCTCGACACCATCGTCTATTTCGGCCGCCTCAAGGGCATGGACGCGGCCCCCGCTAGGAAGGAGGCCGAACGCCTGATCGAACGCTTCGGCCTCGGCGAATGGACAAAGTCCATGGTCGAGAAGCTGTCGAAAGGCATGTCACAGAAGGTGCAGGTCGCTGCCGCGATGGTGAACAAACCACGCCTGCTGATCCTCGACGAACCCTTCTCGGGCCTCGACCCGGTGAACCAGAAAGTCCTGGAAGATCTCGTCCTCGAAATGGCGAAGGCTGGTTCCACCGTCGTCTTCTCGACCCACATCATGCAGCACGCCGAGCGCCTCACGAATCGCATTGTCCTGCTCGCGCGTGGCCGGAAAGTATTCGAGGGCACGCAGGAAGAGGCGCGCGCACGCCTCCCCGGCCGCCTCACCCTCGTATCCGAAGCCGATCCCTCAGGTCTTCCCGGCGTCGCCTCGGCGACCCGCGCCGCAGCCGCGAATGGCTGGAACAGCTGGGACGTCTCGCTCAAGTCCGGCGTCGCTCCCGGCGATCTTCTCCAGTCGTGCACGACCAACGGCTTCGCCCTGCGCGGCTTTGAAAGCCACCGCCCCAGCCTGCACGATGTCTTCATCCACCTTGTCGGTCCCGAGCAGGAGACGCAGCCGTGAAGAACATCCTTCTCGTCGCCGCCCGCGAGTACAAGCAGATCGCCGCAACGCGCGGCTTCTGGGTGATGCTGCTCGTGCTGCCCGTCGTCATCGGCCTCAGCCAGGTCGCCGGTCGTTTCTTCCGCCCGCAGACGGATTCCGCCTATGTGCTGATCGACCAGTCCGGCCAGTACGAAGCCGCCATCGACCGCCGTCTTCAGCTCAACTATCAGCGCAGCGAACTCGGCGCGCTCTCCGCCTACGTGCAGCGCTGGGAGCTTGCCAGCGTCCAGCCCGACGCCGTCTGGGCCAGGGGCGAACGCTGGTTCACCGATGGCCAGCTCGAGCAGTTCGTCGCCCATGGCGGCATCGACGCCGCATGGAAAAAAATCGCGCCAGCCAAGCCCGAGGAAGCGCCGGACTACGTCATCGATCCGCCCGCCTATGTTCGCGCGCCACTCCCGTCCAGCGTTGCGGCTGATCAGGGCCCCGACACGTTCGCCGAGGGCCTTGCCGAACCGCTGAAGGGCGACGAGATCGATACGCCCGAAGGCAAACGTCCTCTCGCGCTTGCCGTCTGGATACCGGCGGAGGTCACCTCCACATCACCGGTCCGCATGTGGACCAATGGCGCGCCCAACACCACGCTCGTGGACAATGTCCGCAACGAGATCACGCGCATACAGCGCGCCCGCGCCCTTGAAAGCAGTGGCCTTGCGCCCGAGGTCGCAACCGGCATCCTGAACATCGCGACGCCAATCGACCTCAGCGCGCCTCCGCAGGGCGCCGGCCGCGAGCAGGTGGCGATCCGCTCGGCCCTGCCCCTCGCGATGGTCTATCTGCTGCTGGTCACCGTGATGACCACCGGCTCGATGATGCTGCAGGGCGTGATCGAGGAACGCTCGAACAAGCTGCTGGAGTCCATCCTCGCCACCATCCGCCCGTCAGATTTGATGTACGGCAAGCTGCTGGGCCTCGGCGCCATCGGTCTCACCATCCTCGGCGTGTGGGTCGGCGCGGCCGTGGGCGCCGCTCTCTCAGTGCAAGGCATCGTCGCTGACATCGTGAAGCCCTCGCTGGCGGCGATCGAACCGTGGATGTTCGGGGCCATGCTGTTCTACTTCCTGGCAGGCTATCTCATCATCTCGATGCTCTACCTCGCTATCGGCGCGCTCTCGAACTCGCTGCAGGACGCGCAGGCCTACCTGATGCCCGTGATCATGATCATCATGCTGCCGGTCGTCTTCATGATGGTCTCAGTGCTGCAACAACCGAACGGCGTCTTCCCCGTGGTGATGTCGTGGATACCGCTCTACACGCCCTTTGCGATGCTCGCCCGCCTTGGCGCCGGCGTAGAGATGATCGAGGTCATCGGCACCGGCGCGATGCTTGCCGCCTTCGTTGCGATCGAGATGATCCTGCTCGGCCGCATCTTCCAGGCGAGCCTGCTCCGCACGGGACAGCCTCCCAAGCTAGGCGGATTCCTCGCCATGATGATGGGCAAGCATACGGGCTAAGCGCCTATGGCGCCGCATAGCACCAGAGGCCGGTGCAGATGCCGAAAGCGGTCTGCGCGACGACATCTAGAAGGCCGCCAATCGCCAGGACGGGCAGGCCAACCCACAGGAAAACCAGCCAGATCGCCATGGGCGTAATGCGTGGCTCTGGCAGCCGATGGCCTGCGACAGTTTGAATCTTGGCGCGCGCCATGGGCTCTCCCGCTTGTTCACCAATTGGGAGCGGAAACCGCTAAGATTTGGCGAATGAGTCGCCCAACCGGTCTGACCATCCGCTGGAACGACACGCCGCGGGAAGCGTGGGACGCAGCGCATGCGGCGGCGGCCGCCAGCTATCAGCAGGACTGGGCCTACGGGGTCGCGCTCAAAGCCATGTCACCAAACGTGGATGTGCTGCGGGCGGCGGTGCGCCGGACGGATGGATCGCTCGTGGCGCTGGCGCAGATCGCGGTGCGGCCTTTCGCGATGGTGGGACGGTTTGCCTTGTGCACACACGGCCCGGTGTGGGTTGGAGCGGTCTCCGCCGAAGACAAACGCGAGGTCTTCCGGCTGCTCAAATCCGCGCTGCCGCAGAGATGGCCGCGACTGCTGGTCCTGACGCCAGACGAACCGGCGAATGACGCACTGAAAGGCATGTCCCGGGTGATGACCGGCGATGCGACAGTCCTCATCAATCTCGCGAAGGATGAAGACGCGTTGCGGGCCGCGATGGACCAGGGTTGGCGCAACAGGCTGTCGAAGGCGGAGCGGTCTGACCTCGTTGTTCAGAAGGCAGGCGTCAAACCCGCGCAGTACCGTTGGCTGCTCGATGCGGAAGCGAAACAGCGCGTGAAGCGCGGCTATCGCGCGATGCCGCTGGAAATGACCGAACGCTGGCAGGACGCGAAGGCGGATGGCGCGCGCGGGGATAAGGGCGCAGGTCTTGCGGTGTATCGGGCGGACCTGAAGCGCGACGCTGCTGCGGGCATGCTCTTCCTCATCCACGGCCGGCGCGCCACCTACCATGTTGGCTGGACGAGCGACGAGGGGCGCACGAATGCCGCCCACAACCTCATTCTCTGGACAGCCATGCGGGAGCTCAAGGCCCGCGGCGTGGCGGTGCTCGACCTTGGCGGAGTCAACACGCAGTCGGGCGCAGGCATCGCCCGCTTCAAGCTGGAAACGGGTGGAGACGTCATGCAAAGGTCCGGTGCGTTCGTTTAGGCGCTAGTGGCGTGAGAGTCTTGCCCGCCGCCCTTGAGCGCGCCTGAGACGCAGCGTAGCAACCTCTTGGTAGTTCAAGAGACGGACCCCCGTGACCCTCGACCTCTCCACCCGCGCCGGGCTTGGCCGCGCCATCACGCTGATCGAATCGCGGCGCGCCGATCATCAGGCGCAGGCGCGTGCGCTCCTGTCCAAGATCATGCCGCGCACCGGCGCAGCCCAGCGCATCGGCATCACGGGCGTGCCCGGTGTCGGCAAGTCCACTTTCATCGAGAACTTCGGCACGATGCTGACTGGCCTCGGCCTGCGCGTCGCCGTGTTAGCGGTCGACCCCACCTCGCGCCGTTCCGGTGGGTCCATCCTCGGCGACAAGACGCGCATGGCGAAGCTGGCGGCCGACGACAACGCGTTCATCCGTCCCTCCCCCGCCGGTGACACGCTCGGAGGCGTCTCCCGCAAGACGCGCGAGACGATGCTGGCCTGCGAGGCCGCCGGATACGACGTCATCCTTGTCGAGACCGTCGGCGTCGGCCAGTCAGAAACCGTCGTCGCTGACATGGTCGATTTCTTTCTTGTACTGATGCTGCCCAACGCCGGCGACGAGCTGCAGGGCATCAAGAAGGGTGTTCTGGAGGTTGCGGACCTCATTGCCGTCAACAAGGCGGACATCGATGAGAACGCCGCCAAACGCGCCGCTCGCGCCTATGAGATCGCCCTCCATATCATGGAGCAAGCCGACCCGGATTGGTCCCCGCCGGTCCATACAATCTCGGGTTTCTCGGGCGCAGGGCTCCCGGAACTCTGGCAAGCAATCGAGCTGCACCGCAGGAAAACAGAGGCATCCGGAAGCCGCCTGCGCCGCCGTGCCAGGCAGCAGATCCGCTGGCTGGACGCCCTGATCCAGGAGGGTTTGGCGGATCGTTTTGCTGCCCTGCCAGACGTGGCGCCCCGCCTTGCCGACCTCCGGCGTGATGTCGCAGACGGCCGAATTCCCGCTTCGCTGGCCGCCGATGAGCTATTGAGCCTCGCGTTCGGCGAGAATTAACAGGCCGATTAGCAACGTTGTAATGCGGCGCGCTTATTGCGGGGGCCTGCGGCTCGGGTAGATGTGAACCGTTGAATCGGGAGGCAACGGCCATGCGCGGCCGTAGAAACAGATACCTCGCTTGTGTTCTGGGCTGGGCGGCGGCGTGGGTGCTCGCTGCCCTGCCGGCGCATGCCGACAATTCCGGCCGCCCGATGACGTTCGAGTGGGGCGTCGTCTATGGCGATCAGCCCGCCATCTTCGCCGATGGCGATTTCACCACCGAAACGCCCGCCGCCTTCCGCTCCTTCCTCCAGCGCTCCGGGCAGGCGACGCGAGACCGCACGATCTATTTCAACTCTCTTGGCGGCGACCTCAGCGCCGGCATGGAAGTCGGCCGCCTCGTCCGCCGCGCTGAACTCAACACCGGCGTCGCCCGCAACACACGCGACCCCGCCCAGGCCAACCTGATCGACCTCGACTTCAACAGCCGCGTCTATCCCGGCTACTGTGTTTCCGCCTGCTCCCTCGCCTTCCTCGGCGGCGTGAAGCGCGAGGTAAAGCCCGGCTCGATCTACGCCGTCCACCAGGTCAGCATGAACTGCATCGACAAGCGCAAGGCGCTCGCCAGCTATCCCTGGGTCGCGATGCCCAACGTCAACTACTGCCCCGACCTCGACGAAGCGCTCACCATGCTGCAGGTCGCCAACGGCGTGGTCGTGGAATACGTGCGCTCCATGGGCGTCGATCCGATCTTCATCGCCGAGATGTCGCGCGCCGGCCCCGAGGCGATCAACACGCTGCCGGAAGACAAGCTGCGCGAGTACAAGATCATCTACGAGTTCCGCACCGAGTCCTGGGAGTTCCAGACCGACAGCCAGGGCCAGTTCTTCCTGCAGTACCTGCACGGCGACCAGTGGCGCCGCGACAAGGTAGAGATCTACTGCAACCGCACCAACGCCCCGCGCCTCTATCTCTGGCTCGTCCACGATGTCAGCCGCGCCAATGGCCCGATCGATGGCCCGCGCATTGTCGATCTTGCAGCAAAGGGCCTCTCCGCCATCTGGCAGATGGACGCGCAGTCGCCTGACGGCTTTGCCGACGTCCGCAATATCGCGCTGCAGCCCTATGAGATCATCGAGCCGCCCAAAGTCACCGAGCGCGGCCACGTCTCGCTCACCATAGACCTGACGCCCCGCTTCCTCGATGTGCTCTCCGGCGCAACACGCTTCCAGATTCTCACCACGGAACCGGACGGCGCCTCCGGCCAGGGCTTCAACCTGATCACGATGAACCTCGACCGCGACAAGCTGTCGGGTATTGTCCGCTCCTGCCGCTGACAGGACGCCAGATGACCGACAACATGACCTGGCGCGCCGGCGGATGTCATTGCAGCAGCGTCCGCTTCGAGACGCTCCTGCCCGACACGCTGGAAGTCGAAGACTGCAACTGCTCGATCTGCGCCCGCACAGGCTTCCTGCACATCATCGTGCCAGCCTCGCGTTTCCGTCTGACCAGAGGCGAGGACAAGCTCACCAGCTACACCTTCAACACAGGCGCCGCGAAACACCTGTTCTGCTCCGTCTGCGGCGTGAAAAGCTTCTACGTCCCACGCTCGAACCCCGACGGCTTTAGCGTCAACCTCCGCTGCCTGGATGACCCGAAAGCCTTCGCCGAAGTCCGCATCGTCAATTTCGACGGCAAGGGCGACTGGGACGCACAGGCCCAATCGCTCGCCCACAAGTCGCAGACCTGAGCATGGCCGACGACCGCCCCCTATTCGAACACATCTCCTCCACCGCCAACGACACGGTGAAGTTGCTGCGCTCGTTGGAGCGCAAGCGCGAGCGCGTGGAGACCGGCCTCTTCCTCGCCGAGGGCGCCCGCCACGCCGAAGAAGCGCTCGCCAATGGCTGGCTCCCCGCTTACGCCTTCGCCAGCCAGGCCGCGCTCGACCGCCCGCAGACGCGGGATCTCTTGCTCCGCATGAAATCCGCAGGCGCCCGCGTCCTCACCGGCACCGAAAAAATCCTCGCGACGCTGTCCCGCAAGGATAACCCGCAGATGGTGATCTCCGCGTTCAGGCAGCGCCTCACCACGCTGGCGGAACTTCCACTGACCGGCACTCGCCGGTTCGTCGCTCTGTACGAAGTACGCGATCCGGGCAATCTCGGCACGGTAATCCGTACCGCTGACGCCGCCGGTTGCGACGGCGTCATCCTCGTCGGCACGACCTGCGACCCATTCAGCATCGAGACCGTGCGCGCCACGATGGGTTCACTCTTCGCCATGCGCATCGCCGCTGCCAGCTTCGACGATTTCAACGCCTGGCGCACAACCGCCGGCGCCCGCATGATCGCCGCCTCCATGCGCGGCGACCGCGCGCACGACAAGGCGACCTACGGCGAACGCTCGATCATCCTCATGGGCAATGAACAGTCTGGCCTGCCGTCAGAGGTGGAATCCGCCTGCGACGAACTCGTGCGCATCCCGATGATGGGCAAGGCTGACAGTCTCAACCTCGCCTCCGCCGCCAGCGTGATGATCTACGAAGCGTGGCGGAGTTCTGGCTACAAGGGCACGAAAAAATGAGCGCGTCAGACTTCAATCTTCTCGTCAGCGATGACTGGTCCGACTACCAGCTTCTCGACTCGGGCGACCTCCGCAAGCTCGAGCGCTTTGGAAAGGTGCGCGTTAACCGCCCTGATCCGCAGGCCTTCTGGAAACCCGCCACGCCTGTCGCGAACTGGAAAGCCGACGCCACATTCGCCTCGGCGAAGGATGAGGACGACGATCGCGGCGCCTGGACATTCGTAGGCAAGCAACCGGCCGAAGACTGGCCAATCGGCTGGAACGGTCTCAAGCTCAACGCCCGCCTCGCCGCCTTCCGCCACATGGGCGTGTTCCCGGAACACTCGGTCCACTGGCGCTGGGCCATGGATCAGGTTGCCGTCGCCAACCGCCCCATCAAGGCGCTCAACCTCTTCGGTTACACCGGCATGATGTCGCTCGCGCTTGCGAAGGCCGGCGCCGATGTTGTCCACCTCGACGCCAGCCCGAAGTCCATCGCACAGGCCCGCGAGAACGCCTCCCTATCCGGCCTCGACGCTGCGCCGATACGCTGGATCACCGACGACGCGATGAAGTTTGTCGAGCGCGAACTGCGCCGCGGGTCGAAATACGATGTCATCGTTCTCGACCCGCCGAAGTTCGGCCGCGGACCGAAAAACGAAACCTGGCGTTTTGAATCGGACTTTCCCAGACTGCTGGACAACATCCGCACCCTGCTCAGCGACAATCCCTTGTTCGTGATCGCCACCGTCTACGCCGTGCGCCTCTCCTATGTCGCGGTCGCGCAAGCCGTCGCCAGCGCCATGCCCGCTGGCAAAGTCGTCAGCGGCGAAATGGCGATCCGCGAATCGTCCACCCGCGACATCATCCTACCGACAGGCCTGTTCGCACGCTGGACGCCGTGAGCGCTACTGTCCCGCTGGCTTCCGCGTCACCCGGGTGATCACCGATGTGAAACTCAACGCCGGCTTGCCGTTCGCCGTGATCAACCCGCGCACATAGATCAACCGGCCGCCCGCCCGCGTGACCTCGCCCGTCGCTTCCATCGTGTCGCCGACCTGCGCAGCCGACAGGAAATCGCCCGACAGGTTCACCGTCACGCTCGGCCCCTGCGTGTGCTCGTCTGCGATGGCGAAGCAGGCATAGTCCGCGAACGTCAGGAAACATCCGCCATGCATGAAGCCGCCGCCATTCATGTGGCGCGGCTCGGCGATGAAGCGGCAGATCACTTTTCCGGCCTCGTCACGGCGATAGTAGAACGGCCCCACCCCGCTCTCGAACGTGTCGTGCGGCCAAGTGCGCCAGCCCGCCCACGGGCCTGTCTCGATCAGTACGGAAGTGGACATCAACGCATCCCGGAATGGTGAATTTCCCTGTCCCTACCGGGCGATTCACGCCTTGTCATGCCCCGCCTTGAAACCGGCGCTGGGATCAAGTATTGGCCTCACCTCGACTACAGGGGTGTAGCTCAGCTGGTAGAGTGCCGGTCTCCAAAACCGGATGTCGCAGGTTCGATCCCTGTCGCCCCTGCCAGTCGCCTGATCGGGCAATCACATTTTTAGGCCGGGCCGGGTGCTCACCCGCTCCCGCCACGCTGCAATATTCGCGTGCTCTTCCCACGGCCGGAATTTCACGATCTTCCCGAAGCCCATACCAACATGCAGCGTGATGTCTGCGATGGTGAAACGGTCGCCTGCGATATATGGCGCCTCGCCCAGCCGCTTGTCGAAAAACGCGGCCGCCTTGCGCGCGCGCCCTTCGCTGATGCCCGCCCACTCCGCGCTCTGCGGCTTCTCAAGCTCCGCCATCGCCGGATGCGAATTGCGGAACCAGCCCGCCACGTGCATCAGGTAGGACAGCTCCACGCGCCGGTCCCACATCTCGATCCGCGCGCGCTCCAGCGCATCGGCCCCCATCAGGTTCGGTTCGGGATAAAGCCCCTCGAAATACGTGCAGATCGCCCGGCTCTCCGTCAGCCCCGTCCCGTCGTCGAGCTCCAGCGCGGGCACATGCCCCATCGGACTCAACGCGCGATACTCGGGCTTGCGGTGATCCTGGTTGATGATGTTGATCTCGACCTTCTCGATCGCATCCCACACGCCCTTTTCCTGCAGGAAATACTTCACCCGGTCCGGGTTCGGCGCCATGCGCGCATAGTAGAGCTTCATGTGGATCTCCATCTATGGAGACTATCCCGATTGTTCGATCTCACAACAAGCGTCCGTCCGTGTCGCGGGCAGCCCCCTCCGACCGCTTCGCGGCCACCTCCCCCGTCTGCTTCGCAGTCGAGGGAGGACTCCCCCGTGTCGCTTAAAGTCCTGCCCCAGTCGAAGACTGGGGAAGGTGGCACGCGAAGCGTGACGGAAGGGGCTGCTCGCAAAGCGGGCGGACTGGCTGAGCGCACCTACCTGCTGCGAGGCTTCCCGCCACCCGCTCCACCTCGTGGCGCCCCCGGCCGCTGCGGCTTGCCGGTCGACGGCCTTCCGGTCGGCCCGCGCTTGTCCGAAGCACGTTGCTTGCCCGGCCGCTTGTCGACGAACGCGTTCAGTCCCTTGCGCCGTTTGCCCTCATCGCCCTCCACCCGGGGCGCCGGTTTCGGTGTCTGCTTGGCGTGCACCGGCTTGCCCTTCGGCGCCGCCTTGCGCTCGACGAATGGCGCGGGACGGCGCTTCTCCGGAATGTATTGCGCCAACTCGGAAAGCAGTTCGGCCGCCGGCACTTCCTCCAGCGCGCCGGGTCCCAGATCGTCCAGCTGGAACGGACCGTAGGACACGCGGATCAGCCGGTTCACCTTGAGACCCAGCGCCTCCAGCGCCTGCCGCACTTCCCTGTTCTTCCCTTCAGCAAGCGAGACATCGATCCAGCAGTTCGATCCCGTCACGCGATCCAGCCGGGCGTCGATCGCCCCATACGCCACGCCCTCGTGCACGATGCCATCGCGCAGCCGATCGAGTTCCTTCTGCTGGATGCGCCCATACGCGCGCGCGCGATAGGAGCGCTGCAGCCCGGTCGCAGGCAGCTCCATCGCCCGCGCCAGCTCGCCATCGTTGGTCAGCAGCAGCAGCCCCTCGGTGTTGAGGTCGAGACGCCCGACCGTCAACACGCGCGGCATGTCCAGCGGCAACCCGCCGAAAATCGTCGGCCGCCCCTCGGGGTCCTTGTTGGTCGTCACCAGTCCCGCCGGCTTGTGATAGCGCCACAGCCGCGTCGCATCCGGCCGTTGCACCGGCTTGCCGTCCAGCAGAATCTTCTCGCGCCCCGTCACCTTGAAGGCAGGCGTATCGAGCACTTTGCCGTTCACGCTCACGCGCCCGTCGGCGATCATTCGCTCGACATCGCGCCGCGAGGCGACGCCCGCGCTGGCGAGATACTTTGCGATCCGCTCGCCGCCCGCGACAAACGACTGGCCCGTCTCTCGACGCTCCGTCATGACGTTTCCTTCCTGATCAGTCCCCGGGTGAAGCGGTGGACCAGCAATGCAATTCCGAACAGCACGGTCGACAGCGCGAAAACCGCCGCCGCCAGCATCCATGGCGTGTTGAAGTTCTCGTTCAACCCCCAGTCCATCAGGTGCAGCTGCCAGAGGAAGTCGTAAGTCCGCCACAGATCGGTTCGCGGCGCACTCACCCTGCCGTTGACGGCCGAGACGTAGAGCATCGGATTGCCCTCGCCCTTGAAGCGCACCGACCACGCCTCGCCCGGCAGACCCGACTCCTTCGGCGCAACCTCCAGCAGCTCAGCGCCAATAATGGCGTCCTGCGCGATCCACCTTTCCTGCGCCAGCGCTCTCGCTCGCGCCTCATCCACGACGATCCGCTCGCCGGTCTCCGCCGAGACCAGGAACGTGCCGATCTCTCCACGCACCTCATAGACGAGCTCACCCGCCAGCGGTCGCAGCGCGACTTCGATCGGTCTGTCCTCGGCCACCGCCTTCAGCGCATCCGTGGACGTGAATTTGATGCGCGCCGCATCCATCGGCGCGACATGTCCCGCCGGATGCACCAGATGCTCGCCGCGAATGTCGGTGATGTGGATCGCCGCGAAGAACAGCCCGCTTGACGTCCAGACAACCAGCTGCAGCCCCACGATGAGGCCCAACCATTTGTGGACGGACGCAATGCGGCGTGCGAGGCGCGGCGAGATCATGGCTGGCGCTTACGCTGCCCCTGATCGCGCCGCAAGCCGCCGCCTAGTTTCCGACGCCCGACGTCAGGCTCATGGCATAGGGAATGTAAATTTCGAGATCGAGCGGCCCCACCGGCCGCGTCTGCGCGCGCTGCTCCATACCCGTCAGGTTCACGCGCACCGGCGAACTCGGACCGCCGAATGAGGCCTGCATCAGCTTCACATCGTCGGCGATCGCGGTAATCAGCGTCTCCCGGTGCTTTTTCGGTTCGGACACGCCGAGAAACTGGCTGTCGCCGATCACATGCTCCACCCGGCCATTCACCGGCGTATCGGCCACGAACTTCTCGGTGCGGGCGCGGATCGCATCGAATGTCTCGTTCGGCTTCACCGCCACCTTCAGCACGAGGTCGATGGAGGACCGGTCGCCCTGGTCAGACACGACCTCCTTGATAGCCGCCGTCTCGATCGCCGCTGAATTGCCGGGCGATCCAACCTCGATCACGACATCGCCGTTCGTCCGTCCGGCGCGTTGTGTCACCGCAGTGAACGTCCGCGACAGCTCGGTTTCACGCTCGTCGGCTGACCGCGTACCCGTCTCATAGCGTACGCTGAACAGCACGAAATCCGCCCGCACGACGATGGAGATCTGCGGGATCGCGACCTGCTGCCGGCTTACGTAATTGCTCTGCGCCACGATCTGATCGCCGCGCACAACCTGTGCGTGGGCGGACGGAATGGCGAGCGCGGCCAAGGCCACGGCGATCATCAGGCGTTTCATGTTTGTCCCTCCACTTGCGCCCTCCGGCGCGCGACGTGACTGGCATGCAATCGCGGCATTCGCGCGGCGCCCGCGCCACACCTGTATTCACGTTGCAGCGATCACACGCCCGCGCCACCTGAGCACGCCGCCCTGCCCGCCGCCAGATCAAATGAAAACGGCGTCGCATTGCTGCCCCGCCGTTTCCCCTGATCAATCCGTTTGACCTAGGAGCGAACGCCCTCGACCTTGCGATCCGCATCCACCTTCGCGGAATACTCGTTGTCACGGTACTTCTTGAACTCGTTGCGGGCGATGGCGCGGTTGTGCACTTCGTCTGGGCCGTCCGCGAGGCGCATGGTGCGCATCGAGGCGTAGGCGCGGGCGAGACCGAAATCGGTCGTCACGCCGGCGGCGCCGTGGGCCTGGATCGCGTCGTCGATGATGCGCAGCGCAGCCAGCGGCCCCGCAACCTTGATCATGGCGATCTCGTTCTGGGCGCCCTTGTTGCCGACCTTGTCCATCATGTCCGCCGCCTTGAGGCAGAGCAGGCGCGTCATCTCGATGTCCATGCGGGCCCGCGCGATGCGCTCTTCCCACACCGAATGCTCGGCAATCTTCTTGCCGAACACGGTGCGCGAGAGCAGGCGCTTGCACATCTTCTCGAGCGCCACTTCCGCGACGCCGATCGTGCGCATGCAATGGTGGATGCGGCCCGGTCCGAGACGGCCTTGCGCGATCTCGAAGCCGCGGCCTTCGCCAAGCAGCATGTTCGTCGCCGGCACGCGCACGTTGTCGAGTTTGACCTCGGCATGGCCGTGCGGGGCGTCGTCATAGCCGAACACCGGCAGCATGCGGAGGACCTTCACGCCCGGCGTGTCGAGCGGGACGAGGATCTGCGACTGCTGCTTGTGCTTCTCGGCGTTGAAATCCGACTTGCCCATCACGATGGCGATCTTGCAGTGGCTGTCGCCCACACCCGACGACCACCACTTGGTGCCGTTGATGACATAGTGATCGCCGTCGCGCTCGATGCGTGTCTCGATGTTGGTCGCGTCCGAGGAGCCAACCGCCGGCTCGGTCATCAGGAAGGCTGAGCGGATGTCGCCATTCATCAGCGGCTTCAGCCATTTTTCCTTCTGCTCCGGCGTGCCGTAGCGGTGGAACACTTCCATGTTGCCGGTGTCCGGCGCGGAACAGTTGAAGACTTCCGACGCAAAGCTCGCACGGCCCATCAACTCGGCGAGCGGCGCGTATTCGAGATTGGTGAGGCCGGCGCCTTTGAACTCGCCATGGTCATGCTCCTTGTTCGGCGGCATGAACATGTTCCACAGGCCTTCCTTCTTCGCGATGGCCTTGAGGTCGTGCACGATCTGCGGCGTGACCCAGCGGTCGCCCGCGGCGTGCTGCTTCTCGAACGTCTCGACGTTCGGATAGACGTGCTTGTCCATGAACGCCGCAACGCGGGCGATCCACTCTTTCATTTTCGGGGTGTATTCGAAGTTCATGGGGCGTACCTCTTGTCACAGCCGCATATTTCAGCGCCGCGCCCCGTCACTCAGGCCCCTGCCCGTCGGGTTCGCAGCCATGCGGTTTTCACCTGATGGTGGAGGTGGGGTAACGCTCCGTCTTAGGCATGGCAATGGGGCCGAAGGCCGCCTCGCCGATGCTGCGGCGCGGTATCGAAGTTTCAGTATCTACCCGGCGTGATCGACTGGGTCGACCGCTCGGCAAGCTGGGCGATATCGCGCCACCAGTAGCCGACCAGCTGCACGATCTGCCCGCCCACGCTGTCGGCCTTGCGCCCCTGGGCTTCCCCGCCCAGCGCCTCGTAAAAATCTCGCGCGGCGCCGTTGTCGCGCAGAACCCAGAGCCCGCCGGAGAACATGCCGCGACGAATGCAATGGTCGGCGGCGGCCTTCATCAGCCCACGGCCGATGCCCGATCCGCGATACTCCTTCAGCACATAGATCATCGGAATCTCGGCGTCCCACGGGGCAAACGCCTCGCGCGAAGAACTGGCATTGGCAAAACCGACCACGTCACGCCCGCTCATGGCGACCAGGATTTCCTCGTCCCGGTCTTCCTCGCGCCGGTCAAGATGTGTGCGCCAGCGCGTCGTCAGGCGTTTTTCCGAGAGGTTTTCCAGATATGCGCCGTCAAGAAGGCCGCGATAGGCTTCCTTCCAGGTCGTCGCATGCACGCGGGCAATGCCGGCGGCGTCCGTGCGACGGGCCATTCGGATATGGATCATCCCAGCCACTCCTCCCGATGCGACTACAGTGGTCAGAGCCGCCGCGGCTGGCAAGTGGCCAGGGTTCGACTCATGCGCTTGCCAAGGCTATGTGCGTTTCCTGCACACCTGCCCCTCATCCTGATTCCGAATTGAGCGTCGGCCAGCCAGAATGTCCCCAGCCATCGTCGGCCTCATCCTTGCGGCGACCCTGATCACGGCCGCGATTTCCGGCATATTCGGCATGGCGGGCGGCCTGATCCTGATGGGCGTTCTGGCCAGCTTCACGCCTGTCGCCACCGCCATGGTGCTGCACGGCTTCATCCAGATCATCTCGAACGGCTCGCGCGCCATCCTGCACAGGCGGCATCTGGCCTGGCCCCTGATCGGACGTTACGCCCTCGGAATCATCGGCGCGCTGCTGGTCATCGTGGCGGTATCGACGCTCTGGCGCCCCAGCCAGTCCATGGTCTTCATCCTGCTGGGCCTCACGGCGTTCCTCGTGTGGATCCCGAAGTCGTGGGCCAACATCGACGTCGAACGCCCCCTGCAGGCGGAAATCTGCGGCTTCCTCGTCCAGACCCTCAACACCCTCGCCGGCGTCGCCGGGCCGCTGCTCGACCTGTTCTTCGTCAAGACGCTTCTGCCCCGCCAGACCGTCGTCGCCACCAAGGCCGCGACCCAGGTCATGGCGCACGCCGTCAAGATCGTCTTCTGGGGCTTTCCACTCTTCACCCTGCTCGGCACGCCCGAAGGCGCCGCCAGCTTCCCGCCGCTGTGGGCGTTGGCGGCGGTTGTCCCGCTCTCTCTGCTCGGCACATGGGCTGGCGGCCTCGTCCTCGAGCGCATGACCGACGCCAACTTCCGCACCTGGACCAAGTGGATCGTCACCGCCACCGGCGCGGTCTATCTCGTACAGGGTCTGATGCTGCGGTAGGGGTTCTGCGAACCGCCGGGCGCCTGCGCGTGCTTTTTGATCCCCCAACTCAGCGCTGTCATTCCGGGCGAAGCGCAGCGGAGACCCGGAACCCAGGGGCGGCGAGCGCCGGTGCGTGTCGCTCCTGGGTTCCGGCTCTGCGCCCTCCGGGCTTCGGCCGGAATGACAATTGAGAGTTGGGCACGTGTTCGCACTCAGGCCGGTGTGATCCGCCTGTGATGCTGTCGTTTGAGCCCAAATGGAGGGCCCGGGGACGCGGGATGCCCCGCGTGGTTTGGCGACGCCGCGAGGCGCTACCGGTAGAGAAGAAGGTTCGCGGATCCCGCGTCC
>JANOKS010000010.1:0-12071 GCA_031419455.1 Alphaproteobacteria bacterium
ACGCCGGAGCGTAAGCGGAGGCGGGCGACACGCACCGGCGCTCGCCGCTCCTGGGTTCCGGGTCTCCGCTGTGCTTCGCCCGGAATGACAAAATGAAGAGCATGAAGCGCCCGGCGTTCCGCGAGGCAAGACCAACCTTTCCACCGCCGCTGGCTTGGCCCTGTCATTGCTCTACCTTAAGAAGCGGCCTCCGCTCCCAGCCAAACCGGAACATCGTGATGAAGACGCCCCGCACCGACCTCCAGGCCAACACGTATGATTTCGAGACAACGCCGCTGGTGAAGGCGACGGGCTTTCGCGAGTACGACGCGCGCTGGTGGTTCGGCGGGCCGCAATATCCCAAGGCGCCGGAGCTCAACTTCCTCGGCGTGCAGGCGCTGGGTCTCGGATTGGGAACCCTGATCAGGGAAATGGGAGTCGAGCCGCGCATCGTCACCGGCCACGACTACAGGTCGTATTCGCTATCGATCAAGCAGGCTCTGACGCTGGGCCTGCTGGAGGCGGGATGCGAAGTGCACGACATCGGCCTCGCTCTCTCGCCGATCGCCTACTACGCCCAGTTCGATCTCGACATTCCATGCTGTGCCATGGTCACCGCCAGCCACAACGAGAATGGCTGGACCGGCGTGAAGATGGGCGCGAACAAGCCGCTCACCTTCGGACCCGAGGAGATGGGCCAACTCAAGTCCATCGTGCTCGGCGGCAAGTTCAACCCGCAGCCCGGCGGCAGGCTGATCCGCGTCGAAGGCATGCGCGAGCGCTATATCGATAGCGTCTCCCAGAGCGCAAAACTGACGCGCAAGCTGAAAGTCGTCTGCGCCTGCGGCAATGGCGCAGCAGGCGCGTTTGCGCCGGAAGCCCTGCGCCGCATGGGCGCGGAGGTGATCGAGATGGACACCAACCTCGATTACAACTTTCCGAAATACAATCCGAACCCTGAAGACCACGAAATGCTGGTGTCCATGGGCCAGGCCGTGCTCGAACACGACGCCGACCTCTGCGTTGGCTTCGATGGCGATGGCGACCGTTGTGGTGTGGTCGACGACAAGGGCGAGGAAATCTTCGCCGACAAGATCGGCCTCCTGCTGGCGCGTGACCTATCAAAACTTCACAAGGGCGCGACCTTCGTTGTCGATGTGAAATCGACCGGTCTGTACAAGACCGACCCGGTGCTGAAGGAAAACGGCGTCACGGTCGATTACTTCAAGACCGGCCATTCCTACATCAAGCGCCGTACCACGGAGCTCAACGCCCTCGCCGGCTTTGAGAAATCCGGCCACATGTTCTTCCGCAAGCCATACGGCTACGGCTATGACGACGCCCTAGTCGCCGCCGCCGCGGTTCTCATGATGCTGGACCGCAACCCCGGCCGCTCACTGTCCGACCTCAAGGCCGACCTCGGCGATGCGTGGACCTCGCTGACGATGAGCCCGCACTGCGACGACGAGAAGAAGTACGGCATCGTCGACCAGGTCGTCGCCGACTACCAGGCGCTCGGCAAGGCAGGCGGCGAAATCCTCGGCCGCAAGGTCGTCGACGTGAACGCCATCAACGGCGCCCGCGTGACGCTCGACGACGGCTCCTGGGTCCTCGTCCGCGCCTCCTCCAACAAGCCCGAACTGGTCGTGGTCGTGGAATCCATGCAGGGCGAAGACGACATGCGCGCGCTGTTCCGCGAGGAGGTGAAGCCGCGGCTGGCGAAGTTCTCCGAGGTCGGCCACTACAACCAGGAGATTTGAGAGACGCGGGCGTAGACAGTCTGTAATATAGAACAAATTCAATGACTTACAATCCTCTTGCCACTTCGCCGCGGCCTACTGCCTAATGCCTATTGGCCACTCCCTATTCCCCACCCGCTGCGCCCAGCGCCGAGTGTTTAACCGCCCGTTAACCACCCCGTCGTCCATTGGTTAACTGAGCGTATCCATCTGTAGGATGCGCTCGCGTAGTGATTCGGGCCCGACGGGACCAGAGACCCATGGACATGACATTCACCCAGCCGCTCGTCCTGCTCGTCGCAGGCGCAGCGGCATTTGGCATTGCGGCCCTGCTCTGGGCGCTGCGCATCTCAGACGGCGCCCGTGGCGCCGCCCGTAAATACCGCGAACAGGAACAGAAGGCGCGCGAACAGCTGGCCCGCGCCGAGAGCGTGTTCGGCGCCCATCCCGGCGTGATCATGGTGTGGGAAGACGCCGACGCCGAGGCGCAACCAAACGTCCCACAGGCCGAATGGGGCCTGCCGAATCTCTATGGCTCGCCCGTCGCGCTGATGGGCATCCTCCGTTTCGCCGATGACGGCACGTCGGAAGACCCGGGCGTGCGCATCCTCGAAGGCCTCGCCGATCTCGAAGCCCGCGATGGCGCAGGCCAGGACGCGACCCTGCGTGAGAGATTGAAGCAGCTGCGCAAGGACGGCGCGCCATTCTCGCTTACCATCATCGGACCCTCCGGCCGCTTCCTCGAAGCCGACGGACGCACCGCCGGCGCCCGCGCCGTGCTCTGGATCACCGACACCACCATCAAGGGCCTCGAAGAATCAGGCGCCCGCGCGCGGATCGAGGAAGCCCGCGCCGCCGTTGCGCGCGACCCGATGGCCTTCCTCGAAATGCTGGGCAAGGCGCCCTTTCCCGCCTGGCGCATGAGCGGCGCCGGCAAGCTGCAATGGGTCAACCGCGCCTATCTCAAGGCCGTCGGCGCGCCCGGCATTGACCATGTGCTCGACCGCCAGATCATGCTCGACCAGCACGTCACGGCCCAGGCGCAGAAGACGATCGGCGGCAATGCCGAGACTGACGAGATGCGCCACATCGTCGTCGAGGGCGAGCGCCGCGCCATGCGCGTGAAGATGTTCCCCTTGTCCGGCGGCATCGGCGGCATGGCGTTCGACATCACCGATCTGGAGTCGGCGCGCGAAACACTCGAGAAGAATTCCAAGGCGCATGACGACACGCTGAACCACGTGGCCGACGCCGTCGCCATCTTCGGCGCCGACCGCAAGCTCATCTTCAACAACCGCGCCTTCCAGGCGATGTGGGACATCGACCCCGCCTACCTGCTCGACAAGCCGGATCATGGCTCGATCCTCGACCGCCTGCGCGAGCGCCGGAAGCTTCCCGCCAAGCCCGACTTCGGCAAATGGCGCCGCGACGAGCTGGCCTATTACCAGGGCGAAAAGGTCGACTTCACGGAAGACCTCTGGAACCTGCCCGACGGCCGTATCCTGCGCGTCACCCGCCAGCGCCATCCGCTCGGCGGCGTGCTGCTGCTGTTCAAGGACATCACCGACGAAGTCTCGCTCAAGGCCGAGTTCAACCGCCTGATCAACGTCCAGAAAGCCACGCTCGACCACCTGCGTGAGGCCGTGGTGGTGTTCAGCGCCGATGGCCGCCTGCGCCTGCACAACGACGCCTTCGCCGAGCTGTGGGAGTTGAAGGGCGACGGCCTCAACGATGGCCCGGACTTCGACGCCGTGGTCGGTCAGTGCGCGCGCATGTTCCACGACAGGAATGTGTGGGCGACGATCCGCAGCCGCGTGACCAACCCCTCGCCCGACTACCGCCAGCAGGCGCAGGGCGTGATGCGAACATCCAACGACCGCACCATCACCTGGATCACCCAGCCGCTGCCCAACGGCGCAACGCTGGTCGCCTTCATGGACGTCACCGCAGCACGCAAGGTGGAGCAGGCCCTGAAAGACAAGAACGAAGCGCTGCAGGCCGCCGACAAGCTCAAGAACGAGTTCGTGCAGAACGTCTCCTATCAGCTCCGCTCCCCGCTCACGACCATCCTCGGCTATGCCGAGCTGCTGGAGAGCGAAATGCCCGGACCGCTGAGCGACAAGCAGCGCGTTCAGGTCGACTCGATCCTGTCCGCCGCCGACCACCTCTCCAAGGTGATCGACAACATCCTCGACCTCGCCATGATCGAGGCGGGCAAGATGGAGCTCGAACTTTCCAGCTTCTCGCTCCGCTCGGCCATGGAAGGCGCAGTCGATCTCGTCGTTTCATCCGCCCAGAACACCAAGGTGCGGGTCGAGATCCTGTGCGATGACCGCATCGGCAACATCCACGCCGACGAACGCCGCATCAAGCAGGTGCTGTTCAATCTGCTGACCAATGCCCTGCGGTTCACCGGCGCTGGCGGCCACATCAAGATCGAGGCGTCCAAGCCGGTGCCGAGCGAGAACATCATCCGCCTCGCCGTCTCCGACAATGGCAAGGGCATCGCGGCGGACCGGCAGTCGAGCGTGTTCGACAGTTTCATCTCCGACACCCGCGGCGCAGGCCTTGGTCTTGCGCTCGTGCGCTCCTTCGTGGAGCTGCATGGCGGCGACGTGAAGATCAAGTCGGCGCCCGGCGCTGGTACGTCGGTAATCTGCCAGCTGCCCGAAATGGCCTCGCCGCGCGCAGGCCGCACCGAGCTGGAGCTCGGGCCGGAAGCCGTCGCGGGTCAGACCTCGCTGTAGCGCGCGACAGCGTCACAACGTCGTGAGGCCACTTCTGTCTGTTGCGCGTAAGCCCTTGACGGACGCTACGTCGTTCACTTTCTAACCTCCACAAGCATTCGACTCGCGTGGAGGACATCATGATCACACACTACTGGCGCCTGCCGGCCATCGCTGCAGGCGCGCTTGTCATCGCACTTGCTCCCACAGCGCTGGCCCAGAAGCCGATCAGCACTCCGCCCGTCCCCTCCATCCTGACATGGACGCAAAAGCAGCAGCTCGAACGCTATCCGGCGATCGAGAAAGTCTACGCAGTCGATACCATCAGGAAGGGCGACAAGGTCAGCCCGCTTCCCGCGGCCGCGCAGCAGATCGATCCGAAAGTCACCTTCAACAAGCGCTCATCCACGATGGACGCCTTCATGAAGGACAACCGCATCACGGGCCTCCTCGCCATCAAGGATGGCGAAGTCGTGCTGGAGAAATACGCGCTCGGTCGCAAGCCCGAGGACCGCTGGACGTCGTTCTCGGTCGCCAAGTCGATGACCGCGATCCTGATGGGCGCGGCGATCAAGGATGGGTGGATCAAGTCCGTCCATGAGCCCGTCACGCGCTACCTGCCCGAGCTGGAGGGCTCCGCCTATGACGGCGTCAGCATCCGCCAGCTGATCTCGATGCAGACCGGCGTGAAGTGGGACGAGAACTACGCCAGCCAGAAATCTGATGTCGCCCGCGCAAGCGCCTCCCCCTTCATGGGCGGCCATCCGGTCGTGAACAATCCGCTGCTGCAATACATGGCGAAGCTGCCGAAGAAGACCGAGCCCGGCGTCGAGTGGGTCTACAAGACCGGCGAGACCGACCTCGCCGGCATGGTCCTCGTGCGCGCGCTCGCCGGCAAATCGCTGGCGCAATACGCCTCCGAGAAAGTCTGGGGGCCCTTTGGCATGGAACAGGACGGCATCTGGATGCAGGACAAGGCCGGCCTTGATCGCGGCGGCTGCTGCATGAGCATGACGCTCCGCGACTATGGGCGCATCGGCCAGTTCATGCTGGGCGGCGGCAGGATCGACGGCAAGGAAATCCTCGCGCCGGGCTGGGTCGATGAGTCGACCAAGAACCACGCGCCGCCAAAATCCCGCGCGGATGGCGCCAGCTACGGCTATTTCTGGTGGCCGATGGACGGCGGCTATTACGCAGTCGGCATCTTCGGTCAGGGCATCTACGTGTTCCCGGAAGACAATCTGGTCATCGCGATCAATTCCGCGATGCCGAAAGCCTCTGATCGCGTCCAGAGCCAGAAGGTCCGGGCCGTGATCAACGCCGTCCGCTCAGCTGCGAATGGCGGCCCCAACGGCGAAGGCCGCATCCCGCGCGGATGACCCTAGAACTGTCATTCCGGACGCACGCGCAAGCGTGCGAGCCGGAACCCAGGGGCGGCAAGCTCAGGAGCGCGGAGCCACTGGTTCAGGCTCCGGAATGATGAGTCCGGTTGACAGTCGTGGCGAGCGCCACGAAGTAGGGAGCATGCTCTCGAAGTTGACCCGCATCCTGCTGGCGCTCGTCACGGCCTTTGTCTTCACCGGACAGATGGAGGCCGCCGCCGAACACTGCGCACGCCTTGCGCAAGAAGCGAAGGCTGCGGAGGCGAGCGAGGCCACAGCTCCCTGCCACGAACCGGCCGAGGCGGTTGAGGTCGCGCATCACCAGCCAGCCCATTCTCCCGCCTCGCACACCGCGGATCACTGCGAATGCGTCGCCGCGCTCAACGGTTTCACGAATGTTTCCGGCGCGCTCGCGAGCAGTCATGCAGCGCCCTACGCCTGGCTGCAGCCTGAAGCCGCCAGCTTCGCCTCCAGCCGGCCCGATCCGGACCTGCGACCACCACGCGCCTGACCTGAACCCATACGCGCATCCGGCCCGCAGAGGCCGGGTTCATCCGGATTCAGTTCAGGACTTCTCCCCATGTCACGTCTCATATTGATCGCTTCGGCGATCCTTCTCGCGCCGTCCGCGATGGCGCAGACCCCCGACCATTCAGATCACTCCAGCCACGCGGGACAGCCCGCGACCACACAGGCAGAACCGCCCAAAGCGCCCAGGCCGCAGGACGACTCCCGTGTGCACACGGGTCGCGCCGACAGCCAGCAGCCAGCCGAACATGGGGGCCACGCCACTGGGCACGGCGCGGAACACATGTCGCACGATGCTTCGGCTCCACCCGCACCAGCCGATCATTCCGGCCATGCCATGAAGAGCGCCCTGGGCGACTACGACATGTCGCGCGACGCCAGCGGCACGGCGTGGCGCCCCGCCGCTGCGCCGCATCACATGGTGATGAGCGAGGCTGGCGACTGGATGCTGATGGCGCATGGCAATATCGACTTCGTCTACACCTCGCAGAACGGCCCGCGCGGAGACGACAAGGGCTTTGTCGCCGGCATGCTGATGGGCACGGCGCAACGGCGTTTCGATGACGGAAGCGCGCTCCAGTTCCGCGGCGCGATCAGCCCCGATCCGCTGATGGGCGACCGCGGCTATCCCCTGCTACTCGCCGCGGGAGAGACCGCGGACGGCGTCGAGACGCTGGTGGACCGCCAGCATCCGCACGACCTGTTCATGGAACTGTCGGCGAGCTATTCGCGCCAGCTGGGCCAGGGCCAAAGCGTGTTCGTTTATGCAGGCCTGCCGGGCGAGCCCGCCTTCGGGCCGCCAGCCTTCATGCATCGCCCCGCCGCCGAGCCGAACCCGGAAGCGCCGATCACCCACCACTGGCTCGACTCGACGCACATCTCGTATGGCGTGCTGACCGCAGGCTATGTGAATGGCGGGATCAAGATCGAAGCCTCACGCTTCCGCGGACGCGAGTCCGACCAGGACCGCTACGACATCGAGACCGGCGAACTGGATTCAACGGCGGTGCGCCTGTCGTGGAATCCCAGCGACAACCTCGCCCTGCAGGCAAGCTGGGCTGACGTTACCTCGCCAGAGCAGCTTGAACCGGATGTCGACGTCGTCAAATGGTCGGCCAGCGCGCTCTACACGCAGAGCTTCGGCGACAAGACGCTGTCGCTGAGCGGCGCCTTTGCACGCAAGGACAACAGCGAGGGCGTCGTCCTCGATGCCTGGCTGGGGGAAGCGGCGCTGCAGCTCAACCCCGACTGGACGCTGTTCTCGCGCGTCGAGGCCATCGAGACGGACGAACTTGGCCTGATCCACCATGGCCCCATCGAGGAAGTGGCGCGCGCAACGATCGGCGTCTCGCGCGACTTCCGCCTGTCGGACAATCTCGTGATGGCCGTCGGCGCGTCAGCCACGCAGAACTGGGTCAGCGACGCACTGTCGCCGCTCTACGATGGCGACCCCACAGGCGCGTTGGCGTTCGTGCGGTTCAAGATCATGTAAAGGTAGATCCCCGCCCGGCGTCAGCTGGGCGGGGATTGCATGAAGCTTTCCACCAGCGCCCCGGACAGCATCCGCCAGCCATCCACCAGCACGAAAAAGATCAGCTTGAACGGCAGCGAGATGGTGACCGGCGGCAGCATCATCATCCCCATCGCCATCAGGATGGACGAGACAACGAGGTCGATCACCAGGAATGGCAGGAAGATCATGAATCCGATCTCGAACGCGCGCTTCAGCTCCGAAATCATGAAGGCCGGGGCGAGCACGTGGAATGGCGCATCCGCAGCGCTGCTGAGATTCTGGATGTTGGCCATGCCGGCGAACATGGCGACGTCCGCCTCGTTGACGTGCGCGCCCATGAATTGCTGGATCGGGCCCAGCGTGCGCGGGATCGCCTCCTCCAGCGTGATCGCCTCGGCCATGTAGGGCTGGATACCGGCCTCGTAGGACGCCATGAATGTCGGCGCCATGACGAAGGCGGTGAGGAACAGCGCCAGCGAGATGATCACCGAATTGGGCGGCGCGTTCTGCAGGCCGATGGCGGTCCGCACCAGCGACAGCACGATGACGATGCGCACGAAGGACGTGGTCATTACAAGAATGGACGGCGCCAGCGACAGAACCGTGATCGCCGCGATCAGCTGGACGATGCCCGACGTCAGCCCCTGCCCGGTGCCGAGATCGACGGACACGGTCTGCGGCAGCGCCTCGGGCGCAACTATGAGCGCGAGCAGCAGCGCTGGCGCAAGTCGGAGCAGCCGCGCGATCATCGTTTCGGCTCGCCGGGCCTGGGCTCATCCGGCGCGATCGGCTTGAACGGCGCCGGCGCATCGCGCGAGGCGATCAGAACGTCGCCGCTTGGCGCGGTGGAGAGAAGATGTTCCGTGTCGCCCCAGCGCACGACGACGAGCTTGCGCCGCATGTCGAGCGAGCGCCACTCGACCACTTTCAGATCGTGACTCACCGCGCCCGTCTTGAGGCCGATGCGCCCGCCATACTTGCGCAACAGCCACGTGCCGCCCAGCAGCAGGCCGAGCACGAAGGCAAGGGCGGCGATGGCCTTGATGGCGGAGAGAAAGTCCATGGGTGGACAGCCAGCTGACGGCCGCGCGGCCGGTTTGTTGGTTAATGCATCGGAAATGCCGGTAAACGACAGGTTAACGCCGGGCCGCGGCCTTTAAGACGGCCTTAAGCAAAGCGGTAAATTCTGCCGGGCGATGGGCGTGTCCCGAGGGACCGGCGCCAAGCGGAAATGAGCATGTCGGACCCGACGCAGATCTCGGTTTTCCAGCTGATGAAGTCCCGCATGCAGATGCTGGGCGAGCGTCAGAAGGTCATCGCGCAGAACGTCGCCAACGTGTCGACGCCGGGATACGTGCCCGGCGACATCGACCAGCAGGCTTTTGCTGCAACGCTGCAACGCATGGCCGGAAAGTCTTCGGGGCCGGGGGGCACAGCGATGGTCGCCACGCAGGCCGGCCACATGGCGCCGAACCATGGCTCCGGCGCGCCCGCCTTTTCCGTCCAGAAATCCCCTGACTCCGAGACCACGCTCGACGGCAACGCCGTGGTGGTCGAGGAGCAGATGATGAAGATCGCCGAAACCCGAATGGATTTCGAGACCATGGTTGGCCTGTACCAGAAGAGTCTGGGCCTGCTGAGGCTGGCGTCGCGCGCACCTGGACGGTGAGCTTCTGACGTCTCGAGGAGACGCAACACATGTCATCCGACCTCATGTCCGCCATGGGCGCGGCCGCGACGGGCCTGCGCGCGCAGACCGTGCGTATCCGCATCGCTGCGGAAAATCTCGCCAACGCGGACGCCACTGCGAACACGCCCGGCGGCGATCCCTATCGACGGAAAGCGCCGGTGTTCCGCACGCTCTACGATCGCGAGATCGGCGCCGACACGGTGAAGGTCACCGGCTCACGGATGGACATGTCGCCCTTCCAGCTGAAGTTCGATCCCTCCCATCCGGCCGCCGACGAGAACGGCTATGTGAAGACGTCCAATGTTTCGTCCTTGATTGAAATGGCCGACCTGCGCGAGGCGCAGCGCGCCTACGAAGCCAACCTCAACGTCATCGAGTCGAGCCGGGCGATGATGCTCGGCGTCGTCTCGCTGCTGAAAGCGTGAGGTAGCGCGCAATGTCCGATCTCGGTCTCTCAGCAGTCAAGGCCTATGGCGGCGTCGCCCAGACACTTGGCGATATGTCGATCGGCGGCATGGCCGGCGGCAAGGAGTCCGGCGGCATCGAGGGCCCCGACTTCGGCAAGATGCTCAACTCGGCGGTCAGCGCGGTCAGCGGCGCCGGCAATGCGGCCGAAACCGCGGTGACGAACGCCGCAATGGGCCGCGGCGACCTGGTCGATGTGGTGACGGCGGTAGCGGCGGCGGAAGCAACGCTGGAAACCGTGATCGCCGTCCGCGACGAAGTCATCAAGGCCTACCAGGAAATCATGCGAATGCCGGTCTGACGCGGCGGCGCTCATTGCCCGCCACATCATCTGCATCAAGGGCCAGCTACGAGGCCGCTTCGTCATCCGGGTGCTGCAGAAGATCGACGGGTTCATTCGTCGTGGCGTCGAATGACCGTATCCCTGTACAGCCAGACGTCTTCAGCTCCCAGAGTTTCATCACCGCGCTTTTCCGCGTAAGCGGCTCCGTCGCGATCGCGTTTCCTTTCGCGTCAACCGCCTTTACAACGATCTGCATAGCCGACTCCGGGATCGAACCCGCAGACGCTCCCCCCACAGCCCTACGTGCGCGTGCGACGCAACCCTCAACGCTTCAACGCCCATTTGGCGCCATGTGCAAGACCGGCCTAAGCGCGCACAGCTTCGGGCCGAGCCTACAACCCTCGCGGCATCGTCAGCATCAGCAGCACGACCGCCGCGATGGCTGCGCCGATCACCACAGCGATGCGCGTCCAGAGCTGGGCGCGCTCGGTGGGCGTCATGCGGCCGGAGTGTTTTCGCGCGGCGGCGGCGCGGCGTCTGTCCTTGCGGTTGCTCATCGGCGATCCGGTCACCTCCTGCAGATTTCGTTGCCGGGCAAGACTAGGAGGCAATGGCGGGTCTGAAAAGCTCGAAAGCGTTGCGCGCACATGTGCGCCCGGCCTTTGCGAAGCGAGGCGACCCGGCGCATGCTGCCTCGACGGAGGACGCCCATGAGCGAACCATCAAAAACTGACCTCGCTGCCCTGGTCGAGCATCGGCACGGGCTGAAACCCACGCGCGCAGACGAGGTTCACGTCCTGATCGACCGCCCGGGCGGGCGGCCAGAGGAGCGCGTCGTCCACGTCTTCGACCTTCCCGGCAGAGCGGCGCCCTATCGCGCACTCGCCTGGGTCGAACGCATGGAGGACGGCCGCCGGCGCGTCGTCACCAAAATCCACGGGCCCGACTGGCGCAGCAATGAAGCCGCCGTGCGCGCGCCGCATGATCGCGACGACAGGCGCTGATCCGCGCTTTACGCGGACGGTTGCGCCACCCTAGTGTCGCGCGCATTCGCGAGGGAGTTGCACGATCATGGCGGCAGGCGCTGGCTATCCGCTGGAAGGGCTGAAAGTCCTCGACTTCTCACGCGTGCTGGCGGGGCCCTTCGCGGGGCGCATGCTGAGCGATCTCGGCGCCGAGGTGGTGAAGATCGAGCCGCCCGAGGGCGACACCAGCCGCCTGTGGGGAAAGATCGCCGCGGGCGTCTCCGGCTATTTCAACATGGTCAACGCCGGAAAGCGGAGCATCGCGATCGATCTACGCGCGACCGGAGCGCAGGCGCTTGTGCTGGCGCTGGTGAGACAGGCGGATGTGCTGGTCGAGAATTTCCGGCCCGACGTGATGCCGCGACTAGGCATCGGCTATGAGACGCTGGCGGCCGCCAACCCGAAGCTCATCATGCTGTCGATCTCCGGCTTCGGCCGCGACGGCCCGGAATCGCAGCGCCCGGCCTATGCGCCCATCGTGCACGCAGAGCTTGGCCTGATCGACCGCACGGCGCGGATGAAGGGCGTGCAGCTCGATCTTCCGCTGTCGGTGGCGGATACGAACGCCGGCCTGCACGGCCTCGTTGCCCTGCTGTCCGCCGTGATCATGCGCGCGCGCACCGGGCTGGGCCAGCACATCGACATGGCGATGATGGACGCAACCCTCATGTGCGACGACCAGCTGCATTTCGAGATCGAGGACGCAGAGGCGACGCGCAACCTGCCGCCCGACATGTGGGA
>JANOKS010000011.1:0-6280 GCA_031419455.1 Alphaproteobacteria bacterium
GACAAGGAAACCCTGGCGTTCACACCTGACGGCATCGAAAGGCTAAGGGAGCTCCTCCAGTACCACGAGGACAACCCGAACGTACTCCTGCTCCGCAACCAGCGAACCAGGTGACGCCGCGGCTCTCACCGCATGCTTACGTTCAAGCCACAACACATCATTCTTTCTGTACGACACAAGGTTAACGACCGCGAAGCAACTTTAATCCCCGCGCACGAATGCGCTTGGCTACCTGAAAGCATGTGTCGTGGTATGGTGCCTCCTTACGCCACAGCAGCCCGATCTGCCGGCTCATCTCGTAACCACGAACGTTCAATACGCGTACGCCGCCAACCGCGCCCGCGCTAGATTTCAGGTAAAGCTCGGGGAGGACCGCAAGCCCAAGACCACTTGCGGCCATCTGATACAGGCTGTCCAGGCTCGTCCCCTCGTAGTTCCGCAGCAATTGCATTTTCAGCGCATCGCATATGACGGTTAGTTGCCGAGACAGATGGTGGCGCGAGTCCAGATTCAGCACGCCATGATTAGCAAGATCCGCGATCTCAAGCCGTCTGCGCTTCGTCAGCGGGTGATCAACGGAAGCGACAATCCGCAGCGGCTCCTCGAAGAGCTGTTCCGTGTGCACTTCGGCGGAAAGGAGCGGCAGCGGCGCAAGAAGGAGGTCGATAGCCCCGTTTGTGAGCTCCCCGACCTGCTCGTCGGGTATCCCTTCACGGATGTGAAACGTCAGTCCCGGCATTTCAGCGTAAAGTTCGGCGACGATCTCGGGGAGCAGATACGGACCTATCGTTGGGCTGACCCCGAACCGAAGAATGCCGACCTCACCGCCCGTTCGCGCGACAAACGCTGTACGCTTGAGATCGTCGACCTCTCTGATGATGCGTCTGGCGCGCTCGTATATGTCCCGACCGATCGGGGTCAATTCGCCGCCAGCAAGGCTCCTATCTATGAGCGTCACACCCAATTCATCTTCGAGCAGTTTGAGCTGCTGGCTTAGGGTCGGTTGCGAGACGTGGGCTGCCTTTGCAGCCCTGTGAAAGTTTCGATGCTCACAGATAGCGATAAGGTACTCGAGCCTTCGCAAAGTGGGCATGGTGAAACTCCGTCAATCGAGGCGCGCTCATGATCTGATAGGCATACGCTATCAAAACGTCGGCAACAATCGATTGGACACTATTAGTGATGGTCAGTAGGACCGTCTCCATTATCAACGCCGAAAGAGATCGACCCTATGAAACGCAGCTTAATGGGCCAGCTCCCCGTCCTTCTGTTGGCTTCCGCCATCGGTCTTGGCGCATGCGCCTCGACGGCTACGACCTCGCCCTCCGGTACGATGGCCCCGCAAGCCTCACAGGCTGCAATCTCACGCGATGAGGTGATCGCTGCACAAAACGCGTGGGGCGCGGCGCTCGTCAGCATTTCGACCACCTATGACAATGGCGGCCTTGAAGCTGCGACGCGGACAGCTGAAACGGTTCTCGACACGGCTTATGGCTACGTTTTGGGGCCTGTGCTTTTCAAGCCGACCCTTACAACGACGCCACAAACGTTTCGTACGACGCGGGAAGGTGCTCTCGCCTATTTCGTCGGACACAATTCCAAATTCCCAGGAGACAGTGGGTTCGCATTAAAGCACTGGCGTGCCGTTAAGATCGAGAACGCCGCCATCTTTATCGATAATGATATCGCGATTTCGATGGGGAATGTTCACATGACGGATCGCGATGGCAATGTCACCACCGTGGACAAAACCTGGGGCTACAAGCGTGACAAGGATGGCGTCCTCCGCATCGTGCTTCACCATTCTTCGCTGCCGTACAAGCCAGGCTAAATTTGTACTTGGTTGTTCGAGGGGCGGGCGCCGTCGCAATGCCGAGCCATTTGCCTCTCGCAGCACCCTTCCCTTGGCGTACAGCATACGGTGGAAAGATGACGGTGCGCAGCGGGAACATCTCTGCCATTACGGCGACAATCCTGGCGCTCGGCGTTGCACCTATTGCGTACGCCGAGCCAGATCAGTCCTGGGCAGGCGTCTTTTTCAGCGGCACCCCGATCAAGGATTCGAAGTTGCTGGTCTGGTTGGATGGACATGCTCGATTTCGGGATGGGGCAGAGGATATCGACGTCTCGATTGTGCGACCGGGCATAGGGTGGCGCGTGTCCCCTACGGTGGACCTGTACGTTGGCATTGCGAGCGTTACTCAACACCGCGATACGGGGGACATAGAAGAGCGTCGACTGTGGCAACAGGCGGTCTACCAGATCGCTGACTTTGCGGGCGGCAAACTCACAGGCCGCACCCGCCTAGAGCAACGCTTTAGGGAAGCAGGCGACGATACAGGTTGGCGACTGCGTCAATTCCTGCGCTACGGCCGTCCGATCGACGGCACTCCCCTCGGAATTGTCGTTTCGAACGAGATATTCTTCGGCCTAAATCAAACCGGTTGGGGGCAAGAGGATGGTTTCGACCAAAACCGTCTCTTCCTTGGCATCTCTTGGCAGGTACAGCCGACGGTTCGAATGGAAGGTGGATACCTGAACCAGCACATCAACTTATCGAACGACGTGACAAGGGATAATCTTGGAGTGAATCTGTTTGGATCGTTCTAGCGGTTTCACAGGCTCCGGCCCGCCTACGCTGTCGCGCCCGACGCCTCAAGCCGTCAACGTTGTCGGGCGCGACACGAATTTTGTGTCCAATGCGCACGCCCTGCTTGGCTTGTCCTACAGTGTCGGGGACGCACAGGGTTAGGCTATCCCGGCTTCATCGCCCTGGATTGAAGCAGAGGTCAGGCCGCCGCAACTGCACAGTTTAATCTCGACAGACTGGCCCGCCTGCATCGAAGCGTTGCGGCGGCGCTTTGCTGGCGCACCAGGCGCAATAAAGGCTAGGCCGCGCGAGGCAACGCTCATCGCAAAGTTAAGATGCGCAAACGATATGCCGGCGTGGCTGACGTCTCGTCGCGATGCATCTGATGTGCGAACGCCCTCGACAAACCTCTCCGCGAAACTCGCGCACTTCTTATCGCTTCGCCACGGCCTGATGACTCTCGCTAACAAGGGGCCTGGTGTCGCTGCTCTCCGCATCGCGCTTTTGTGAATCGAAACGTTCAACTCTCCCATTGAAGATCTCAGGGGCCGTAGACATTATCATGAAGCGGACCGGGCCCCTCTGGCTGGTGAGAAGCGATTGCTGATCATCTGCGATGTCGGACCGCATCGGGGAGCATCCCGATGTTGGCTCGGACGCTTGATCCTAGACACCATCGCGCTCCCGCAAGTTGAACGAGAGGAGTCATGCATGTCTGGAAGGTATTATCGCGCGCTATCGCAGATGCACCAGCAGGTGCAGGAAAAAATTGACCTCGCAGAACGGTCGCGGCAGCCCGATTGGGTTCTGATCGGCGAACTCAAACGTCTGAAGCTGTCCATCAAAGACAGAATGAGAAGCGTTCTGGAGGATGGACGCGAGGCCTTATCGCAGGGGCCATTATCAATGGCGTCCGGCGGCCAAGCCTGCGCGCTCTACTCAACAGCGACGCCTAGGAGATCATCATGCCCCTTTTGACATCTCCGATTGATGGCTCAGCGATGCGGCAGATTCGCCGCTACGGCATCGAGCTGGATGTCTGTCCGACAACGGGCGGCGTCTGGCTCGACAAGGGCGAGCTTGAGAAACTTATCACTTTGGTCAGCGACGAAGCCACGGAAACCAACATAGAACGGTCTCGCAGCGGCGACCACCAGCACGGCGACGACGATGATTTCGATCGTCACGGTCGCGGTGGCGGAAAGCGACGCTCGCGGTTTATGGATATCTTTGACTTTTAGTGGTGAAGCGATGGCGCCGGAATTTTGTGGTGTCGGCGCCAGTCACACGATCATCCCTGAAGCAGACATTTTCGATCATGCCGACATGCTCCGTGTGTTGGCGTGATCTACAGCATTGCAGCAAGCCGAGCTCGGCCCACGGGCTGCGATGCTTGCGCCGAGGGTTTACATCATGTCGTTCGACGTCTTCGCAGAATTCGCCGGCCAGCCCCTCTGGCTCTGGGCTGCTTTTCTATCGTTTGTCGGCCTGGTCCTCTGGCTTGATCTCGGTGTTATCAACACTCATGACGGTGTGATCTCACCCGCGCGAAGTGCGATGATGTGGGGCGCGTTCGCCACATGCGCTCTGTTGTTCGCTGGCTATGTCTATTTTCTGTACGAGCCGGACCCCGCATTTTATTCCGGCACAGGTGACCTAAACGCCCAGGCGACTGTGCAATACGTCACCGGTTATCTGCTGGAGACTGCCCTCGCCTTCGACAACATTTTTGTCATCTCGATGGTGTTCGCATTCTTCGCCGTGCCGCCTGCGTATCAACACCGAGTTCTTTTCTGGGGTATCATCGGCGCTATCGTTTTTCGAGCGATCTTCATCGGGCTCGGTTCAGCGATCGTCAACGAACTCACCTGGGTATTGTTTATCTTCGCAGCGGTCCTGATCATCAGCGGCTGGAAGATGCTACGGTCCATGGGGGCGGCCAGCCACGCACCCGACGCCAGCAAGATCGTGCGGTTCGTTGAGCGCTTCGTGCCGGTTACGAAGGAAATTCGGAACCACAACTTTTTCGTTCGCGCGCCCAACCCGGCAGGCAAGGCTGTGCTTCACGCGACACCGCTCTTCCTCGCCCTGTTGACCGTGGAGTTGGTCGATATCGTATTCGCGATTGACAGCGTCCCGGCGATCTTTGCCGTCACGCGTGATCCCTTCATCGTCTATACGTCCAACATTTTCGCGATCCTCGGACTGCGCTCGATGTACTTCATGCTCGCTGCTGCAGCCAACCGGTTCGTCTATCTCAAAGCAGGTCTCGCCGCGGTGCTGGTATTGATCGGCGGCAAGATCATCTGGAATTTCGGCCTGCACAAGGAGTTGCAACTTGTGCCTTACCTCGAAGCTCACTGGTCGCTGCTGGCAACTCTTGTCCTGGTTGGCGGGGCCATCGTTGCGTCGCTATGGAAGACGCGGCCTCCTGCTTCGCGGGCAGCGTGACCTCAAAAAACGTCTTTCGATGGCGCTGTGAGGTTAAGAACACAATCGCTGAACCTATGCGAAACACGCCTCTCGCGTCGAGAGAAAGTACCGATGTTTGAGCCTGACCTGGCTCGCCCGTATCCGCCATTCAACGAGCGTTAGTCGAATTATGGCGCTAACCTGACAGCGCCCCGTAGACAAATCCAGGGGCGGCATCTTCTTCACGACATTGGACGCTTTCTTTTTTGTTGAGATCGGCGACAAAACGCAGATCGCCACGTCATTGTTGGCCGCCCAATTCAAAAGCATCGTGTTCGTCACCATCGGCACGACGATGGCATGATGCTCGCCAATGTTCCGGCGGTATTGCTTGGCGAGACGGTCACTAGGATCGTTCCATTGAGATCCGTGCGGCTTTGTGCGGCCGTCCTGTTCGCGCTTATCGGCATCTGGGTAATGCTGGCAGCTATTGGCGCAGACCTGTCATCCGCGGGCGGCCCACCAACAGCAAGCGCTGCCATGCTTTCCGAGAAACGGAAAAAGCCCACCGTTACCGGCGGGCCCTTCCGTTTGGTCACAACAGGCGTCGCGTTATCTTGAGATACGCAGCCGCGAGATCGACTGGGCGATCTTCTTGAAGGCGACCTCCAGCTCGGCCACGTCCGACGCCAGATGGGCGTATTGCGGATTGGATGCGCAGTCGGTCAGGAATTCGTCGCCATTGAGCGACATGTTGAGCTCAAGTCCGACAGTGTAGACCGTGATGCCTGCTGCCTTCATTGCGTCACAGATTTCGGCAGCTTGCGCGAACTCATCTCTAGTGTCGCAATTGGACGACGTGAACGACGAAGGGAACAGAGATCGATCGATGCCGTAGCAGCTCTCATGGTTGAACTCGCCGTCCGTCATGAGCACGGCGACCTTGATGAGATCATCCGCCTCGTAGGCGGCGGCCTTGTTCTCGACCTCGTCGTCCCACACGTCGGCGAAATTGGGCGAGATCATGTACCAGCCCCACGCTATGCCCATCCCAAAATACAAAAAGCCGAATTAGCCCTCATGCCCCGCCTCGGCGTTCTTGGCCGCGGCCTTCACCGCATGCGTACCCGCATGCGTAGTACGCCTACGCCGAGGGCCGCCTTGCGCGGCTTGAGCTGATCCCGAGGATGGCCGCTGCGACTAGTTTAGAGAGTAGGTCTCCAAGCTAGTCGCTAAGGGAGGCGGCGTGGAGATCATCGGGGGAGAACCGCGTCGGCG
>JANOKS010000012.1:0-27082 GCA_031419455.1 Alphaproteobacteria bacterium
GTCTTGGCCGACGCGCTGGAGAAGATCACCTGCTTCGCGCCGAAATAGCCTTCATCGGCAACGAAGTCGTCGATGAGGAACGACGTCGTGAACAGCGGACGGAACAGAACCTGCAGCGCTTCGGTATCCGCACTGTAGAGCGCATCACCCGCATTGAGCACATAGCTGTTGTAGACCGGCGCAAGGCCAGCGCGATGCGGCGCCGTCTCGGCGAAACTGCCGTGCTTGCGCTCACCTGGCGTCAGCGTGAACGTGTCCGACATCGGCAGGTAGCCATAGACGCGCTCGCCCACGGCGACCGACGGCGACCTGCTCTCGATTGCGGTCGCAAAGCCCCACACCGGCACACGGCCCCAGCCGGCGTCTTCGCTCGGGAAGAAACTCCAGTATTTCAGGAAGTCGCCCATCGCGCCGTAGGTGACATTATTGGCGGTGAGCGAGAACAGGTCCACCCGCATGCGCGCTTCGCCATCGCCCAGCGGCGCGAGTGGCGCATCGGCCAGCTTCGATTCCGCCAGCGCGCTTTTCTTGATCAGCAGGTCCATCGGGCATCCCTTCGATTGTTTTCAGTCACGCAGCAGCAGACGGTCCAGCGACAGTGATCCGGCGCCATGCGTCGCCAGCAGGGCGCCGACAAAGATCAGAATCGCAGGCTCGTAGATCTGCCGTTCATTCATCCCGGCGCCGATGAACAGCAGGACCGCCACGATAAAGTTCACCATCAGCAGCAGGCCGGCAAGGCGCGTGAACAATCCCGGGATCAGCAGCGTGCCGATCGCCAGCTGCGCCCACACCGACACGGGCGCGGCGATCTCTGGCATCGGACAGTTCAGTCCGCGCAGGAAAGCCTCGAACTCCGCCATCCGCTCCGGCGAGGAAACATTGTCCCACACCCCGACGATCAGGAACCAGCCAAGATAAAGTCGCAGCGCAAGCCACGCGACCGGGCGCAGCAGGTCCAGCGCCCGCAAGGCGATGAAGCGGGTGAGGATCACAGGTCAAGCTCCCGGATATCTTCCGCCGTCAGCTTGATCTCCACCGCCCGCGTCAGCTCGGTGAGCTGGGCAACTCTGGTCGCGGACGCGATTGGCGCCGTGATGCTCGGCCGCGCCATCAGCCAGGCGAGCGCCACCTGCGCCAGCGTCGCCCGCCCACCTGTTGTCGTGTGGCGGGCTGCAACGATATCCATCGCCGCCAGCAACGCCTGCCCGCGCCCCTGCAGCAGGTCCTTCATTCGCCCTCCGCGCGCCGACTTCTTGAGATCGCCTTCTGTCCGGTACTTGCCCGTCAGGAATCCGCTCGCCAGCGCAAAATAGGGAATGACGCCCAGACTCTCACTCACACAGATGTTCTCCAGCGCACCCTCATACTGGTCGCGCACCAGGAGATTGTAGTGCGGCTGAAGCACGGTGTACCGCGCATGCGTCTTGCCATCGCCGGCCTCCATCGCGGCTGTCAGCCCCGCCGCATCATAGTTCGAGCCGCCGACCGCCCGCACCTTGCCCTGCTCGATCAGGCGCTCGTGCGCTTCCAGCGTCTCCGCGATCGGCGTCTCCTTGTCGGGGAAGTGCGAGAAGTAGAGATCGATGTGATCCGTCTGCAGCCGCTTCAGCGACGCCTCGCACGCATTTTGAATGTAGGCCGCCTTGAGACCCTTGCCCGCCGGCATCTCGCTACCGACCTTGGTGATCAGCACCACCTTGTCGCGATTGCCGCGCGCCTTCATCCAGTCGCCGATCACGGTTTCGGACTCGCCGCCCTGATGCCCCGGCGCCCAGCGCGAATAGACATCCGCCGTGTCTACCGCGTTGAAGCCTGCGCCGACAAACGCATCGAGCACAGCGAACGACGCATCCCTGTCAGCCGTCCAGCCGAACACGTTTCCGCCGAGCACCAGCGGTGCAATGTCGAGGCCTGAATTTCCGAGCTTGCGTTTATGCATGGGAGTCTCCGGACCGAGGGCCATCATGCGCCCGCGAGCATATGCTCACAAGCTCTGTTCAGCCAAGCGGCGGCGACGGGTTCAACACGATGGAACCATAGATGCCCCACGCTACGACGGCGACCAGCGTCACGAGGAACACCCAGCGAATGCGCTTGACCGCTTCGATCGCGCCTGACGGCCCATACCTCAGCGACAGCAGAAACAGGATCAGGAACAGGCCGCCGACCCAGACGCGGATCGGCAGGCTTACCCAGTCCGGATTGCTGAATATGAAATCCTCAAGGGGAAGGTTCATGTCCCGATCACGTCACTCGTCCGCGTAGATCGCCACCTCGCGCGCGCCGCTTGCATCCACGCGGCCGCGGAACATGCCCTCGGTGTTCATGCTCAGCGCGATCGACCCGTCACGCCCCAGTACGATCACGCCGCCCGTGCCGCCAAGCGCCTTCACCTCGTCCAGCGTCGCCTGCGCGGCCTGTTCCGCCGACATATCCTGCATCGCCACGCGCGCGCAGATCATGCGGGCGACGCTGGCGCGGATAAAGTATTCGCCATCGCCCGTGGCCGAGACGGCGCACGAGGCGTTGTCCGCATAGGTGCCCGCGCCGATGATTGGCGCGTCCCCGACGCGGCCCGGCGGCTTGGCGTTCATGCCGCCAGTCGAGGTCGCCGCCGCGAGATTACCCGCGCGATCCATCGCCACGGCGCCGACGGTGCCATAGCGGTCCATCGGGTGGAACGTCCCGGCCATCGCACGCTTGAGCGCTTCGAGACGGCGCGGCGTGATGAAATACTCCGGCGGCACGATCTCCAGCCCCGCCGCCTTCGCCATCTCGTCCACATCCGGCCCCGCGAACATCACCCGGCCGGTCTTGTCCATCACATGGCGCGCCGCGCGGATGGGGTTCTTCACCGTGCGCACCTGCGCCACGGCGCCCGCACGCCGATCCCGGCCATCCATGATCGATGCGTCCAGCTCCGCCACGCCCTCGCGCATGAGCACGGCGCCGCGACCCGCGTTGAAGTTGGGGTTGTCCTCCAGCACGATCACCGCGGCCTGCACCGCATCCAGCGCTGCGCCGCCGCTGGCCAGCACGCGCGCGCCGGCCTCCAGCGCGTCATCGAGACCGGCGCGATACTCCGCGTCCATCTCCGGCGTCATCTCCGCCCGCCGCATCACACCGGCGCCGCCATGGATCAGCAGGGTCCATTCGGGTTTGGCCACAGGTGTCTCCATCGATGTGCAGGCGGACGTGAGCAGGGAAACCAGACCAAGGATCAGTGTGCGCATGCCAGACTCCATCAAGCAGCCGCCTTCAGCTGCACCAGCGCATCGCCCAGCTTCACCACCGCCGCCTCCGCCGCCGCGCGCCGTTCGTGCTGTTCTTCCACGACTTCCGGCGGCGCTTTCGCGACGAACTGTTCGTTCGACAGCTTCTTGTCGATGCCGGTGATGTCGCCCTTCAGGCGCGCGATCTCCTTCTCGAGGCGCGCGATCTCGGCCTTGAGGTCGATCAGCGCCGCCACGTCGATGCATACCGTCGCCTCGTCCAGCACGATGCGCACGGCGCCCTTGGGCGGCGTCTCCGCAAGCTGGACAGACTCAAGCCGTGCGAGGCGTTCGATCAGCGTCTGGTATGTCGCCAGCCGCTGCTGCGTTTCGGCCGACGCACCCACCAGCGTCATCGGCGCCATCGCGCCCGCGGGTACGTTGAGGTCCGAGCGTGTCGAGCGGATCGAGGTGATCAGGCGGATCACCCATTCGACTTCCGCATTGGCCTTTGCGTCGATCAGCGATTCATCGAGCGCGGGCCACGCCTCCGAGATCAGCAGGCCCTTGCGAGCGATCGGCTTCCCGAATTCCTGGAACAGCTCTTCCGTGATGTACGGCATGAACGGGTGCAGCAGGTGCACGATCTGGTCGAGCGCCCACGCCGCCGTGGCGCGCGTTTCGGTTTTCGTGGCCTCGTCCGAGCCCATGAAGATCGGCTTGGTCAGCTCGATATACCAGTCGCAGAACACGTTCCAGACATAGCCATAGATCGCGCCCGCCGCCTCGTTGAAGCGATAGGTCGCAATGCCCTGCTCCACGGCTTTCGTCGTGCGCACGGCCTCCGAGACGATCCACTTGTTCAGCGTGTGCTTCACGGACGAAGGATCGAACCCTTCGACCAGCGCGCAGCCATTCATCTGCGCGAACTTGGTGGCGTTCCACAGCTTGGTCGAGAAATTGCGATAGCCCTCGACGCGGGCCTTCGCCAGCTTGATGTCGCGCCCCTGCGCCGCCATCGCGGCCAGTGTCATGCGCAGCGCATCGGCGCCAAACTCGTCCACCAGCTCCAGCGGATCGATGGCGTTGCCAAGCGACTTCGACATCTTGCGCCCCTTCTCGTCGCGGACGAGCGCGTGGATGTAGACGTCCTTGAACGGAACCTCGCCCATGAAGTGGATGCCCTGCATCATCATGCGGGCGACCCAGAAGAAGATGATGTCGAACGCCGTGACCAACACGGCGCCGGGATAGAATCCCTCCGCCGTCGGATCCCGCTCCGGCCAACCCTGCGTCGAGAACGGCCACAGCGCGGATGAGAACCAGGTGTCGAGGACGTCTTGATCCCTTCCCATGGCGACGTACGTGACGACATCGCCGCCAGCGTGTTCGTATTGGAAGCCTTCAGGTTGCTGGGCAGCAATTTCAACTTTGACCAGCGCGCCGTAATACTCACGCGCTTGGCTAAGTGCTTCTTCAACAGTCGGTGCAACGAAAGCCTTGGGGCGTCCCAGCAGAAGCTTGTTCGTGCCCTTCTCAATCTCGGGACCATACCACGCCGGAATCCGGTGCCCCCACCAGAGTTGGCGGCTCACGCACCAGGGCTCGATATTCCGCATCCACTCATAATACGTCTTCGACCAGTTCTCGGGCACGAACTTCGTCTGCCCGCTTTCGACGGCCGCAATCGCCGGCTTCGCCAGCGACGCCGCGTCGACATACCACTGGTCCGTCAGATACGGCTCGACCACCACGCCCGAGCGATCCCCAAACGGCTGCATGATCGTCTTGTCTTCGATCTGCAGGAGGAAGCCTTCGGCCTCCATGTCGGCGACGACCATCTTGCGCGCCGCGAAGCGCTCATGCCCGCGATACTTGTCCGGCACGTTGTCGTTGAGGTGCGCCGTGTCGGTGAAGATGTTGATCGTGTCGAGCTTGTTGCGCTTGCCGACCTGATAGTCGTTGAAGTCGTGCGCCGGCGTGATCTTCACCGCGCCCGAGCCCTGCGCCGGGTCGGCATACTCATCCGCCACGATCGGCACGAGCCGGTCGGTCAGCGGCAATCTCACCAGCCGCCCGATCAGCGACTGATAGCGCTCGTCATCCGGATGCACGGCCACGCCCGTGTCGCCCAGCATCGTCTCCGGCCGCGTCGTGGCCACGACGATGTAGTCGCGGCCCTCGAACACCACCGGCTTGCCCAACTCGTCGAACTGCGTCGGATATTTGTACGTCGCACCGTCGGCCAGCGGATACTTGAAGTGCCAGAAATGGCCCTTCACTTCCCGGTTCTCGACTTCGAGATCCGAGATCGCCGTCTGGAAATGCGGGTCCCAATTCACCAGGCGCTTGTCGCGATAGATCAGCCCCTCGCGGAACAGCTCGACGAACACCTTCGTCACCGCCTTGTTCAGCCCGTCGTCCAGCGTGAACCGCTCGCGGCTCCAGTCACAGCTCGCGCCGAGGCGCTTCAGCTGGTTGGTGATCGACCCGCCGGATTTCTCTTTCCACTGCCAGACGCGCTCGACGAACTTGTCGCGCCCGAGATCGCGGCGGCCGACATTGCCTTCCTGCGCCAGCTGCCGCTCGACGACCATCTGCGTCGCGATGCCGGCATGGTCCGTCCCCGGCTGCCACAGCGTCTTGTACCCACGCATACGGTGATAGCGGATCAGCACGTCCTGCAGCGTGTTGTTGAGCGCATGCCCCATGTGCAGCACGCCCGTCACGTTCGGCGGCGGGATCACGATGGCGTAGGGCTCGCCCTCGCCCGAAGGCTTGAACGCGCCAGAGCTTTCCCAGGCCTCGTAAAGGCGGGGTTCTGCGGATTTGTGGTCGAAGCGATCGTCAATCATGTGATGCGGATAACGCGGCGCCGAACTATTGTCATCTGCCCAGCGTTTCGGCCGGAAACCCGCACGTTTTTGGGGGATGGGGAACGCGCTCTTTCTTTGCAATTCAGCGCGCTACGCCAAAAAAGTGGGGGATACAGAGATCGCGAAATATATTCTGTCCAGCACCATTCCCCGCGGCCGTATAATTCGCTCCATGACACGAGCACGCACCGCATCAAACGGACTCGGAACCCCGCCGCCTCTCGATCGCTGGATCGATGCGGTGCTGATGCTGTGCGTGAGCCTCGTGCAAGGCGTCGCGATGACGCTCGGGATGTGGCGAAGAGCAGGACAGCGTGATTGGCACACGCGATCCGGTATCTCCGCTCTGCCCCAGGCGACGTCCGGCAATCAATCGCGGGAATCGAATCCCACCGCTGTCGCTGCAGCAACGCGCCCAAACCCTCCTCCCCCGAACGGGGGAGGCGCAACGCGTGCAGAGCGAGCAACATCGGGGCTCAGGTGGGGGACCGCCCTCACCACACGCACCGTCAGGACACGGGGACACACCGTCCCCCACCTGACCTGCGCTCGCTGCGTGCACCTTGCACGCCGCTCCTCCCCCGCTCGGGGGAGGACAAACTCCGCGCCCGCCTGACCAGCGCACGCGCCTACCACCCCAACCCGCCGTCACCGCGGCAGGGACCGCACCCGCATGCCCGAAACGCAAAAGGCGCACCGGTTAAGGTGCGCCCTGTTGCGTCGTTTGTTGGGTCAGTCCGACGTCCTTGTATGCCGCCGATGCGGCCTGTTCCCCGCGGCTCTAGCGAGCCATGCGGCGGATGCGATCGATCTCCTTTGCAACTTCGGCCTCGACGATCGCCGACAGGTTGGCGTCCAGCCACTCCTTCAGCATTGGCTTCATCATTTCACGGACGACATCATCCAGCGTCGCGCCGGATGAGACGAGCATCGAGCCCATCAGTTTCGATAGCGAGCCGGCGGCGTGGTGCGCGACGGGTTCGCTGGTGAGCGTTTCCTGGGTCATCGGGCGCCACTCGGCTTGCGGAGCTGTTGCCTGAGGTCTCGGGGGCGGAGCGGGTTCGGGTTCCGGCATCGGCTCGTATTCGGCTTCGTGCTCGACGACCATCAGATCGTCTTCCAGCGCGCGCGAGGGCAGCGGATCCGGCTCGTCGAAAATGCGCGGGGGCGGCGCACGCGCGATCACTGGCTCGGGCGCGGGCTCGTGGCGCGGCGGCGCTTTCATTTCGACGGCGGGCGGGGCCGGCGGCTGCAGGTCGAGAACCTCTCCGCCGGCGTCGGCCGGGCGATCTTCCTCGGAAATGATCCGGCGGATGGAGGCGAGGATCTCCTCCATGGTCGGCTCGCGTTGAGCTTGTTCGGCAGACATGGCCGTCCTCTTGATTCCAATGGCTCGGGGACGGCGCGATTCACCTGCCCCGATGCATTAAGGAATAGACAGTCCTATGGTGTGGAATTCGTTAACGGGAGAGCGCTGCGGCTATTGTTCCGCAATCAGCTCCGGACGCAGCTCGCCCATCGCGGCCAGCAGTTCGTGAGCCGCCATGTAGGCGGCCCGTTCCGCGTCCACCTGGCCCAGCTGGGCCTCCAGCAGTTCGCGCTCCTGGTCGAGCACGTCCAGCGTGATCCGCTCGCCCACGGCCAGTTCCTGCTCGGCGCCTTCAAGCGCGATTTCAGCTGCGGCGACGCGGCTGACCGATGCGGCGATCTCCTCGCGCGCCGCGATCAGCTGGTTCCACGACGCGGTCACCTGCGCGGTGATTGCACGCTCGATCCCCATGCGTTCATAGCGTGCGCGGTCGGCCTCGAGCTGCGCGCCGCGGGTGCGCGATTGCAGCAGGCCGCTGTCGAACAGCGGGAAGCGGAATTCGGCGACGAGACCGACATTCGAGTCACGGAACGTGTCGTCCTGGCGCGACTCGACCAGGCCGGCATTGCCGACCAGATCGAACTGCGGCGCAAGGCGGCCACGCGCGATATCAACGCCCCGTTCGCTCTGGGACTCACGGGCGCGAGCAGCGGCGACGGAGGGATTGTTGGCGCGCGCGACGGCGATCGCCGCGTCGAGCGTGCCCGGCATCACGGGGGCCGGCGGTGGGGCGGCAAGCTGCACCGGCGGACGGCCGACAACCTGCTCGTAATCGGCGCGGGCGCGGGCCCGACGCGAAGTGGCGGCGGCAAGCTCGGCTTTCGATGCGCCTTCGCGCGCTTCGGCCTGCGCCACATCGGTGCGGGTCACATCGCCCACATCGAAGCGGTCACGGGCGGCCTTCACCTGCTGGCCAAGCGAACTCACATTGCGGCCGCGGATTTCCACTTCGCGCTCGGCGCGGCGGACGTCCATGAACACGGTCACCACCTGGAGAACGAGACCCTGTTCTGCGCCGATGAGGTCGGCCTGCGCGGCGCTGACGCCGGCGATCGCCTGGTCGCGTTGTGCAGTCAGCGACCCGCCGGACCAGATTGACTGGCGCGCTTCGAGACCAAGCGTGGCGCGCTGCTGTTCGCCATCATAAGGGAAGCTGCCGGACGCGGATGTCACCTGCCGGCCAACCGTTGTGTATTCGCCGCCGATCGTGCCGTTGAGATTCACCTGCGGACCCATCTGGGCTTCCGCCTGGTTCAGATTTTCGTCGGCGAAGGCCCTGATCTTCCTTTGCGCCATCAGCTCCGGATTGTTGCCGACGGCGGAATCCACCGCTTCGGCCAGCGTGTCCTGGCTGACCTGCGCGAGCGCAGGCGCCGAGACCGAACACATCAGCAGGGCGGCTGCCAGGAATCTCATGACGAATACCTCAAGACTGACCTTGCCCGGAGTAAACCGTGCAAGGTGTACGCCCACCGCCTCTGAACATTGGCATGATCCATCGGCGGCGGCGCTAGGAACGGTGCCGGAAAATGCCGCCTGAAAGGTTGATATTCCCTCTAAAAGCGAAATTCCGCTGCTTTTTCAAAGCCCGGAAGCGCGGGGAACGGCGTGTCAAAGGGTGTCCGCCAGGCCGTCTTGCCGCCTGAGGCCGTGTAAAGTCGTGCGCGGCGGACCCCGCCCTCGGCCACCGGAACTGCCAGCCTGCCCCCCTCGGCCAGTTGCGCCAGCCAGGCGGCCGGCACCTCTTCTACGGCGCCGTTCACGATGATCACGTCGAACGGACCCTTGCTCGGGAAACCGGCTTTCAGCGGCCCAGTCACGATCTCGACGCCCGTTGCATTCGCCGCGGCGAGTCCATCGCGAAGCAGCTTCGCAGCGGCTTCATCTTCCTCCAGCGCAACCACCGAAGCGGCCAGGCGCGACAGCACGGCGCTCGAATAGCCGGTTCCCGGCGCGATATCGAGAACGCGGTCTTCCGGGCGGATGGCAGTGATGTTGATCAGCTTGGAGAAATCGCGCGCGGCGGCCATCCAGCGGCCGGGGCGGGTTTCGACGGCAAGGTCGGCATAAGCCGAGGCGCGTTTGGCTGGGGCCACGAAAACCTCTCGCGGAACGGCCATCATGGCGGCGATCAGCCGGCGGTCGGTGACGTCGTTGACGCGCACCTGGCTGTCGATCATTGCGGTGCGGGCGGCTTCCAGATCCACGGTTCAGTCCCATATCTGATGCACGGAATCGCCCGCAGAACCCCGGGCTCTTGTGCGCTGGGGGCTCTTAGCATACGCACCAACCGGCGCAACGCGCCCTAGTTGCTAGAGAAGATGGCCGCCGCCCCGCCAGCGACGGTTTCAGTGAGGCCTCGTGGCGGAGTGGTTACGCAGAGGACTGCAAATCCTTGCACCCCGGTTCGATTCCGGGCGAGGCCTCCACCTTCGATCTCCGTAACGAATTCGGCCAGAACGAAGTCGGCATGATTTTCGCGAGCCGGTTAAGCATTAACCTCTTGTTTACCGACGCAGGCGATGGTGGCCCTGTCTTCCCTTGAAGACACCCCACCATCACCCAAACGCCTTTGCGGGAGCCTCTGGCTCCCGCCCTCTTCTTTTGCTTGGCGTGTTCGGTTTTTCACAGGCTGGCGCACCGGACGGACCGATTTCGGCCACACCGCGGCGAAGCGCTATTGAACCAGCAATATCCGGGAGCTATACCCCCGCCTCCAACCGTGCTCCCTGATAGCTCAGTTGGTAGAGCATTCGACTGTTAATCGAATGGTCGCTGGTTCGAGTCCAGCTCAGGGAGCCAATCCTCTTGCCGTCTCGGCCTTTAGCTGGCCAGACGCCGGCAAAAAGGGCGATGCCGTGAAACAGGTCCAGGCTTCTGGTTCGGCTGCCGGCGCGAAAACCCTCGAACGCGCAGCGCCCTTTGAGCAACCCGTGGATATCGAGCCCGGTCACTGGCGGAATCGCTGGGCTGTGCCCGAGCGCCACGCGCATCTTGCGCGCCAGCAGGGCGCGTTGCCGCTGGGCGACGGAACGTGGCTTGGCTATCGCCGTTTCGCGACCAGCGTGGACGCCGAACGCCACGCCTCGCGTTTTGCCGACTATAACCGCCGGCATTTCGATATCGGCTATCTCGGGACGGAATTCTTCCCCGAATACTGAGCGCCTAGCGCTTCAGCGCCCGCGCCAGTTCGTTGAGCCCGAAAGGCTTGGGAAGCGTTTTGACGTCGATCTTCTCGCCCGGCGGCAGCTCGGCATAGCCCGTTGCAAGTATCACCCGCAGGCCCGGCCATTCGCGCGCTATGGCGATGGCGAGATCGCGGCCCGTCATTTTCGGCATCGCATAGTCGGTCAGGAGTAAGCGATGCGAGCGCGCCACGTATTGAGCGCCTTCCGCTGTCTGCCAATGACCCCCATCGTTCGCGCAACGTTGGAGCTCATCTTTGCAGAAAACTTTGCAAACTTTCCTGCAATCAAACGATGGGCGCGTTTCCCGGCTGGAGGTGCTTGATGGGCCGACGGGCCGAAGAAAATGGCCTGACGAGGTCAAGGCGCGGATCGTCGCCGAGACGCTGTCTCCCGGAGCCCGGGTCTGTGAAGTCGCTCGTCGTCATGGCGTCGCACCGCAGTATCTGACGACCTGGCGGAGGCTGATGCGAGAAGGCCGGCTGACGCTTCCTGCGGATGGACCAGCCTCGTTCGTGCCGCTTGTGGTTGGCGGCCTACCGGATCGGCGGCTGACCGCGCCCGTGTCGGCGCACATCGAGATGGAAGTCTCCGGCCTCGTGGTGCGCTTGCCGGCGGATGTGTCCTCGAGGCGGATCGGCGAGATCGCAGCGGTGTTGCGCCAACCATGATCCTTCCTGCGCAGAACATCAGGATCATGGTGGCTGCCAAGCCAGTGGACTTCCGTCGCGGTCATGATGGACTTGTCGCTGTGGTTCAGAGCGAGCTCGGTCTTGACCCGCATTCTGGCGTTGTCGTGGTCTTCCGATCGCGTCGCGCCGACCGGATCAAGGTGCTGGTCTGGGATGGCACGGGCCTGGTCATGGTCTACAAGCGTCTTGAGCAGGGCAGCTTCGCCTGGCCGCCGATCCGAGAGGGCGTCATGAAACTCTCGGTCGCACAGTTCGAAGCGCTTTTTGCCAGCCTGGACTGGCGCCGCGTGCACACGCCGAAAGTGCTGCCGCCGGCTGCGGCGGAGTGACTCGCTACAGAAAAATCTGCACACCCGGCTGCAGCTGAGGCGCGAAGCAAGTTATAATGGCGGCCGTGACCGACGCACTTGCCACGCTCGATCTGTCTTCGCTCCCGAGCAATGTCCGGGAAGTGCTTCTTGCACAACAAGCCACGATCAGGGCGGAGCGTGAGGCGCGGGAACAGGAGAACGCGGCGCACGCAGCGATGCGTGAGGCGCGGGCGATGCTCGAAGACCAGAATGCTGAGCTCAGCGCCTACAACGCGCGCCTCGAATATCTGGTGAAGGAGTTCCACCAGGCCCTTTACGCAAAGCGCTCCGAGAAACTCAATCCCGACCAGCTTGATCTTCTGTTCGAGGATCTTGAGGCGGCGATTGCACAGACCAGGGCTGAGGCGGAGACACGTGATCCCCCCAAACGTCGTGAACCGGCTCAGCGCAATATAGGCCGCCTGCCCGAGCATCTCCCGCAGATCGAGCGTGTGATCGCGCCTGCCTCCACGCTCTGCCCTTGCGGGTGCGGTGAGATGGCGAAGATCGGCGAGGATCGCACCAAGCGTCTCGATATCATCCCGGCGCAGTTCCGGGTGATCGTCACGGTGCGTCCAAAGTATGCGTGTCGGACATGCGAGGCGGGTGTCGTTCAGGCGCTGGCGCCGGCGCACCTGATCGAGGGCGGGCTGCCGACCGAGGCGCTGATCGCACACGTGCTGGTCGGCAAGTATGCCGATCATCTGCCGCTGTACCGCCAGGCCCAGATCTACGCCCGCTCCGGGGTTGATCTGGATCGCTCGACGCTTGCTGGCTGGGTCGGCAAGGCCGGGTTCCATCTGGCTCCTCTGGTCGACCGGCTGGCAGAGCGTCTCAAGCAATCGAAGACGCTGTTCATGGATGAGACCCGGGCGCCGGTGCTCGACCCTGGTCGGGGACGCACAAAGACTGGATATCTCTGGGCGCTGGCGCGTGATGAGCGCGGGTGGAGCGGGACTGATCCTCCCGGCGTCGTCTACTTCTATGGCGATGGGCGCAGTGGCGACTTCGCCGCCGAGTTCCTCGACGGCTTTACCGGTACGCTGCAGGTTGATGGCTATGCCGGCTACAAGCAGCTGGCCCGCGAAGGGCGCAATAGCGGTCCGATCGTGCTCGCCAACTGCTGGGCGCACGCGCGGAGAAAGCTGAAGGAAATCTTCGACGCGAGCGCATCGCCGATCGCTGAGGAAGGGCTGAAGCGGATCGCGGAGATCTATCGCATCGAGACCGACATCCGTGGGCTGGGACCCGACCAGCGCCTCGCCATGCGTCAGCAACTCTCAGCACCATTGGTCGCCGCGTTCGGTGTCTGGCTCAAGGAGAAACGCTCGCGCATCTCGGCCAAGTCTCGCCTGGGTGAGAAGCTAAGCTACATCCACAATCACTGGGCTGGTCTCCAGGTCTTCCTCACAGACGGGCGTGTCGAGATCGACTCCAATCCCGTTGAAAACCGCATCAGGCCGATCGCTCTTGGCAGGAAGAACCATCTGTTCTGTGGCCATGATGAGGGAGGCCGTTCCTGGGCCCGCATCGCCTCACTCATTGAAACCTGCAAGCTTAACGGCGTCGACCCGCTCGCCTATCTGACGGCGACACTCGCGGCCATCGCCAATGGTCATCCAAGGGCTGGTCTCGACGAGTTGCTGCCAGGGCCGTTCGCATGCGCGCGCTGACTGAGGCCGATCTGGATCGTCTCGATCTCTACCTCTCCGAGCTTGGCGATGACGCCATGCTACTGAGCGAACTCGACGGCTATCTTGCCGGCGTCATCGTGTGCCCGGAGATGATCTCGCCGAGCGAATGGCTGCCGCAGGTCTGGGGCGAAGGCCACGTGTTCCAGAGCCCGGAAGAGGCCCAGGAACTGCTCCCGATCATCATGGCGCTCTACAACGACATCGCTCGCGCGATCGGCCGCCCCAGAACCTATGTTCCCCGACTGGAAGCCGACATGGATGGCTCTCCCTTGTGGGAGTTGTGGGCGTCCGGGTTCGGTCGTGCGCTGGATCTTCGGCCCTGGGCCTGGTCCATCTACGAAGACATGGACGAGGACGACACGGACGCCATACCGTTCAGGTTACTCAACGCGCTTGCAACCGCCGCCGAAGAAACGGGCGGGTCCGATCTGCACGAGGACCTTCAGAAACTTCTGGTGGACAGGGCAGAGGCAATCATCGGCGCCGGCGTCGAAAGCTTGAACCGGACGCGACTCGCCGCGCTGGAAGCAGAACGGCCGACCAAGATCGGACGCAACGACCCGTGCCCGTGCGGATCGGGCAAGAAATACAAGAAATGCTGTCTACAAGCCCAAAGCCAGTGAGCCGCTCGCACCGCTTACTTTCCATGTACTGGAAGCGGCCAACGGCGCCGAAGCTCGCAGGATAATGGACTCCATCGAAACTGTGGATGTTCTCATCAGCGATGTGCACATGGCGGAACAGGGCGAGGGCCTCGCGCTTGCCCGCTGGATGGCCGAGCAGCATCCCGAAATCCCGGTGATCCTCACCTCAGGCAGCGCAGAGGTCCAGAAATCCCGCGCGTGGGAAGCATCGGGCAATGTCACCGACTTCGTGCCGAAGCCATATGCGCAGGAGGTGATGGAGCGGCTGGTGCGTGCGCGCATCGCCGCGCGGGGCATATCGTCGAAATAGCGCGCGTGAAAACGCCCGCCTGTAAGGGCGGACGTTTTCGCATTCAGTACCGATGATCGATCAGGAAAGCGCCCGCGTCACCGACGCGAGGCTCTTGGCGAACTCGTCATCGGCGGCCTTGCCCGAGAGCTGTTCGGTGAGGATCGCAGCGGCGGCTTTCGAGGCGGTGTTGACGGCGGCCAGCTTCACGTCGCGGATGGCGTCAGATTCGGCGCGGGCGATGCGTTCTTCCGCCAGCTTTTCGCGCGAGGCGATGCGAGCAACGAGGGCGGCTTCGGCGGCGTTGGCGAGCTGACCGGCTTCGCGCCGTGCAGCGTCGACAATCGCGCGGGCGTCGGCTTCAGCTTCGGCGGCGCGTTTCTGTACTTCGGCCAGCTTGGCCTCGGCTTCGCGGCGCAGCGCCTCGGCGGCGGCGAGTTCGGAGGTGATCTTGGCGGCGCGATCATCCAGCGATTTGGTGATCGTCTTGGGCACCTTCATGTAGACGATGATGCCGACGAAGATGAGAAGGCCGACGAACGCCCAGAAGGTCGGGTCGTTCATGTCGAGATTCCAGCCCAGCAGGTTCACCGCGGGCAGGGCGCCGGCTTCGGCTGCGTGTTCGGCGGCGGGAGCGTGCTGTTCCATCTCAGGCTCCCATGACGCCAGCGACGGCGGCCTTTACGGCGGCCGGCGACGGTTTCGTGCCGGTAAGTTTTTCGGCGATGGCGGCGGCGGCGTCTTCGGCGACAGCCGAGACGTTGGCCATCGCTTTCGTGCGCGTGTCCGAGATACGCGCTTCCGCCGCGGCGAGGCGGGCGTTGAGCTCGGCCTCCTTCGCGGTGGTTGCAGCAGCAGTCTTCGCGTCGGCTTCAGCCTTGGCCTTCGACGCCGTGTCACGGGCATTCGCCCGCGCAGCGGCAATCTGCGCCTCGAACTGTTTCACCGACTCGTCAGCCTTGCCCGAAAGGACGGCGGCTGCAGCGACGTCGCGCTTGATGGCGCCGTCGCGGTCCTCCACCGCCTTGCGGATCTTCGGGAGGAAGACGGTGGCGACCGCAAAGTAGAGCACGGCAAACGTCACGATCAGCCAGAATACCTGGGAGACCCCGGTATCCATGATCTGGTCGAACGGCGGGAAGCCGCTGCCGGATGCGTGTTCTGCAGTTTCGGTCGCCACGTCGGTATCTCCCGAGGAGGTCTAGCGTCAGACCGCGAAGATCAGGATGAGCGCGATGGCGAAGCCGAAGATGCCAAGCGCTTCCGTCACGGCGAAGCCGAAGATCAGGTTGCCGAACTGCGCAGGGGCAGCGGACGGATTGCGCATCGCGCCGTCGAGGTAGGCAGCGAAGATGTTGCCCACGCCGATGGCGGCGCCGAGCATGGCGAGACAGGCGAGACCTGCGCCGACGTAGTTGAGACCTTCCATTTTATTCTCCTTGGAAGCCGTTGGTGATCAGTGCGCCTCGCCCAGTGCGTCGTTGAGATAGACGCAGGTGAGCATGGCGAACACGTAGGCCTGGAGGAACGCCACCAGGAATTCCAGCGCAGTCACACCAACGATCAAGGGCATCACGAGAAGACCTCCCATCAGCATGCCGACGCCGCCGAGGGCGACCGCAAGCGAAGGAATGAATCCAGCGAAGACCTTGAGCGCCACGTGGCCACCAAGCATGTTCGCGAACAAGCGCATGCCGAGGCTGATCGGGCGTGACAGGAACGAGATGATTTCGATCGGGGTGACGATCAGGAGCAGCACGAAGGGCACGCCTGACGGCACGAAAATCTTGAAGAAGCCGAGACCCTTCTTCATCAGGCCGACGATGATCACGAGGCCGATGGTGAAGATGGCCATGAAGCCGGTGACGGCGATGTGGCTGGTGGTGGTGAAGAAGTAGGGGAACATGCCGATGATGTTCGCGATGAAGATGAAGGCGAACAGCGTGAAGACCAGCGGGATGAAGGGCTTGCCCGGCGCATGGTTCACGTCCTTCACGATGCCCGCGATGAAGCCGTACCAGATTTCGGCCAGCGACTGCGTGCGGTTCGGAACGGTCGTCATCTTCGCGGTGGCGAGCGCCAGGAAGCCGATCACCAGCAGCACGCCCACGACCATCCAGAACGCCGAGTTCGTGAACGACAGGTCATAGCCGGCAATGTTCAGATCGAACCATTTGCCGATCTGGAACTGGTGCATCGGGTCGGTGGCAATTCTCATTCGCCTCTGCCTTCGCCCTTGTTGGCCTCGGCCTGATTGGCCTTGGCTGCGGTCGCCACGACATTCCGGACGCCGGCCACGAAACCCAGCATGAGGCAGGAAACCAGCCCCCAGGGTGTCCACCCGAAGAGCGCATCCAGTCCCCATCCCAGGATGGCTCCCACGATGACGGCGGCCGCAAAGTCCGACGCCATGCGGAAACCAAGCCCCATTCCCTTGCCCGTCGCCATGTACTTGGGACGTTCCCGCGCATCGATCTCGGCCTGGGCCTTGGCGATCCGTTTGTTCAGATCGTCCTGGCTCATGTCGGAGGTCCGCGTGGGAGGGGAAAAGTCCGGCCCTGCGTGCGCCGAAGTCCCTGGAATCCCAAGTGGAAACCCGAGGTTTCTGCGCGCGCGAATCTATACGGGCGGGCCTGAGTCCCGTCAAGCAAGTGTCAAGACTTTGCGAGGCCGTAAGGCTCTGTTCTCAAACGAATATTCTGTCGGCCAATACGCCGCAGCCTTCACGCCTGTCTGGAAGGGCCTGCGCCTTCACGCCGCCGCCAGACGCTCCGCCGCCTGCAGATCGACCGACACCAGCTTGGACACGCCGCGCTCCTGCATGGTGACGCCGAACAGGCGGTCCATGCGCGACATGGTGACGGCGTTGTGGGTGATGATGACGAAGCGTGTTTCCGTTCGCGTACGCATTTCCTCAAGCAGACGGCAGAAGCGATCGACATTCGCGTCGTCCAGTGGCGCATCGACCTCGTCGAGCACGCAGATGGGGGCAGGGCGCGACAGGAACACCGCGAAGATCAGCGCCGTCGCCGTCAGCGCCTGCTCGCCGCCCGACATCAGGGAGAGTTGGCCCAGCCGCTTGCCTGGCGGCGACGCAAAGATTTCGAGGCCAGCGTCGAGCGGATCATCCGACTCCGTCAGGCGCAGCTCCGCATGGCCGCCGTCGAACAGGGCGGTGAACAGCGAGCCGAAATGGCTGTTCACCTGGCTGAAGGCGTCGAGCAGGCGTTGGCGGCCGTCCATGTTGAGCGCGTCGATCCCTTCGCGCAGTTTCGCGATCGCGGCGGCGAGATCGTCGCGCTCCTCGATCTGGAAGCCCATGCGTTTTGAAATTTCAGTCAGCTGCTCGTCGGCTTCCATGTTGACGGCGCCGAGCTGGTCGCGCTCTCGCCGCAGCTGTGCGAGGCGCGTGTCCAGCACGTGCGCCTCGGCGGCGGGCGCCGCCTCGGGCATGTCGTCATCGCCATGTTCGGCGCGCGCGGCCCGCGATGCGGCGAGGATGGCGGAGACGCGGCCTTCGAGGTCTTCGAGTTCCTGGTCGAAGGCGGCCCGCACCTGCTCCGCGATCTCCGCCTCGCGGCGGATGGCGGCTTCGAGACGCGACTCTGCGCGCACAAACCCTTCGCGCGCGCTCGATGCGCCATCGCGTGCGGACCGCGCTGCGATTTCGGTCTCGCGCAGGCTTGCTTCGGCTTCGGCCAGCGTATCGGCGGCGGCGCGGCGGGCGGCGTCCGCAGCCTCGGCATTGCTGGCGAGATCGTCGAGCTTGCGCTGGATCGCAGCTGGCTGGTCCCTGGCGTGATCGAAGGCTGCGCGCGCGTCAGTCAGTTCGCGCGCCATGGCGGAAAGGCGGGTGGAGGCCTCTGCCCCCCGTGCGAGCCATTCGTCGCGGTCATGGTCAAGCGAGACGCGTTGCGCCGTAGCGCGCTCGGAATCGCGGATGAAAGCGTCCAGCGCGGCGGCGGCCGTGCGTTCCGCATCGCGGCCGCTGCGAATCCGCTCGGCAAGCTTAGCGAGAATATCTCGGTCGCGGTCCGAGGGCGCAGCGGCAAGCGAAGCGCGGGCCACGCTCAACGCCTGGGCGGCGGCATCGCGTTCTGTTGCAAGGCGCGCAGCCGTTTCACGCAACGACGCACCGCGCAGCGACAGGCGTTCGACATCCTGTTCGGCGCGAATGGCAGCCTCGTGAGCTTGCGCTGCGGCCCGTGTGAGATCGGGCGCATGGCGGCGCGCGGCCATCAGCGCCATCTCGGCGTCGGTGAGCTGCTGCGACGCTTTCGCACGCGACTCCGCGGCGGCGTCACGCCCCGCACGGGCGACAGCGATTTCAGGCTGCAGCGCCTGACGGCGGGCGCGCTGTTCGAGCTTTTCGGCGGACGTCAGCGGCGCATCGGCCGTGCGCACGAAACCGTCCCAGCGCCAGAGGTCGCCTTCGCGGCTGACAAGGCTCTGCCCGGTCTTGAGCTGCGTGACGAGGCCGGCACCCAGCGCGCGATCTACGAGACCGCACTGGGTGAGGCGGGGGTGGAGTTCGGCCGGCGCCTCGACAAGATCGGAGAGCGGCGTGATGCCGACCGGCAAAGTGTCGGCCACATCGCCATGGCGGCCGGACCAGTGGACAGGGGATGCGACATCGGCCGGCGCGTCGAGTTCATCGTCCAGCGCCGCGGCGATGGCGCGCTCCAGACCCGGCGCGCGCACGCCATCCATCACTGGCGGCGCAGCGCTAGCGCCAAGCTGGCGAAGCAGGCGATCAAGGCCCTTCAGCTCGGATTCAAGTTCACCAACCTTGCGCTCGGCGGCGAGCAGCGGCGGCGTCAGACGGGCCTCCGTGGCGCGCGCCTCATCGACCGCGCGCGAGGCCGCGCTGAGGGCCGATTGCGCCGCCTGCGCCTTCGCTTCCAGATCGGTGTGGCGCTCGCGTGCATCCTTCAGCGCCGAATCCATCCTTGTCGGGTCGCCGACCGAGACCAGTTCGGTTTCGACTTGCCGCAAGTCACTGGCGAGCCGCGCATGGCGATCTTCCTCGCGGCGCACGCCGGCCTGGGCTGCGGCGGCTTCGGCATCGGCCTTTGCAAGCGCGGCGCGGCGCTGGTCCGCTTCCTGCTCGAACGTCTGCAGTTCGCTCATCGCTGCGTCCACCGCTGCGGCGAGTTCAGCCTCGCGCGCGGCCTGAGCGCCAGGATCATCCGGTGGCAGGGCCGCTAGCAGTTGCGTGGCACGCCCCGCTCGCGCGGCGGCGTCGTCGCGCTGCACCGTCTCGCGCGTTGAGTCTTCCAGCAGGCGCGTGATGTCGCGTTCAAGGCGCGCGGCCAGATCCTTCGCGGCTTCCCGCTCGGCTTCGAGACGCGCGAGCTGCAGCTTGATCACGCCGAGACGGCCAGCCGCATCGGACTCCATCGCGCGCAGCGGCTCGATGGCAGCGCGCGCTCCAAGCTCTTCCGTCGAGGCGCGGGTGACCGACGACACAGTCCTTTGCTCTTCGATCTTCGCTGCTTCCAGCGCCTTGCGCGCCGCGATCGTCTCAAGCACCGCGCCGCGCCAGCGAGCGGCGCCGAGACGGGCTTCAAGCGCGGCGATTTCTTCGGACAGCACACGATACTTGCGCGCCTTGCTGGCCTGCCGCTTCAGCGCGTTCGCCTGCCGCTCCACCTCGGCCATGATGTCGGCCAGTTTGGCGAGGTTTTCATCAGCCGCCTTCAGTTTCAGCTCCGCCTCGTGGCGTCGCGCGGCGAGGCCGCCAATGCCTGCGGCTTCCTCCAGGATGCGGCGGCGGTTCTGCGGCTTGGCGCCGATCAGCTCGCTGATCTGTCCTTGCCTGACAAGCGCAGGCGAATTGGCGCCGGTGGATGCGTCCGCAAACAGCAGCTGCACATCCTTCGCGCGCACTGTGCGCCCGTTGATCCTGTAGGACGAGCCTGCACCGCGGCGAAGCAGGCGGCGGATTTCGATTGTATCCTCTTCGTTGAATTCGGCTGGCGCGCTGCGATCAAGGTTGTCGAGCAGCAGCACGACTTCCGCCATCTCGCGTGCAGGCCGCGCGTCTGTGCCGGAGAAGATGAGGTCATCCATCTCCCCGCCGCGCATCGCGCGCGCCGAGGTCGCGCCCATCGCCCAGCGCAGCGCTTCGAGCAGGTTGGACTTGCCGCAGCCATTGGGGCCGACAATGCCCGTCAGGCCTTCCTCGATCGGCACATCCACCGGATCGACGAAGGACTTGAAGCCCGCGATCTTGAGGCCGGTCAGGTGCAAGCCGAATTCCCGTCTGGCCCCTTCAGAATGGGCTTTCAGCCCCCTTAGGGATGGGCCGCGCCGGGGTCAATGCCAGTCGCCAGCGGGGCGATGGCCGCCGGAGTTATTGTGGCGCGGCTTCTACGGGCGCGCCCGCCTTTGCCAGCTCGGCGTCGATCGCGGCGGAGATGGCCTCGAGCGATTCCGGCTCGATCTTGACGCCGTTGATGACGAAGCTGGGCGTGCCGGTGATCGCTGCGGGCATGTCGGCCAGAGCCGCGTTGGTGGCTTCAAGAATCGCCGGGTCGTCGATGCAGGTCGAGACCGCGTCGGACGAGAGGTCGAACTTCGCGCCGATGGCGTTCAACTGCTTCTTCATGTCCTCCGGCGAGGCAGCGTTGAACAGCGTGTCCTGCTCGTCGAACAGCGTGTCGATCGCCTCGAAGAAGCGGTCCTCGCCGGCGCAACGCGCGATCGCCGCGCCTGCGAGCGAGAGCGGGGCGGGCGCCGTCGGCAGCACATACCAGGCGAGCTTCACCTTGCCGGTGTCGATGTATTTCGCCTTCAGCGCGGGGAAGATTTCCTCGTGAAAGCCACGGCAATGCCCGCAGGTCGTCGAGGCATATTCGGCGAGTTCGACGGGCGCATTGGGATCGCCCAGCACCGGCTTGCCGAGGAAGGGCGAGATCGGAACCTTGGTGTAGGCGTCGATTTCGGCCGCAGGCGTGCACGCGGCCAGCAGCAAGGCAGCAGAGGCAAGGGCGAGACGCGCGCGTTTCATCCTATTGCGCCGGCGGCGTCGGGGCGGGTGTCGCCGGCGTGGTCGTCGCAGGTGTTGTTTCTGCGGGCGGGGCATTGGGATCGGTCGTCGGGATCGGCTTGCCGGCAAGCTTCGCCTCGATCGCAGCGGAGAGGTGCTCCCAGCCGCGGTTCTCCACCTTCTCGCCATTGAGGAAGAATGTAGGCGTCCCATCGATCTTCATCTTGGGGTCGGGATTGGAGAACGCGTCATCGTGCGACTTTTTGATCGACGCGCGCAGCTCCGGCTGGTGGTCGATGCAGGTGCGCATCTCTTCGACCGATATGCCATTGGCCGCCGCAACCTCGGCCAGCACCGGCAGCGCCTTGCCGTCGCGCGCCGCATCCAGCAGGTCGGCCTGCGCGGTGAAGATATCATCCACCACCTCGTGAAATTTCTCCGGCCCCTTGCAGCGCGCAACCGACGCCAGCACGACGCCGAAGCCATCGCTCGCCTTGCCGTCCGGTCCGGCTTCGAGCGGATAGTCGCGGTAGACGTACCGCACCTTGCCGGTGTCGATGTATTCGCGCTTCAGCCGCGGGAAGATCTGTTTCGCGAAGTCGCGGCAGACATGGCAGGTCAGCGCCGCATACTCGACGAGTTCGACCGTCGCCGCAGCGCTGCCGACCGGCACGTCGCCGATCACGGGCGTCACCGGCACCGGCTTGAAGTCCGACACCGGCTTTGCCGGCTCGCCATTGCACGCGGCAAGCAGGGCGGCGGCGAGGGCGCCGGTCAGGGTGGCAGGGCGAAGGGCGAAAGCGCGGATCATCGGGCGTTCCTCGATTTGTCGGGCGGTTGTGGCCAAACTGGGCAGGCGGGTCAACGTGGCTCTTGTCGCGAAGGCGTTATCGCTTGCGAAGCCCGGTCAGCACCGCTTCCCCAAGGCCCGACAAGGCGGCGCGCAAGCCCTTGTCCTTCACGGGTGCAAGCTCGCGAACCATAGCGGCGCGCTGTTCGGGCGTGAGAGGGCGGGGGATGACTAGGGAAAGCTGCTTCGGCGGCGCAGTCTGGATGATCTTCAGCGAGGTGATCTTCGAGCCCGAGGCGAGGTTCACCCGCTCCAGGATATGCTCCTTGGAATGCTGGATGATCGGCGCCGCCGCCGATGGCGCGCGCAGGTGGAGCACGCTGCCACCTTTGGCGCGGGACACGCGCACCGGCTCGGTGATGGCGGCGAGCCGCAAACCGACAATCTCCGGCCAGCGCGATTTCAGCGTTTCCGGCGCCGGTCCCGCATCCTTCAGGATCGGCCGCAGCGCCTTCTGCAGGGCAAACCCCATCGGCTTGGCGGGGCGATAGACCGGCACGGTATGGGTGGTCGCAAGGCGTTCTTCCGCCGCCCGCTCCCTTTCCCGCTCATCCCAGTCAATCGCCATGCCTCACCTTGCCAGATTTCGCGTTTCGTCGGAATGGCCGCATGCAGGCCAGTATTCGGGATCAATGACCGCTCACAGCCTCAGAAAGATGCTCACAGCGGTGGATCGCTGGTACCGGCGCCATGCGCGGGTGCTGCCCTGGCGCGTCGGTCCGGCGGAGCGCGACGCAGGTGAGAGGCCCGATCCGTATCGCGTCTGGCTCAGCGAAGTGATGCTCCAGCAGACGACGATTCCTCACGCAGCGCCGTATTTCGAGCGCTTCGTAAAGCGTTGGCCCACGGTGAAGAAGTTGGGCAGGGCAAGCTGGGAAAATGTCTCCGCGGCATGGGCCGGCCTTGGCTATTACAGCCGCGCCCGCAACCTCCACGCCTGTGCAAAAGTGGTCGCGGACAGCGGAGGGTTTCCACAGGACGCAAAGCTCCTGCGCGAGCTTCCGGGCATCGGCCCCTACACGGCGGCGGCCATCGCCGCGATCGCGTTCGACGAACGCATCGCGCCGGTCGACGGCAATATCGAGCGAGTCGTCTCGCGCCTGTGGGCCATTCCGTCTGATCGCACAGAGGCAGGCTGGCGCGCAGCAAAGGCCATCATCTCGGTGCGCGCGCAGGCGTTGGCGGATGCGCTGCCCAGAGGTGGCCGCGCCGGCGATCTCGCGCAGGCGCTGATGGATCTTGGCGCCACCATCTGCACGCCCAGGAAGCCGAACTGCCTGATCTGTCCGCTCAACACCATGTGCGCCGCGCGCGCCGAGGGCGAACCAGAGCGATATCCGATGAAGGCCGAGAAGCGCGCCGTGCCAACACGCTTTGGCGCAGCGTTCGTTCTCATGCGCGGCGATCAGGTCATGTTGGTGCGGCGTCCACCCTCCGGGCTGCTCGGCGGGATGATGATGCCGCCGACGAGCGCGTGGACCGAAGAGAAGTCCGCTGATCCACTCGAAGCCGCGCCGGGCAATTTTGCGTGGGAGCGTGTAGGCGAGATCCGCCACGTCTTCACCCATTTCGCGCTCAAGCTGGACGTGTGGCGCGCGGTGGCGCCAGCGCGTGCGCGGACGACGGGTGAATGGATGCAGAGCGAAGACGCATTGGCGGCGTTGCCGACCGTCGGTCGGAAAGCCGTCGCGCTGGCGGTTCGATAGAGCCTAGTGCGGCGCAGGCGCCGGCGCGGCCGGAGCCGGAGCGGCGGGGGCAGCGCCATCCGCTGGCGCTGGAGCTGCGCCGTCGACTGGCGCCACAGCGCCATCAACCGGGGCAGCGCCATCAACCGGAGCCGCAGCCGTCGGCGGCAGCGGCGCAGGGAGCGGAATGCTCTCGCCGCCCAGCGTGCGCAGGTAGGCGATCAGGTTCATGCGATCTTCCTGGCCCGTGACGCGGCTGTTGATGCCGGCGAAGTTCATCAGCGTGCCGGACGCGAAGCCCTTCGGACGCTCAAGGAACTGGTTCAGGTTTTCGTAGGTCCAGGCACCTTCATGCTCCGAGAGCGATCCGCCGCCGGTCGAATATTTGACGCCCGGCACCGAAGCGATGTCGCGTCCCAGCACGCCATAGAGCGGCGGGCCCTGCAGGACCGGGCCGCCCGGATCGAAGTTGTGGCACTGCACGCACTTCTTGGCCTGCTCGGCGCCTTTCGCAAGATTGGCGGTGGCGAGAAGCGTGCCGTAATCGACGGGGCCTGTGACTTCGGCTTCGGTCACCGTCTCGGTCGGCACATCGACGGCGTAGGCGACGACTTCATGTTCCGTCTCGTGGAACAGGGAATGCGAGACCTCATTGATCCCGATCAGGGCAAGGCCAGTGCCAAGGACGCAGAAGGCGATCTTGTTGAAGCCCAGATCACTCATGGGTTGGCCCTGCTCCGGTCCGCCGCGAGCGCATGAACAGGCTCGATTCGAGCCCGCGCGCGCGAGGCTTTCTGACATTTCAGAGCCGGTGCGGCAACCACAGACAGCCCGGCGAAATGACGCACAGTCACGCCAGACTGCGGCATCCAGACCCCTATTTCCGTTGCCATGTTCGGGCTGACACGGGCATAGAGGCGCATGAGCAGAATCGCCTTCCAGGGGGAGCTGGGCGCCAACTCCCACATCGCCTGCCACGAGGTCTATCCCGACCTCGAGCCGATGCCGTGCCCGACCTTCGAGGACGTCTTCCAGGCCGCCGCCACTGGCGAGGCGAAGCTCGCCATGATCCCTGTGGAAAACTCGATCGCGGGCAGGGTGGCGGACATCCACCATCTGCTGCCCACCTCGCCGCTGCAGATCATCGCCGAGCACTTCATGCCGATCCGCTTCCAGCTGATGGGCCTCAAGGGCGCCTCGCTCCAGCAGATCAAGGCGGCCCACAGCCACATCATGGGGCTGGGCCAATGCCGGAATTTCCTGCGCGCGCGGGGCATTCTGGCCCGTACCAGCTCGGATACGGCCGGCGCCGCCCGCGAGGTTCGCGACCTTGGCGACCCGACGCAGGCCGCCATCGCCCCCCGGCTGGCGGCGGAGGTCTACGGCCTCGATATCCTCGCCGAGAACATCGAGGACGCCGCCCATAACACCACGCGTTTCGTGATCATGAGCCGCGAGGCCAGCATGCCGGAGCGCGGCGAGGGGGCAGGCTGGGTCACAGCCTTTGTTTTCCGCGTGCGGAACGTGCCCTCGGCGCTCTACAAGGCGATGGGCGGGTTCGCCACCAACGGCGTCAACATGACCAAGCTGGAAAGCTACCAGATCGGCGGATCCTTCTCGGCCACCCAGTTCTATGCCGAGGTCGAGGGCCATCCGGACGACGCTCCCCTGCAACGCGCGCTCGAGGAGCTGGGGTTTTTCTCGACCCAGGTTCGCCATCTCGGCGTCTTTGCGGCTCACCCCTACCGCACGCGCGCCGCCTCCTTCGCCTGAGCTGCTGACGGACAAGACCCCATCCCCGCCCAACCATCGTCACAATTGAGCGTTGGTGTCCGGCCTTGTCGCGCGGCGGCGCTGCCCGTCGCGCGGGATATATAGCCCAAAAATGGGCGATTCCGGATGCGCGAAGTATTCGTTCTGTATTCGCTTGCGCCGTGCAAGACCAGAACACCTTCCCGACACAATTGCTAACGGCGCGCAAACCAAGACGACTTGGTGTGGCTAAGTAGTCACCTAACGAACTTTAATCGGAAACTGCAGAGGAACTGGCTCGATCCGTATCCACTTAAGCTGCATATCGACCCGGCTGGGTGGATAGATGAGCCGCGGCGGACGTCCTCAACGGGCGGGCGGCGCGGCCAGGACCGAAACCAGAGCTGGGTCTTACCGCCGGGATCACGCAATCCCGACGGAACCCCGCTCCAGACATCAAACTGGAGTCTTCCCCATGAAACTGAAACTTGCCCTTGCCGCTGCGACCATGCTTGTCACGCCGGCTTATCTGACCGCCAACGCCCAGCAAAGCTCGGGCGTCTATGTTTCCGGCGGCTACACCCACTTCGACGGAGATGGCGGCGCTGAACTTGGCGGCGTCACCGGCCGCGTCGGCGTCAACCTCACCCCGAACTTCGCCATCGAAGGCGAAGGCACATTCGGCGTGACCGAGGATTCCGGCACTGAACTCGACAGCGCGCTTGGCGCATATGTCGTCGGCAAGCTGCCGATCAATCCGCAGTTCGACCTGTTCGGCCGCGTCGGCGTCGCCCGTATCGAAACCTCGCCGGGCGGCGATGAAGACGGCCTTGCTTACGGCGCTGGCGCCCAGTGGAATCTGACGTCGCAAGACGGCATCCGCGGCGACTGGACCCGTAACGACTTCGACGCCGGCAATGTGGACGCGTTCTCGCTGTCCTACGTGCGCAGCTTCTAACCTGACTGCTCTTAAGGGGGCACAGGTCTGAGACGAGACACCCCGTGGTCGCCCCACGGGGTGTTTTCGTTTGTCCGCTGTGCAAGGATGGTGCGGGGAGGCGCGCATGGCCGAGATTCGCATTAACGTGCTCGATCCGGCCGACGGCGCAGGCCTTGATCGCTGCTACGCCATCTATCGCGAAGCGATCCTCAAATCCGAACAGAGACCCGAGGCCGAGTTCAAGGCGTTGTTCGCCCGCGCAGACTATCGCTTCGTCGTCGCGCGGCTGGACGAGGAGATCGTCGGCGTCGCCGTGTCATGGGCGCCGGCCCAGGCCGATTTCTGGCTTTTTGAATACGCCGCCGTGGTGCCCGAAGCGCGTGGCATGCAGATCGGCTCGCACCTGCTGCGTAAGCGGTGCGAGCGGCTCACTGGCTTTGGGCTTGTAGACAGCATTTCTTGTATTTCTTGCCCGATCCGCACGGGCACGGGTCGTTGCGTCCGATCTTGGTCGGCCGTTCTGCTTCCAGCGCGGCGAGTCGCGTCCGGT
>JANOKS010000013.1:0-18765 GCA_031419455.1 Alphaproteobacteria bacterium
TTGCTGATCCGCCGTACAACGTCCCGATCCAAGGTCATGTAAGCGGCAGGCTAAAAAACCCTCATCGCGAATTCGCGATGGCTTCTGGGGAAATGACGTCTGCTGAATTCGCGAACTTCCTGAGGACCGTTTTTGGCCACCTTGTGGAATCCACAAGTGACGGCGCCATCCATTATCAGTGCATGGACTGGCGCCACATGTCCGAGATCCTGCAAGCTGGAACGTCCATGTATTCCGAGCTCAAGAACCTATGCGTATGGAACAAGGGCGGCGGGGGCATGGGCTCTCATTACCGCTCTCAACACGAACTGGTCTTTGTGTTCAAGTCGGGCTCCGCGCCTCACATCAACAACATCGATCTTGGTCGGTTTGGACGGAACCGGACCAACGTCTGGGACTTCCCGGGCGTCAATGGCCCCGGCGCTTCCCGCAGCGATCTGGAGCTTCACCCGACCGTCAAACCAGTCTCGATGATCGCCGAGGCAATTCGGGACTCGTCCAATCGAGGGGCCATCGTCCTCGATCCATTCGCCGGCTCTGGCAGCACGCTAATCGCCGCAGAACGGACGGGTCGCAGGGGCTACGGCATCGAGATCGACCCTCTCTATTGCGATGTCATCGTGCGTCGAATGTTTGCGGCACTGAAGCTTGAGGCGCGGCTTGAAAGTACCGGCGAGAGCTTTGACGCCGTCCAGCGCGCAAGGATTCCGGATCTGGTCAGCGGCAGCGGCCGTTGTGGTCGGGAGGAAGCAAGGTGACCGACACAAAAAGGCCCCCTGCCGACGGTGCCGTTGGGTACGGTCGACCGCCAAGGCATACTCGGTATCAGCCGGGAGAGTCCGGGAACCCTACGGGCGGGCGCAAACCTCCGTCGGCCGGCCCGTTGGATATCGATCGGCGGATGGAGGAAGTCGTCACCGTCACGAGTAAGGGCAAGCCCGTGAAAATGTCGCGCTACGAGGTTGAACTGCGATCGGTCCTCAAGAGGGCTTTCGACAAAAACCTGCCGGCGATGGAACACCTGCTCCAGCTATTTGCATTGCACGACGAGCCGGCCGACAGGGCGCCGAGCGCCGGACTGCATGTGCTGCACTACCCCGCGCATTTACCTCCGACGATGGCGCAGCTCCTCTTCGACAGCTTCGGCGCTCCCCCATGGACGCCAGAACAAGTCGCAGCCAAACGATCAGACTATCGGAAAGCGGCAACCGCGATTGAGCGGCGTCTCGAGCTTGAAGGAGTCTATGGCGTATGAGCGACACGCCGAAAGAAAGGGTTGGGCGGGGACATCCGCCGCTGAACACCCGCATTCAGCCCGGATCTACCCTCAACCCAAAAGGTCGACCGCGGGGCGCCCTTGGCATCAGAACGATCGTTCGCAAACTAGCGCGCGAGCGGCATGCAGTTCGCGTCGGCAAAGAAACAAAGCGGTTGTCGACGCGTGAGCTTTTGATTGATATCCTTTTCGAACTGACGACACGCGGAAATCTTCGCGCTGTTCGGCTCCGCGATAACCTGCGGCCCGCCGAAAAAAATGGCGAAGGCTCGCGCCACATAATGCTGGTCTCCGAGCGCCCTTCCGAAGACATCTGGGAGCGCGAAGCGCGCATTGTGCTGTTTGCCGATACTGATGAACCAAACGCATCGCGGCTGACGGACCAACCTTCGCGGTGGAAATTTTTCAAAGAAAAGTATGGGTCGAAGATATCGCGGTAGACGAGCCGCACCGACGCGAATGGGCCGTTGGGGGTTAGTGATGTATTGGCCCTTCACCATGTGCCTTCCGGGCCCGAAGCGATGCGCGCGCGTTGGACAGCAGGCTGCGAAATTCGGCTTCACCTTCCGTGGGAAGAAACGGCACGCCGAACTGGCCGCCCTTTACGAACTTGCCCAGAAGCTCGCTGAAGTCGTCCAGATTCGCACCAACGACAAAACGCTGGACTTGCAAGGCAATCAGAGCGGAAATGGCTTCGCCCGACGCAGTCTCGGGCTCGTCTCAGTGCAGCTTCAGCCGGCACGGCTTGGGGCGCGCTTAGGAGACGTCCATGTCAAAAACATCACGCCAGAATGCCGACCGCCAGCGCGTTTACTCGACTTCGCCTTCAGCATCGCTGCCAAAGTCAAAAAAGGAAAAACTTATCGCCCTGCTCCGCAGGAAGAACGGGCAAGCGCCAGCCGAACTGGCAGCCGTCCTAGGATGGCTACCGCACACCGTTCGCGCGGCCATAGCCGGTCTGCGCAAAAATGGCCTAAACGTCGAGCGCTTCACCGCGGACAATGGCCGGAGCCGCTACCGGATTCGCTCGGAGGCCAGTCGATGACAGAGGATTTGGCTGCCTCTCTCGCAGGCCTTCAATCATGCGATCGGAAGGTTTTGGTCGATCGATGGGTGGAGCTATTTGGCCTACCGCCGCCTCCAAATCTTTCCGTTCAGCTGTTGCGGTCCGGCATAACCTATGAGCTGCAAGCAGCACAGGTCGGGACGTTGAACAGGCGAACCGAGGAAGAATTGGTTCGTTTGAAAGGCTCGTCGACCGCAAAGCCCGCCCGCCGTCCTCGACCAGGCGCGCAACTGATGCGGGAATGGAACGGCGTCGCACACATCGTCGATATCATCGACGGCGGATATCGCTACCGCGGCGAGACGTACAAATCGCTTACGGCCATCGCGTACAAGATCACTGGCGCGCGATGGTCTGGACCGCGCTTCTTCGGCTTGAAGTCGCGGATTGGCCGATGACAGTCGATCGCCGCGTCATCCGCTGCGCCATCTACACGCGAAAGTCGTCTGAAGAAGGTCTCGAACAGGATTTCAATTCGCTCGATGCTCAGTTCGAGGCTTGCGGCGCCTATGTCACCAGCCAGAAACATGAAGGGTGGACGGCTCAGCCGACGCGCTATGACGATGGCGGCTATTCCGGAGGAACGCTCGCACGCCCGGCTCTGAAGCGCCTGCTCGCGGACATCGAAGCCGGGAGGATCGATATGGTGGTCGTTTACAAAATCGATCGCCTGACGCGCTCCCTGTTGGATTTCGGCAAGCTGGTCGAACTGCTGGACAAGGCGCAGTGCTCGTTCGTCTCTGTTACCCAGTCGTTCAACACATCGACGTCAATGGGCCGGTTGACGCTCAACATGCTCCTCTCGTTTGCGCAGTTCGAGCGAGAGGTCACGGGCGAGCGCATCCGGGACAAGATCGCTGCTTCCAAAAAAAAAGGCATTTGGATGGGCGGCGTGTCGCCGCTTGGATACCAGGCCAAGGAACGCCAACTCATTCTGGAGGACAAGGAAGCCGCGGTCGTGCGGCATATCTTCGATCTCTATCGTGAACATCAGTGTATCGTTCGGACTAAGCGTGCAGCCGATCAGTTGGGTCTGCGGGGCCGCCCGTCGGAGAAGCATCCAGAAGGGCCGTGCTTTACCCGGGGTGGCGTCTACTGGCTGCTCACTAACCCGATCTATGCCGGCCGTGTCCGCCATAAAGACCAGACCTATCCCGGCCAGCATCAGCCACTCATCGTTCCAGACGCCTGGGACGAGATTCAAGCCACTCTGATTTCGCAGCCTGGGGGACGCGCACGTGGCCGCCGGAACGCTTGTCATCCCTCGCCTCTCGCCGGTAGAATTGTTGACGAAACTGGCGAGCGGCTTACGCCCAGCCATGCGGCCAGCGGAGATGGTCGACGCCGCTACTACGTATCCAAGCATCTGATCGAAGATAATGACGAGCAGGCATCGAGCGGCTGGCGCTTACCGGCGGTTCATGTGGAACAGACGGTTGTAGCGATCGTGATGGATCACTTGGGCGCCGCTGGAGCCGCCACACGAGCGACCGAAGGCAAGCCGATTGTGAAGGTCATCTCCGATCTCGACCGCCGGCTGAAGGCGTTGGCTACCGGTTTCAACCCCGCTGCAGCGCTCGCCCTCGTCGAGCAGGTGAAGATCGCACAAGGCCAGATTGATGTAAAACTCGGCGGGCCGGCCATCGCGAACGCACTTAACCTGCAGCCCGAGATGGTCGCGCCAGCGTTCCTACGGTGCTCACGCGCGTTCCAGATGCGGCGGCGCGGCGTCGAGACCCGGCTCCTCCTGGGTGACGACCCGGTAATGCTTGATCCTGCTCTCCTGAAGTTTGTTGCGCGAGCCTACGTGTGGTGGGAACACGTGAGAGGTGGCTCAACGCTGGGAGCGATTGCTAAACGTGAGGGCGTCACCAAACGCTTGATCGGCCTGCACCTTCCTGCTGCTTTCCTGGCGCCAGACGTTCTCCAGCTGATCGCGGACGGACGGCAGCCCGGGACCCTCACCGCTCAGGCTCTTCGCACGCAGGTGATCCCAGCTCTTTGGGAAGACCAGCGCGCCATGTTCGGCATCGCAAATCCCACCACGAAAGTCGGCAAAGCAGTCGTAAGCGTCCATTCCTGACACGTCAGGCGGATTGAGGCTTCCAGTTCCAGGGGAGGAGGTCGTCGATCTGGCTCATCGGATGACCCGCCGACATGCGTTCCAGCACGTTCTTGAGATAGGCGTAGGGCTCGACCTCGTTGAGTTTCGCGGTGGCCAGCAGCGAGGCGATGGTCGCCCAGCGTTCTGCCCCGCCATCAGATCCGGCGAACAGGTGGTTCTTGCGGCCCAGCGCGATCGGCCGGATGGCGCGCTCGACCGTGTTGGAGTCGATCTCGACGCGCCCATCCTCCAGGAACCGGCACAGCGCCGGCCAGCGAGTCAAGGCATAGCGGATGGCGTCGGCCAAGCCGCCGCGCGGCGGGACACGGTGCAGTTCTCGCTCCATCCAGACCTTGAGCCCATCGACCAGCGGTCTGGTCTGCTCCGTCCGCATGCGCCGCCGTTCGTCCGGACTGCAGCCGCGGATCATCGTTTCGATGGCATAGAGTCCTGCGATCCGGCGCAACCCCTCGGTGGCGATCGGCGAGCCGGTCGCCTGTTCGATCTCGTAGAACTTCCTGCGGGCATGGGCCCAGCAGGCCGCAAGTCGGATGTCGCCGCTCGCCGTCAGCTGCTCGAACCCGGCATAGCCATCGACCTGAAGCACTCCCTTGAACCGGGCCAGATGTGCAACCGGCCGTTCAGCTCGGCGATCCTGGCTGTAGAGATAAACTGCAGCCGGCGGATCAGGCCCGCCCCAGGGCCGGTCATCGCGGGCATAGACCCAGAGCCTCCCGGTTTTCGTCCGACCGCGACCAGGATCGAGCACCGGGATCGGTGTGTCGTCGGCGAACAGCTTGGTCGAGGCGAACACGTGCTCGGCCAGCTGCTTCTGCAGCGGCTCCAGCCACCAGCACGCCCCACCGACCCAGTTGGCCAGCGTCGAGCGATCGAGGTCGACGCCCTGCCGAGCAAAGATCTGGCTCTGGCGATAGAGAGGAAGGTGGTCGGCGTATTTGCTGATCAGGACATGGGCGAGAAGGCCGGCGCTGGCGAGGCCCTTAGCGATCGGCCGCTCTGGCGCGGGCGCCTGATGGATCGTCCCGCAACCGCGACAGCCGTACCGTGGCCGACAGATGCGGATCACGCGCAGGCGGGCCGGCACATGGTCCAGCATTTCGCTGACCGTCTCGCCGATCACATGCAGAGTGCTGCCACAGCCGGGGCAGGCGTCATGATCCAGATCGACCCGCACCTCCTCACGCGCCAGATGATCCGGCAGGCTCAGCCGTTCACCGCGTGGCGTTTTAGTCTTCGCAGCCGGAAGCCTCGCCTCGACCCGCGCAATGTCCGCGCCAATATCCTCAAGGCCCAACTGCAGCTGGCCTTCATCGAGCTGCTCCGACCTGCGGCCATACTGGCTGTGCTGCAGCTTGCGGACGAGAAGCTTCAGACGTTCGATCTCGGCCTGCGCCTCAGCGAGATCGGCTCGCTCGACCGCGAGCTCGCGCACCATCCGGTGCAACGTCTCCACATCGTCCGGCAGAGCGGCAAGGTCGATGTCCATGGACGAGAAGACTACGCCGACTCGCGCGTCTTCTCACTGCGGTCTCCACTCCATGAGTCACTCCGTCGCAGGCCTCCTATCCCGCCGCCGCCGGACGCCAGCGCTGTTCCGGCGCGCGCCAGTCAACGCCATCGATCAGGTTCGCTAACTGCTGGGATGTCATCGCGACGGCGCCGCCGGGATTAGCGTTGGACGGCCAGATGAAGACGCCCTGTTCAAGCCGCTTGGTGAACAGGCAGAAGCCGGTCCCGTCCCAGTAGACGATCTTGAGCAGATTGGCCTTTCGGCCATGGAAGACGAACAGATGGCCCGAGAACGGGTCCTGTCCCAAAGCCTCCTGGACCAGCATCGCCAGGCCATCGATCCCCTTGCGCATGTCGGTGTAGCCCACCGCGAGATGTACGCGCGTATTAGGCGGCAGCAGGGTCATTGTGCGCGCCCCTCAACCACCGCGCTGCGTGGCGCATCGACGAGTTCAACGGTGACAAAGACAGGCGGCGGAGCCTCCCGTCGCCAGCGACACAACAACGGCCGGTCGATGCCGTAACGTCGCGCGATCTCAGACAGGTTGGCGCCCGGTTGATCGGCCTCCTCGAGGATCCAGTGGCGGTCGGCATCGCTAAACCGTCGCCGATGACCATCGCGTGGTGGCGGCACGTTGAACGGCGAACTGGGATAAGCCACGTGGCTTAGCAGTCCATCGGGGGTGTGGCTTGGACTGTGGCTTAGGGTGTGGCTAAGCCCGCCGCGGCGATAGAGCAGCTTGCGCTGGATCGGCTGGGGTTCAGCCTTGAATATGACTCGCCAGTTCTCAAACGGTTTCTGCGGGATGTGGTGCGCTTCGCAATACTCGCGCTGATTCAGATCGCTGCGCTTCCAGGCTTCGTGATGCGCTCGCCAGAACGCCTCGCCCTGCCGCTTCCAGCCCTTGATCGTTTTGGCCATCTCGATGCTCTCCCGTCTGCAAATCCGCAAACGGGAACAGATCAGAACGCTCCAATCGAAAACCAGTGTGTGTTCAATGGACGCTTACAAGCAGTCCCTGCTCAGTGACGCACCTTCCCTGCTGACCTTGAGAAAATTCCCTGCTCTGCAGCAGAGGGAATTCGCCGCTATGTCCCGGGGAGCGCGCGAGATTTTCCGACTTCCAAGGCGCGCTGCGGCCCGAAAGGCGTTTCTTTCCCTGTAAATTCCCTGCTTGCAGGGAAAGTGGACGGCCAATTTGGCCATCAGAGACTTCGGCTGGAATTCCTTGTCGAATACCGAATTGGGGAACGAAGAGAGACTCTCGAAGTCGCGAAATGCGCCGCAACGCGCGCGCTTTCGCGCGTCCAAAGTGGACGGTCTCTGGTCGGAGGAAAGGCTGGTGGTGTGGGCAGGCCAATACGAGACGGTCTCTGGCAGCGGGCAGCCTATTCGGACCGGCGTACCCGGCGGGCAGCTACCTCCGCCCGCAATTCGCCGGTGAGTTCAACCGGTCAGCGCAACACGTACCTTGCTATAACAGCTACCGTGCGTTATACGATAGCGATGAGCGAACCCATCGATGCCCAACTGAAGAAAGGCGTTCTCGACCTTTGCGTGTTGGAACTCCTCTCGCAGGGCGACAGCTACGCCTACGAGATCGCGAGCAAGCTGGCCGAAGCGATCGGCATGGGCGAAGGCACGGTCTATCCACTGATGCGCCGGCTTTCGGCGGATGACCTTGTCGAGACATACATGGTCGAATCCAACACCGGTCCTTCGCGCAAATACTATCGCCTCACCCGCACAGGACGGTTGGCGCTAGACGAACAGCGCAACGCCTGGCGCAGCTTCACGAAGGCGGTCGATGGCATAGTCGGGGGAAAGAGATGGGCGAAGCGCGCCTGACTTTCCTCGCCACGTTGCGTGCCGGCTTGCGCGGCGCGGCGCCCGCGGCGGTAGACGATGCTGTCGCCGACTATGCCAGCCACTTCGAGGTCGGCGCTATCAAAGGCCGCAGCGAGGAAGACATCGTCGCCGCGCTCGGCGACCCTCTCATTCTGGCCGACGAACTGCGCGTCGAGATGCGCATCGACGACTGGACGGAAAGGCGTTCGCCCATCGTAGCTGCAAAGCTTATCGTGGGCGTCATTGGCCTCGGGATCATCAACGCCGCACTGGCTTTCATTGCACTGCCGCTAGTCTGCCTCCTTGTTTTCCTCGCTGTCGCGTCCATCATTCTGATCCTGGTCGCAGGCGTATGGCTGGTTTTCGTCGGAACCTCACTCGGCCTCGGGCAGGCCGTGTCGTTGCTCAGCGGCGCCGGCCTCGTCTTCGCAGCCGTCGCGCTTGGCGCACTCCTCACCCTTCTACTTCTGGGCCTCGTCAACAGCCTCGCCCGCTATGCCCGCCTTCATTACCGGCTGCTCCCCCGCTCCGGACAAACCAGAGAGACGCCATGAAACCCGTCCCGACCCTTGTTCTCGTCGCGCTCGGCGGCGCACTTCTCTGCGCCGGCTGCCTCGGCGGCGCCTACACTCTGGCCAATGTCGACGACAGCGGCTCCACCGCAATAATCGCCCGCGAAATCCCGTGGGACGGTTCTGCAACGGCCTCGCTCGGCCTGCCTGCCGTGATGCGCTACATACAGGCGCCGGGACCCGGAAAGATCACGGCACGCGGCCCACATCGCTCCGTCTCGACGCTCAGGGTCGACGGAGGAACTATTCACGACACGTTGATGCGCACGGGTGCGGTGCTGGAGATCACACTGACCGCGCCATCGGTCACCAGCTTCTATCTCAACGGCCGCAGCCGCCTCACCATCGAAGCCTATGACCAGCCCAGCCTCACACTCCACACCGAGGGCGCTGCCGCCATCGACGCCAGCGGCCGTGCCGCTGATGTCCGCGTCCTTATGGAAGGCGATGGCGACATCAATCTCGCCCGCCTCGGCGTCGAGACCATTGACGGCGACCTCAACGGCTTCGGCGCGCTGGTGGCGGCGCCTGTGCGGCGCGCCAAACTCGATGTCAGCGGTATGGCCTCCGCTATTCTGCTGACCCGCCCGCCGGATCTTGAAACCCACCTGGAGGACTCTGGCCGCGTGATCGACGCCAGCCCCGCCCACTAGCGCAAGGAAGACCAATCCATGACCTCTCCATCACGGCGCGACGTCTCCGTCGCGGCGATCGCCCTCGCTTTGATCACTGCTGGACGCGCCAGTGCTCAGCAACCATCTGCAGCAGAGGCCCCGCTCTCCGACGAACAGATTCGCGCCATTCTGACCGAGCGCATCGATCGCGACCGCGAAAGCCTCGGCATGGTCGTCGGGTTGATCGGCCCTAGTGGACGCCGCGTCGTCTCCCATGGCGCCTTCGGTCTGACCGACAAGCGATCCGTCGCAGGCGATACAGTGTTCGGCATCGCCTCAACCAGCAAGCCCTTCACCGGCCTGCTCCTCGCTGATGCCGTCCGCCGGAAGGAGGTAAAGCTCGATGACCCCGTGGCGCGCTATCTCCCCGCGACCGTGAAACTGCCGACACGCAACGGCCGCACGCTCACGCTTATCGACCTCGCCACGCACACGGCCGGCCTGCCGCATGACTTGCCGGACGACCTGCGCGCGGTCGCCGGGAAGATGGCGGGACCCGAATCCCGCACCGTGATGTATGACTTCCTCGCCAAAGCCACTTTGCCCGCGGACATCGGCACGGCCTGGTCCTACTCGAACCTCGACTACACGCTGATCGGCTTCGCGCTCGAGGCCCGCACCGGTCTGGACTACGAGACACTGGTGCATACCCGCATCGCCAGACCGCTCGGCCTGGCCGACACCGGCGTCTCGCTGTCGCCGGCCCAGTGGGAGCGCCGGGCGCATCCACACCAGATGGACCTCAAGGTCTCACCGGAATGGAACAAGCCATGGTCGGTCGGCGTCCTGCAGTCGACCGCCAACGACATGCTCTCCTTCCTCGCCGCCGCGATCGGCCTTTCGAAGTCACCCCTATCTACGTCCTTCGCCGACATGCTCGCGATCCGCCGTCCTGCGCCCTCCCTGGGTCGCGGCGTCGAGCAGGCGATCGGCTGGTATGTTCAAGCGCACGGCGGCCGGCCGCTGGTCGGTCACAGCGGCAGTGGCGGCGGCTTCGGCGCAACAGCGATGTATGATCCCGTTGCGCGGCTCGGCGTCGTTCTGCTCGCCAACGCAGAGAACCTGTGGGAGGACGTTGCCCGCCACGCGCTCAGGCCGAGCCTGACGCTTGCGGCGAAGAGGACCAGCCTGGCCCTGCCCGATGCAGTGCTCGACGGCTATGTCGGCAAGTATCTTGCTGCGGACGGTGGTGCTTATGTGGTCGTGCGCGAGGCGACTGGCCTCATCCTTCGCCCGCCGCAAGGCTGGCGCGTACCGTTGACGGCCGACAGCGAGACCCACTTTACCGTGCAGGGCTTCCCGACGCTCTTCATCGATTTCCAGCGCGATCCCTCCGGCCGAACTACCGGCCTCACCTGGGCCTTTGGCGGCGCCGTCACGCCCGCACGAAGAACCGCGGAGTGACCGTGTTCCCCGTCACGGCCTTTGAGACAGACATCGGCGTTTTGCTAAGGGAGAGTTTTGGCTCATCGTAGTCCTTGAAGGGGTACGCGATGAGACAGAGAACTGGGCCGAACGGATCGGCCGATAGGCACGTCAAAGAGATCAAGCGCCACACGCGGCGCAAGTTTTCAGCTGAAGAGAAGATCCGGATTGTTCTGGATGGCCTGCGCGGGGAGAGTTCGATCTCCGAGCTTTGCAGACGCGAAGGGATTGCCGAGAGCCTGTACTATAACTGGTCGAAGAACTTCCTGGAAGCTGGGAAGAAGCGCTTGTCCGGCGACACCGCGCGTCAGGCTACGTCCGGCGAAGTCGTCATCTTGAAGCGTGAAGCTCGCTGTGAACAGGCGCCGGTCGCGTCCCACTGTCGGCGTGACCTCTGCAAATCAGCTTGAATCAGACACCGCCGATATAGTTGTCGCGCCGGTATCTCAGCATCTGCCCTGATCCTGCGCCGGAATAGGCCCCGTCGGACCACGCAACGGCGCCATTGACGATGACAAGCGAAATCCCCTCAGAAAGCTGCTTTGGATCGTCGTAGGTCGCCGCATCTGCGATGGTGTCGGGATCGAAGAGCACGACATCGGCATGATAGCCGGGCGCGATACGTCCGCGTTCCTTGAGCCCGAAAGTCTCGGCCGAGATGGAGGTTATCCGTGCGACCGCGTCTTCCAGCGTAAGGACGCCCCGCCCACGCACATACTCTCCGAGCAGGCGGGGGAAAGTGCCGAACAGGCGCGGGTGCGGCTTGCCATTGAGTGTCGGGATACCGTCTGAGCCCACCATCATCCCCGCGTGCCGCAGGTTGGCTTCGATATCGGCCTCGTCGATGATGAAGTGAATGCAGATCGTGCGGTCGCCCTTGGGCGCCGTCAGGATGACCCGCACTGTATCGGCAATGTCCTCGTTCCGGTCCGTTGCGATGTCCTTCAGCATCCGGCCCTCGAATTCGCGGAAGGCGGGACAGTTCGCAATGCGGATCGTCTCCGCGAAATCCCGGTCGATCTTGTCGAGGCGGAAGTATTCGATCATGCGACCGCTTCCCGCTGTGTAGGGATAGACGTCGAGCGTAACCTTCTGACCAGCCGCCCTCGCTTGATCGACCAGATCGAGAGACTGCCGCACCTTTCCCCAGTTTCGTTTGCCGGCCGACTTGTGGTGCGAGATGTGCGCGTGAACGCCGGCCCCCCGGGCAATGGCCAACGTCTCCTCGACTGCTTCAAGAAGCCGATCACCTTCGTTGCGCATATGTGTCGTGTAGAGCGCGCCATAGGCCGATGCTTCGCGCGCCAGCTCGGTCACTTCTTCCGTGTCGCTCCACCGGCCCGGCCGATAGATGAGTCCCGTTGAGAAACCGCAGGCTCCCTGCTCCATCGCCTTTGCAACGAGCGCGCGCATGTCCTTGAGCTCGGTCGCAGTCGGCGCACGCTCGTCCATCCCCATGACCTGAGCGCGCACCGTGTTGTGGCCGACCAGCATGATGGCGTTGATCGCCGGGCGCTTGGCGAGCACGGCGTCGAAATACCCATCGAGGTCGGAGAACTCCCCGGCCGCGCCAGTGATGATGCCGCCGCTTGCGGGTCCCGGGTCTTCACCTGGCCTTGCTGGTATCGCACTGAACCCGCAATTTCCGCACACGCAGGTGGTGACGCCCTGGGACAACTTGAAATGCATGTCGGGGTAACGGATGAACGCCCCATCGTCGTGGCTGTGCACGTCGATGAAACCCGGCGAGAGGCACTGGCCTTTCGCATCGATCTCCTGACGCGCCGGCGCGGTGGCCGACCCCACACTCCTGATGCGACCGTCCTCGATCTCGATATCACCCTCGAATGCGGCGGCGCCCGTCCCGTCGAGGATCCGGGCGTTGCGGATGATGATGTCGACCGCCATGTCTACCTCACAGACCGTAAAGCGCTGGCCGCGTGCGCAACCATTCGCCGACCTTTTCGCCGATCATGATGCTGGTCAGGTTCGTGTTTGCGCGCGGGACCAGAGGCATGATCGAGGCGTCAGCGACGACAAGCCCGTCCATGGCGAAGCATCTCCCGTACTGGTCGACAACGGCCGTGGGATCCGACGCATTGCCCATCTTGGCTGTGCCGCAAGGGTGATAGCCGCTGCCGGCAAAGCGCCGGATCAGGCCAGCGATTTCCTCGTCGGTCGGATTTCCACCACGCGGAAAGTCGACGCTTTCGACAAGGTCGCCAACAGCCTTGGTGCGCGTGAATGCCAGAACATCGCGATAGCATGAGACCAACCGCGCAAGATCGCGCTCGTCCTCGCAGAAGCGTTGATGGATGACTGGCGGCGCATTCGGATCGGCGGACGAAAGCGTCACCTCTCCCTGCCCGTGCTGGTATTCGAGAACGCCGGCGATCGCGAACTGCGGCCGCTCTTTCTTTCCGCTGAAGGCAATCATCTCGATCTGGAGATCGTTGCGCTTGTCGGAGCCTTCGGCCGTATAGCGCAGGATGGTCTGGATGATCGGCCGGTCGTGATCGATGATGGAAGGATCCTTCGGCTGCATCGTGACCGAAAGCGCGGGATGGTCGCGGAGATTCTGGCCTACGCCCGGCGCATCACCGATTACGTCGACACCAATCCGCTCCAGCTGACCGCGCGGCCCCAGGCCTGACCGCATGAGAAGCGCGGGCGTCATCAGCGCGCCGGCCGCGAACACAACCAGCCGAGCTGCCATCCGCCCCGGAGTTCCATTGCGGTCGATCACCTCGACTCCCGTGCAGCTGCCATTCTCGTAGACAGCGCGCACGACTTGCGTCTCGCCACGGATCGTGAGGTTGGGACGGGCACGTGCCGGCGCGAGATAGCCGATGGCGCACGATATGCGCAGCCTGCCGAGCTTGTTCATCGGCTGCGGTCCGGCGCCCCACCCGTCGGGGTCGTTGGCGTCGGGACAGTACGGATAGCCGAGCTCGCGTGCCGCATCGAGGAACGCCTGCTGCTGGAGCGTCATTTCTTCGTGCGGATAGCGGCGAATGGTGATCGGGCCAGCATCGCCGTGATAGTCGCGGTCGCCAAAATCGAGATCGCGCTCCAGCCGCCGATACGCCGGCAGCACGCCGCGCCAGTCCCACTCGCTGAGGCCGAGCCCGGCCCACTCCTCGAAGTCCTCCGGCATCCCTCTCAACGCGATCGCGGTATTCACCGCGCTCGACCCCCCGACCACCCGTCCGCGCGGAAAGCGAACAGACCTGTCGCGAACCGGATTGTGCTCCAGGCGCCAATCATGCGCCACGTATGAGTTGTTGTGTCCGTTGATCAGGTCGAACGGCAGTCTGGACAGGTCGCTGTAGTCAGGCCCGGCTTCCAGCAGCAACACCGTGCAGTTCGGATTCTCCGAAGCGCGTGCGGCGATAGCGCACCCGCTGCTGCCTGCCCCGACGACAATCACATCGAACATGAACTATCGGTACCATGTCGCGGTCGGCGCACAAACATTTTGACGGCGGACCGCGACTGGCGCGAGAACATGGCAATGAGGTGAAAGATGGATGACCGCGAATTGCACGCACACCTGATCGGCCAACAGGGCAGCCGCGCCAGCCTCAACACGCCAGCCCTGGTCGTCGATCTCGACGCATTGCAAGACAACATAGCGAGAATGGCCAGGTTCGCACGCGCAAGCGGTCTTGCCTTGCGGCCTCATGCCAAGACGCACAAGTCGAACCACATCGCCCGGCTGCAGGTGGAAGCCGGCGCTGTCGGTGTTTGCTGCGCCAAGATCGGCGAAGCAGAAGCCATCGCGGATGGCGGAGGCATTGAGAGTATCCTGATAACCTCGCCTGTCGTGACGCCGCCAGCGATCGCACGATTGATCACTCTCAACGCTCGCTTGGCCGACCTGCGCGTTGTGGCGGATCATCCCGACAACGTGGCGATGTTGGGGTATGCCGCCGCAAAAGCCGGCAAATCCCTCTACGTGTTGATTGATGTCGATCCGGGAATCCGGCGAACGGGTGTCCCCTCGCCCGAAGCCGCCGTTGCGCTGGCGAGCGCGATCATGGGCGCGCCTTCGCTGCGCTACGCCGGTGTCCAGTTCTATTGCGGCCGCGAACAGCATATCGCCGCGTTCGAAGAGCGTCGCGAAAAGCTCCGGCGACGGTTCGACTACCTCAAGACTGTCCTCGCCGCTCTCGCGCAGGCAGGTGCGCCCGCTTCCGTCGTCACCGGCGGCGGAACCGGCACCCATGTGATCGACGCAGAAATCGGAGTCCTCACAGAGCTGCAGGCGGGATCCTACGTCTTCATGGATCGCCAGTATCTCGACTGCGACATTCCCGGCCCAGGCGCGGCGCCCTATGCAACCTCCCTCTTCATCGACACCAGTGTGATCAGCGCGAACGCCGAGGGCATGGCGACCATCGACGCCGGCTTCAAGGCCATGGCGACCGATGGAGGCCTCCCAGCAATCCACGCCGGCGCGGCGGCGGATTCGAGCTTTCTCTTCATGGGAGACGAACATGGCGCCATCAAATCAGAGACCGGGACGCTCAAGCTTGGTGACCGGGTCGTGCTGACCGCTCCGCACTGCGACCCTACGGTAAACCTCTATGACGCCTATCATGTGGTGCAGGGCAGCACTCTGGTTGCGATCTGGCCCGTATCCGCTCGCGGCCGCTCGCGCTGAAGAATACACTCCTAAATGATTGGGCGGCTTCAACGATTGTTCCCCACGGTCTGTCCCTTGATACAGTCAGTCCGCGTATCAAACTTCAAATCCAGCTCTCTGGACGGGATCGAACCCGCGACCCTCGTCGTTTGACACCGTCCGTCAGGTCGAACCATAGGTCGAAATCCGGCTTAAACCGGGGCATTCGGAAGTACACGCCAATGCGTCTGCTTCTCGCCTCGAAAGCGACATCGGCAAACCGTTCTGACCCGGTCGCTGAACGACATTGCGGCCCGCGGCGCTGGCTCGCAGTCCGCTTTCACAATCCCGGACATCTGGGCCTTTCGCGCTGCAAGCGGCTGTGCACTGATGCACCATCCAAACACGCGGGGAGGCGGGCATGGCGGAAAAACTCGGGTTCTCGGGCTGGTCGAGAATCATTGCGACCTGGGTCGGCATCGCAGGCGCAGGCGTCGGGGGCTGGACGGCGATCGAACAGCAGCAGAAGGCAATCGAAGGCGAACAGAAGCAGGCGCAAAAGGAATTCGAGCAGGTTGAGAAGGAGTATGACCAGCAGGAACGCCAGTTTCTCGCCGAGGTGAAAACCACCTACGTCGAAACCTTCAAGATGTTCGAGATCTTCAACCGGAGCGACCAGCTCGCGGCGCGCGAGAAGATCTACGACTTTATGCGCGAGCCCACGAAACAGAACCTGAAGTTGAACGACGTTTTCATCTTCTTTGACTTCTTCGATGCGCTGCAGATCTGCGTCATCAACGAGATCTGCGACGAGTATGTCGCCGCCGAGCTGTTCAAGCCCTACGCAGAGGACGTCTGGAACGTCTTGCAGAACGACGTCGCGATCTATCGCAAGGAGACGAATCCCAAACTTGGCATTGGCGTGGAATGGCTGGCGTTGCTGACGCCCAGCCAGCCCGAAGACGAGGCAGCGCCGGCTGCGGGCACGGCGCCGCCGTTAGCTGCGCAGCCCTGATTGCAGCCGGCGGATCAGGGCAAGCCGGCCTGCCCTACCGGGGATCGTGGAGGGATGGCTGGCTCGATCCAATCCTGTCATTGTGGCCGCTCGCCCTGACCCTTACGAAGCCGGCGGTTCTTCGTCTCAAGACGGTCGTGGCAACGAATGGCCCTCGGACGATCTGAGACCTGGCGGGAGACGAACGGGCGCAAGCGCGCTGCATTCGCATTCTAGGGGGCGTGTCGTCCCGTGCTAGAGTGTTCCTGCATCCTTGGCGTGGGTGTAACGAACCGAACATGGAGACCTGCATGGTCGTCGACATACCGCCGCCGGTTCTCTCTGCACCCGCCCATCCGTGCGCAAATGACAGGCCCCAGAATATTGCAGTGGGCGACCAGGCCGTTGTTTTGTATTCGCCTGACTGCAAGTGGATCCTCGCCTACAGGTCCGAAACCGGCCTGCTTCCCGGATCGCCGATCAAGGCGACGCTGGCCGCCGAGACGGCCGCCGTTGCAGACGCCAGCACGGGCGAGGTGATCGCCACCTTCGAGATGTCCCGAAGCGCCAGCTTGCACTGGCTCAGCGACGGCCAGCATCTGATCGTCAACTATTTTGCGGGAAGCGACTCTGCGAGGCCACTCGCTATCACCCTGTCGCATGGATCCGGTCGCCCAGTCGATATGAGCGAAGTCGTGCTCCCCGATGTGCTCAAGCGCATCGGCAAGAGGCAGCAGCAGGTCTATCACTACTACGGTTACTTCGTCGCGGATAAGGGCGACCGCGTCGTCATCTCAGCCGAGCCAAACTATACGCTGCGCGGCGAAGCTGGACCTGGCGCCGCCGCCTGCCTCATCTACAGTATCGACAAAGCAACCTTCCACGACGCGCGCTTGATCGAACGGCTGCCCGACAACGACGTCCGTCCTTGTCCGCACAATCCCGACGAAAAATGAGCTCGTTGAGAGGTCGGATCACAGTGGTCGATTTTGTCTAACGCGACTAGGGACCCACTTTGACCGGCGCCGGGAAACATGACGAACTCTGGTGGCGCTCCAATCCTGTCAGCTAAATCCGCCCCACCCTGAATGGCGGCTCTGGGCCATCAATACGGAGCCCGCCACAGTCTTACCGATGGCAGGGTGGCTCGTGATTTGCCGCTCGCCCCTACCCGGTGGGTCGGGAAGGACCTCGCCTCATCCCTGCCGTTCGTCACCTTTGCAGTCTGCTCCGAAGCGCAAGTCATCGTCAAATGGCCCCCTGTTTCAAAAGCTGGACCGCGCGATCGGCCGCCCGCGCCGTGATCGCCATGTAGGTAAGAGACGGATTGACTGTCCCGCACGAGGCCATGCAGGCCCCGTCCGTGACGAAAAGATTGTCCACGTCATGCGCCTGGGCCCAGCCATTGAGGACGGACGTCTTCGGATCGCGGCCCATGCAGGCGCCGCCCATCTCGTGTGTACGCCCGCCGACCATCATCGGCTCATCTTCGGAAAGAGAGAAACCGGTCACATTGATGCATCCGCCAGCGCGGAGCATGTCCTCGGCGTCCTTGCGGCCCTGCCTGATCATCTTCCGCTCGTTCTCGCCAATTGCGCAGTCCAGGTGAATCTGCGGGATGCCCCAGGGATCCGCTTTGGCCGGATGCAATGTCGCCCGGTTGTTTGGCGACGGCAGCATTTCACCAAACATGTCGAGGCTGAACACCCACGGCGCCGGCTTCCTGGCTTTGGCTTTGGCCTCAGCTCCAATTCCCGGTTTATCCCAACCCGTTCCAGTGTCAGGTCGTTGCGAGGCGCCCCCCTGGTAACCGTATCCGCGCACGAAGTCGGACCCGTCACGCTGCTCGTGCCGGAAATTCGGAATGTAGACGCCCGTTGGCCGGCGGCCATAGGCAAACCGATCGTCGAAGCCTGGCACAACGCCGCGCGCACGAGCCGGCGAGACGTGGTCCAGGATATACCGCCCAAGCGCATCGCTGGAATTGGCCAAGCCCGTTGGGTTCGCCTCCGTGCGCGAGTTCAGCAAGATGTGCACGCTGGCAATTGATCCCGCGCAAAGGAAGATCATGCGCCCCTGGTACTCGCTTCCAGCCTTTGAGTTGTGATCGATCGCCCGAACGCCTGTCACGCGACGGGTCTTCGGATCGTGCACCAAGGAGTGCACAATCTTGTCGGTGATGATCGTCAGATTTTCTGTGCGTTTCGCTGCGGGTAATGTTGCGGACAGCGAAGAAAAATAGGCGCCAAACGAACAGCCGCGGGCGCAGAGGTTGCGAGAGAGGCAACGGCCTCTGCCCAAGGTGCTCTGCTCAGCTGTTGGCTCTGTTACGTGGGCGCAGCGGCCCATGATCACGCGCCGATCGGGCATTGCGCGGCTCAAATTCTCAGCAACAAATTTCTCGGCGCTGCTGAATTCGAACGCCGGTTGCATGATGCTCTCAGGCAGGTCCGGCAGTCCGTCGTGGGCGCCCGAGACGCCGATGAATTTCTCGACGTGGTCGTACCAGGGCGCAAGGTCCGGGTAGCGGATCGGCCAATCCAGCCCGTGTCCGTCCTTTGCGTTGGTCTCAAAATCCTTGGGACCCCAGCGGTAGGTCTGGCGCCCCCAAGTAAGCGAGCGCCCTCCCAGCTGGTAGCCACGCGTCC
>JANOKS010000014.1:0-3304 GCA_031419455.1 Alphaproteobacteria bacterium
CGGGCGGGCGTGAGGGAGCGGGTCAAGGGATCGAGCCCAGGCTCGACCGCGCAGCGGCGACAAGGGGTCACGATTTTTTTGGCTCTTCCGCCAAAAAAATGGTTGGGCCCCGTCGTCCCTTGAGGCGGTCCATCACGCCCGGCACACTGCATTAGGCTGAGCAAACAATTCTCCTTCTGCGGGAAACGGGAAACGACTGGCAGAGACAGCTGCGGACCGTCAGGGCGGTCAACCAAGGAGAAGGCTGCAGGAAGCCTGCGCGCCGGACTTTCCGGCGCAGCATGGCGGAACGCCCCGTCGAGTGGCTGGGCGGCGCGAAGCGCCCGCAGGGTCGCGCCCGTAGGAGCCGCACGGGGCGCGGCAGGACCCCAGGCGCGCTCCGCTTGGGCGGCTTCCGCTCTCAAAACCGGGTGGTTTATTGTTTTCGGTAAAAGTCGAGTACAGAGCGGTGTATTGCAGGTCGCTTTATCGTTTTCAATAAAAAATCTTGTTTTCGCGTTCTCTGTAGCTTAAGTTTATCGAATTCAATAAAGAGCTCGGTCATGGCTAACGATCAGGAAAACAAGCGACTTGCCAGCGTTGGAAGCAGGATCCGCAAGGCCCGTGAGGATCGCGGCCTGAACCTGCACGAGCTCGCACGCCTCAGCGGGATTAGTGCGCCGGCCCTCTCGCTCATCGAAACCGGTAAACGCGACCTGCGCGTGACCAGCCTTTGCCGAATCGCCGACGCCTTGCGTATCGCCGCAGGCGACCTTCTTGAGGACCGCCCCGCCGGAGCCGCTCGCGTCGCCAAGCGCAAAGGCTATGACCTAGGGGACTATGCGTGACAAGCGTTCCGGTCTGGTTCGATGCGTTGCACGTTGGCGACGTGACCGTCGCCAAGACCGGCGCGCTCGGCTTTTCCTATTCCGAAGAGTGGCTCGCGACAGAGGGTGCCTTCCCGCTTTCCCTAACGCTTCCACTCGACGCGACTGCCTACCCCTCCGAAGTGATCTCCCCTTGGCTCGCCAACCTCTTGCCGGAAGAGGATCAGCTCAACATCCTCACGCGCTCGCTAGGTCTGGACCGGGCGGATACGCTGGCCGTGCTGAACGCAATTGGCGGCGACACGGCGGGAGCGCTTTCCTTCGGCGTACCATCCGAGCGGGCGGCGTGGACATTTACCCCGCTCACGGATTTCTATTCCCTCGATGATCCGGGGGCTGCACTTGAGCGCCATTTCCAGGACCTGCAACAACGTCCCTTCCTCGCTGGCGAGGAAGGCGTTCGCCTCTCGCTCGCAGGCGGGCAGAAGAAATCAGCCCTTGCGGTTCTGGATGCGAGCGGGGCGCCGGTCCTGCGGCTGCCGGGCGACGGCGATGTTCTCGCCATCCCACGCAATGGGGCGCCTTCGACCATTATCGTGAAGCCGGACAATCCGATCCTGCCTGGCATCGTCGAGAACGAAACCTATTGCCTGCGGTTAGCACATGCGATCGGTCTTAACACGGCGGACGCGACCATCCTCGCCGCTGGCCGGCGCAAGGCCATCTGCGTGCTGCGCTATGACCGGCGCGTCAGCCGAACCGGCGCCCTGCAAAGACTTCACCAGGAGGACTTCGCGCAGGCGAATGGCGTTCCGCCCGGCAGAAAGTATGAGCGCGCCACGCTCCCCGGACCGAGTTTGGCAACGCTCCTTATTACCGGCCGCCATCTGCCGTCTGCTGACGCCCTCTCGCTGCTGGACGACGTCATTTTCAACATCCTCGTCGCGAACACCGACGCCCATGCGAAAAACTACTCGCTCCTCCTGCCGGTCGGCGCGGGACCCCGCCTCGCGCCGCTCTATGACGTCTCGACTGTTCTTCCCTGGCCCACCGTCGCGCAGGATTTCGCGCAGAACATTGCAGGCAGGAAGCGAAAGCCCGGCGATGTCGCCGCGCGCCACTGGGACGCGATCGCCGAATCGGCGGGATACCGCCCCGCTGACGTGCGCGATCGCGTCCAGCAGCTTGCCGATGCGTTCGTCGCAAAGCGTGTGGCGACGACCGAAGCCGTTGCGGCCCTGCCGGGGAGTACGCGCGGCTATGTCGAGGAAGCCGCTGGCCTCATCGAGGAGAACGCCCTGCGCATCACTGGACGGCTTCGGACCACCCGGTCACCAGAAGCGAGGCGGTCAGAATAGGGCCGTGGTGAGCCGCATGGCTCACCGGCTTCACCTGCGCCCCTTCGCCCCATAACAAAGTCTGCCGCCTTCGACGCCAGCGACACAGCCTGAAATATTGCCTGAAACATCGCCCTTGTCTGTCGCTTTACCGTAAGCGGAGCCGCGGCGCCCTTGTTGTCGTGGCTTGACGGTTGGCGTTGGACTGCTCAGGCGGCGTGCTTCTGATCTTGCCCTTCGGAGACGCGCTTGGTGTAGCCATCGGCCCAGGGCAGGAGTTCGTCGAGCTTCGCCTCCGGGGCATTGTCAGGGGAATCGTCTTGCTGGCCGCAGATTTCGCCTCGTAGGCTGGTGGGATGAAGGCCAACCCGTTCCGGTACTTCAAGACGTCGCCTGAAATCATCCGCCTGGCGGTGATGATGTACGTCCGGTTCCCTCTCTCGCTTCGGAATGTCGAGGACCTGCTGCATGAGCGCGGCATCGACATCAGCCATGAGACGATCAGGGCCTGGTGGAACAGGTTTGGACCGATCTTCGCGGCGAACATCAAGCGAGGCAGGGTGAAGGCGATGCGTGCACACACGCAATGGCGGTGGCATGTCGACGAGATGTACGTGAAGATCAACGGCGAGATCCACTACCTCTGGCGAGCCGTCGATCACGAAGGTGAAGTGCTGGAGGCGTTCGTCTCCAAACGGCGGGATCGCCGGGCGGCATTGAAGTTCTTGCGCAATGCAGTGAAGCATTACGGCGAACCGAGGGTGATCGTAAGGGGCGGGCTGAAGTCCTATGACGCTGCACTCAGAGAACTTGGCCTTGAGGATCGCCAGGAAACCGGAAGATGGCGCAACAACCGGGCCGAGAATTCACACCAGCCGTTGCGACGTCGTGAGCGCGCAATGCAAGGCTTCCGCCGACGACAAACCCTGGAGCGGTTCGCCTCGGTTCATTCCTCGGTATTCAATCACTTCAACAAGGATCGCCACCTCAACCGCCGGGACGTCTTCAAGGCCAACCGCGACGCCGCTCTCGCTGAGTGGCGTCAACTCGGTGCAGCCTGATTCCGACGATCCGCGTCTTCCGGAGACTGGTTCGCTTTCGTCTGACACCACCCGGACAGATGACCGCACCCGACAGATCCGCAAATCAACCCAACTTTCC
>JANOKS010000015.1:0-41776 GCA_031419455.1 Alphaproteobacteria bacterium
CAACCTTACGCTGATCCGCCTGCCGCCCTATTCGCCCGAACTCAACTCGGCCGAAAACATCTGGGAGTACCTGCGCAAGAACATGCTCGCCAACACCGTCTTCGAAACCTACGAGGACATTGTCGATGCCTGCTGCAAGGCCTGGAACTTCTTCGCCAACAACCCCGCAACAGTAACCTCAATCACAGCTCGCAGCTGGACACATGTCAGTGGTTAGGGCCGTTGGTATAACGCCTCCCATAAAGCTGCTTTTCCGCCCAGACCCCGAAGGCGTTGCACACCGCCCCGTCCTCATCCGACCCGAGCCGTACCGTTAGGGAATGCTTCTTGATGAACGCCTTGTGAGCTTCAACACTGTCGCGTGAAACGCCCAGAAGGTCAGTCTCCCTCCGCGTGAATCGCGACCGCATGCCGCTGAACGCGACTGCCTCCCGGGTGCAGACCTCGGTGTCGTCCTGCGGATAGAAGAAAAGCACCAGAAACCTGCCCGAATAATCGGAAAGTCGCGCAGGACCGCCCTTGTTCGTTGGCAGTTCGAATGCGGGAGCCGGGTCGCCGGCTTGGAGTGGCTGTGACACAATCGGTCCGTAATCTTCTGATGGTATGAGTTCGGAGTGTATCGCCCAAAAGATGAACCCGTGAAGCAGGGTCCTGTCGGACCAGTCGCCGCGCCGGCTGGCGTGCGCATGGGGGCTGTGTGTTGCCCAGGATCTTTGCCTTGAGAGTCTCGGTCCGGCGTCTCCTCATCGAAATTCTCGCCTTCACGGCTTTCGCGCTTCTGGTTGCGGCGGGCGCGCTTGCCTGGCGCCTGTCTCAAGGCCCGATCGATCTCGAAATGTTCCGCGGCCAGGTCGAGCGCTCCCTGCAGGAGGCGCGGGGCGGCCAGCCGGTGAAGATCGAACGGCTCGCCCTCGAGTGGGTGCGCGACCGCGGCCGGGTCGAAGCGGTCGCCCGCGGCTTCACAGCCATGGACAAGGACCGCGAAGTCACCTTCCGGGCGAACCGGGCGATGATCGCGCTCGACGCCGGCGCGCTGTTCACCCTGAAGTTCAAGACCCAGCAGCTGCGCCTCGAAGACGGCGCCGCGACTGTCGTCCGTTCAGCCGACGGCGTCTGGACGCTGGCCGACATGGTGATCGCGAAGGAGCCGGACCCGTCCGACAAGCCCTTCGATCCGATCCGCGACATCAACTGGACAACCCTCGCGACGCCAATCCGCGCACTGATCTCGGCCGGTTCGTTTGAACAGGTTGAGTTGTCGAACTTCCGGCTCGACGTCGACGATCGCAAGTCGAACAACACCTGGAGCGCCAGCCCGGTCGCCGGTATCTGGAAGGCCAGCCCGGACGGCGTCTCGCTTACCCTCGACATCACGCTAGCCGACGCCATTCCAGGCGAGCCCAACAGAATCAGCATCGCGCTTGCGTCCGACGGCAAGGTCGAACGCGCCGCCGCCACTGTGAAGCTCGAAGGCGTCGATCCTCTCTCGATCGCAGGGATGTTCGGCTACACCGGCGATGCCTTCACCTCGGGCCGCCCCGCCAGCGCCGCCTTCTCGGTTGCGGCCACCGAGCGCGCCGGCCTTCTCAGCACAAGCCTGTCGCTCGCAGGCGTGACGGGCAGCGTGAAGATTGCTGACCAGGATGTGGCGCTGAACAATCTCGCCTTCGACGCGTCCTATGATCCGGCGAGCAAGAAGGTGACGCTGAAATCGCTCGCCCTCGACAGCGACTGGCTCAGCGGCCAGTTCAGCGGCGAGATGGACGCGACCGCCATCATGAAGGGCGAGGCGGCGCCGACGCCATTCACGCTTGCCGGCATCGGCGTCACGCTCAACGCGCAGCCGGTGTTTGAAAATCCCTGGCTGTTCGAGCAGGCAACCCTCCAAGGCGCCCTGTCCATTGATCAGCAGCGCCTCACGCTGACCCGCCTGGACGCAGTAACCGGCGGCCTCACCGCAAGCGGCGCCGGCGAAGTCTGGCTAGATATGTCCGGCGAAAATCTGGGAGTCGGCGTCAAGGGAAACGCCACCGGCACGGGCACGATCACGCCCCAGCAGGTGCTCGACTTCTGGCCGCAGGACCTCAGCCTGCAAGCCCGCCAGTGGGTCGGCGAGCGCATAACGAAAGGCACGGCCAGCAAGGCGATCTTCACCGTCGACTGGCCGCCCGGCGCCAATGCGAAGGGCTTCCTGCCAGACGAGCATCTCGCGCTGGAATTCCATGTGCAGGACGCCACCGTGCGCATCGTCAGCGACCTGCCCGAAATTTCCGGCATCAACGGGATCGGGCGCCTGAAGGGCAACAGCCTCACCTTCGACGCCGTCTCCGGCACGATGGGCGCGTGGAAGGTCAGCGAGGCGAAAGCCTTACTCCCGCAATTCTCGCCCGGCGGGGCGATGATGGAAATCACGGCGTCCGGCACGGGAGAACTTGGAGACCTGCTGCGCGCCGTCGATCAGAGTCAGTTCGGCTTCGGCTCGCGCTACGCCATCGACATTGCGCGCATCGGCGGCGCCGGCGCGATCGACGTTACCGTGAAACAGCCGATGCTCGACATCGTCAAACCGGAGGACGTGTTCTACGACTTGCGTGGCCGCTTCCAGCAGGTCGTCATGCCCGACCTGCTCGGCGAGTTCGACCTGTCGGACGCCAACCTGTCATTCGAGCTGAACCCGCAGGGCATGACCGCCACCGGCAGCGGAGAATTCGGCCCAGCCCCCGTGACCTTCGAGTGGCGCGAAAGGCTCGCGCCCGAAGGCGAAGGCAGCGTTGAACTGATCGCCAATGCGAGGGCGACGCCGGACCTGCTCAACTCGCTCGGCCTTGCCGCACGCAATTTCATGCAGGGCGAAGCAGCTGTCGAACTGCGCGCGACCGGACCCGGCGGCACAAAGTTTGACGCCATCTCCGCCACTGTCGATCTCACCCACGCCGAACTCGAAGTCGCCGAGTTTGGCTGGCGCAAGAAATTTGATGAACCCGCCCGCGGCACGTTCCGCTATGGCGCTGACGAAACCGGCGCGATCGTCACAGGCGACATCCGCGCCGACGGTCTCGAACTCGTCGGCGAGGCCCGTATGGACAAGGCCAGCGCCGTCACCGGCGTCGACATCGAGCGCATGTACTCGCGCGGAACCGTCGATCTCCGAGGCGCCGCCACGCGCCGGCAGGATGGCGGCTATCGCGTCGCGCTCACCGGACCTTTCTTCGATGCCAGCCCGTGGATGGACACCATTCTCGACATGGGCGGGCAGGGCGCTACCGAACCCATTGGCGGCCCAGGTGATGCCGGTCCCCTGTTCGACCTGCAGCTCAACGCCGAGCGCCTGAAACTGCGCGACGACGCCGAGATCCGGAACACGAAGATCGCCCTGGCTCTCGACGCCGAAGGTCCGCGCTCGGGAACGATCACGGGCGAGATCGAGACCGGCAAGAATATCAGTGTCACGATCGGCTCCGCCAACGGCGTCCGCAATATTGCCTTCAAGTCCGACGATGCGGGCTTCGCCGCACGGGTGCTTCTGAAGGCCGACTACTTGCTCGGCGGCAAGCTCGCTTTCGACGGCAAGTTTGAAGGCGCTGACGGCCAGGCGCTGGTCACCATGTCGAACGTCCGCCTGAAGGACGCTCCGCTGGTAGCCCAGCTCTTCTCGCTCGCCTCGCTGCAGGGGCTGGCCGACGTACTCAGCGGCGAAGGCGTAATGTTCACCGAGGTGCATGCCCCGGTGAAATTCGTCGATGGCCGCGTCGATCTTCCCGGGCTGCGCGCTACCGGCCCCGCCATGGGCCTCACCGCGCGCGGCTGGATTGCACCGGAGTCCGGCGAGCTCTCGCTCGATGGCGTGCTTGCGCCTTCGATCGTCGGCGCCAACGCCGTGCTTGGCGCGCTGCCGATCATCGGCGACCTCTTCGTCTCCCGCCAGGGCGAAGGCATGTTCGCGCCCACCTACTCGGTGCGCGGCACGTTCGCGCGCGCCAACATCTCGATCAACCCGATCGCCGCCCTCACTCCCGGCGTCCTCCGCCGCATCTTCGAGAACCCGGCCGAGCCCCCGCCCGTGGAGATCACGGCGGCGGATTGATCCACAAAAGCAAACGGCCCGGCTTGTGGCCGGGCCGTCGCGTTTCGCAAGTCGCTCTGATCAGCCCTCAGCCATCTTCTTCATGTTGGCGAGCGCCGCTTCGAACTGGGTGCGGCGGCGTTTCACGTCGGCGTCCTTGGCCGCCTGGTCGGCAAGGTTCGAGACGTCATAGACCAGCGTGTAGACGATCTTCGAGGATTTTGCATCGACCGGCTTGGCTTCCATGAAGCCGTGATACAGGTCGTAGAATTTCCCGTCCTTGGCAGGTTGGGTGTAGCCGTAGGACAGGTCGGTCTTGGCGGTCAGCACTTCGATGACCGCGCCATTGGCGATCGAGCGCACCGAGCCGATGCCGCCATTTCCCTTGGTCACAGCGCATGGCACTTCGCGCCCCGCAGCGATCCACTTGCTGAGCATGCAATAGTCCGCGCCAACCTTGGCCCACACTTCAGCAGCCGGCTTGGCGACGCTGATCTCCATGGCGATCGTGACGTATTCGGGATTTGCCGGGGCGATCGGCGCGGGCGCCGCGACCGGTGCAGCCACAGGCGCGGGCGGCGCCGGCGGGGCAGGCGCGACGGCTGGTGCCGCAGCCATCGCGGGCGCAGCGGGGACAGCCGGCGCATCAGCGGCCATGTGTGAGCAGCCGGCGATCATGGCGACAGCCGCCACGCCGGTGAGTTTTGAAATCAGGTTCATGAGTGTCTCTCCTACACCCCGCATTCGCGGTTTTGGCGAAATTGCGCTGACCAGCGCGGAAAGCGCCAGCGGTTTTTTCGAGCTTGCGGTAAACAACGCGCCAGCGGCGAAGCGCCGATGCCAAATAACGCGACGGCAATCACCGGCGCGCCTGTCTTCATGTGGAGAAGCTGGAGCGGGTAGAGGGAATCGAACCCTCGTATTCAGCTTGGAAGGCTGCTGCTCTACCATTGAGCTATACCCGCGAGCCGGGCCGCAGATAGGCGAAAACGTGGGGGAAGTCTACCGGCCATCAGCCATCCAGATCCTTCCGGATCGCGTCGAACACATCGTGAAACATCCGCTCGTTCAGCCGCCCGGTGTTCGTGTTGTACCGGCTGCAATGATAGCTGTCGTGCAGCACCAATTGCCCCCTCGGCCCCTCCAGCACATGCCGCTTTCCATGTCCGAAAACGGCTGACGACGGCTTGGCCCCCAGCGCTCGCACCGTCGAGTCATGGGCGATCCGGCCCAGCGCCATGATGACCTGCACGTTCGGCAACTGCGCGATCCGCGAGATCAGGAACTGCCGGCAGGTCAGGATTTCCGCGCCGGTCGGCTTGTTCTCAGGCGGCACGCAGCGCACTGCGTTGGTGATCATCGCATCCTCCAGCCGGAGCCCGTCATCCGGCCGCGCCCTAAACTCCCCCACCGAAAATCCGTACTTCGCCAGCGAGGAATAGAGCAGGTCGCCCGCATAGTCCCCGGTGAATGGCCGCCCGGTCTTGTTCGCGCCCTGCAGACCCGGGGCGAGCCCGACGATGACCAGCCGCCCGGACGCATCCCCGAACGAGGGCACAGCGCCGTTGAACCATTCCGGATGGGCCTGCCTGTTGGCGGCCCGGAATTCGACCAGCCGTGGGCAGAGCGGGCAGTCCGGCGGCGCTTCCGGCGGCGCGGCGGTGCTCCCCTTCTGCATGCTGTCTCCCTTGGCCAGCCCCCTCCTGCACCGGGGGCGAGCCCGGGGTCAAACCCGCTGCCTCCGCTTTCGGCCCGGTTACCGCATTGAAACACTGGTATTGCTGGCAAAATGACGCGATCAGCCTTATGTTGCATGAGCGAACCGCTTCCTGTAGAGGGATCGGCCCCGCAAAGGAGACTCGCATGGCCCGCGTGACGGTTGAAGACTGCGTTGAAAAGGTGCCGAACCGGTTCAACCTGGTCCTGCTCGCCGCCCACCGCGCCCGCGTGATCCGCGAGGGCGCACCCATCACGATCGACCGCGACAACGACAAGGACCCGGTTGTGGCCCTTCGCGAAATCGCGGCCGAGACGGTCGATCTCGAGACCATCCGGGACAGCCTGGTGGCCGAGCTGCAGGAAGTTCGCCCTGGCGAGGAAGCCGAGAAGGAAGCCGACAAGCGCGCCCTGGCTGCCGCTCCGGTCTCGTCGGAGGAGGAAGTCCTCAAGGCCTACCAGGTCGAGCTGGAATCGGCGCGCGAAGAGCGCTTCTGAGGTCATGATGCATGGGGCAACCATCTAACGTCGCCCCCTTCAAGAAACCCGACACGACGGCCCCTGCCGCCGCTGCAAAGCCGCGCCGGAAATTCCTGCGCCAGGCCGAACTCGTCGATCGCGTGCAGGCCTACCAGCCGGACGCAAGCGACGACGAACTCAACAAGGCCTACGTTTTCGCCGTCATGAAGCACGGCCAGCAGCTGCGCCATTCCGGCGATCCGTACTTCGCGCATCCGGTCGCCGTCGCCGGCCTGCTCACCGATCTCAAGCTGGACCAGTCGACCATCATCGCCGGCCTGCTGCACGACGTGGTCGAGGATTGCGATGTCACGGTCGAGGATGTCCGCGACCTGTTCGGCAAGGATGTCGCCGAGCTGGTCGACGGCGTCACCAAGCTGCCGAAGGTCACAGGCAGCAACAGTCCGCGCGCGCTGATCCAGGCCGAGAACTTCCAGAAGTTCATCCTAGCCACGACCAAAGACATCCGCGTCCTGCTGGTGAAGCTGGCGGACCGTCTACACAACATGCGCACGATCGAATTCATGCCCACGGAAGAGTCGCGCTTGCGCATCTCGCGCGAGACACTCGACATCTACGCGCCTCTTGCGCGCCGCGTCGGCCTCTCGATCTTCGCGGGTGAACTCGAAGACCTCGCCTTCCGGCAGGTGAACCCGGTGGCCTACGCCGCGATCTCGAAACGCCTCGAAGAGCTGACCACCGACGACAACTCGATCCTCGACCGAATCCGCTCGGACATCGAAACCGTGATGCTTGCGCGCGGCGTCAGGGGCGAACTGCAAGGCCGGATGAAGCGTCCCTATTCGATCTGGCGGAAGCTCGAGAACAAGTCGATCTCGTTCAAGGACCTCGGTGATGTGTTCGCGTACCGCCTGATCGTTCCGGCGATGGATGATTGCTACAAGGCGCTGGGGGCCGCGCACCAGCAATGGGCTGCGCTGTCGGAGAAGTTCAAGGACTACATCTCCGTCCCCAAGCCGAACGGCTACCGCTCGCTGCACACCACCTTCCTCGGCCCCGGCAATCGCCGTGTCGAATTGCAGATTCGCACCAAGGACATGGAAGCGGTTGCCGAGCGCGGCGTGGCTGCGCACTGGAGCTACAAGAATTCAGAGTACGGGTTCGACGCCGAGGCTGCGCGCGAAGCCGGTCTCGACGCTGAAGGCGAACTGATCGAATTCGCCGACATGCTGAAGCACGGCGGCTCCCCCGAGGAATTCCTCGAACACGCCAAGCTTCAGATGTACCGCGACAGCGTGTTCGTCTTCACGCCGAAGGGCCAGCTTGTGCGCCTGCCTGCGGGCGCCACCCCGCTCGACTTCGCCTACGCCGTCCACACCGAGATCGGCGACACCACCATCGGCGCCCGCATCAACGGACAGGAACGTCCGCTGCGCACCGCGCTTGAGAATGGCGACACCGTCGAGATTCAGCGCGGACCGAAGCCTGCAGCCCAGCCTCACTGGGAAAACCTCGCCGTCACTGGCCGCGCGCGCTCCGCCATCCGGCGCCTCACCCGCGTCGCCGAGCGCGGCGAGTTCATCGCCATCGGCCGCCGCCTGATCGAGCACGCGCTCCGCCGCATCGGCCTCGACCCCGCCGAGGTCGACCAGGCCGAGATGACCGAACGCGCAGGTTTCGAGAAGGCAGACGCCCTCGCCGAAGCCATCGGCCGAGGTCGCCTCTCCACGGCGGACATGTTGGAGAAAGCCTTTCCCGGCCTCGACGATCCGGGCAGGCAGGCCAGCGCCTCGCGAGATCAGGACGGCCCCAGCCTCGTCGCCGGCGGCGAGATGACGGCGGGCGTCACCATGCATCTCGCCGAATGCTGCTCACCGCTGCCGGGCGACCGCATCGTCGGCGTGCTGATCCCCGAGAGGGGCATCGAGGTCCACGTGATCGATTGCGCGCGCCTCGCCGACTATGAGGGGCAGGCAGACCACTGGCTCGACCTGCGCTGGAAGCCGAAAGGCGACACCGACGCGCTGGCCGTCGGCCGCATCCACGTCACCTCCGCCAACCGCCGCGGCGCCCTTGCCCTGCTGGCCAAGACTGTGTCGGACGCGCAGGGCAACATCATCAACGTGAAGACGCTGAAACGCTCGCCAGACTTCTTCGATTTCGCCTTCGACGTGGAAGTCGAGGACAACAAACGGCTCACCCAAATCGTCGCGGCGCTCCGGGCGCTGGCGGTCGTGGATTCGGCTGAGCGGGTGAAGGGATGAGTGGGCGTTGAGACTCCCTCCCGAAACCGCTACAGCCACCCCATGAACACGCAAGACGTCCTCAACGAATTCAGACGAGTCGGCGCTCTGCTGGAGGGCCACTTCATCCTGTCGTCCGGCCGGCGCAGTCCCGTCTTCCTCCAGAAGGCGCTGGTCTTCTCGCACCCGCCGACGACAGAGCGCCTGTGCGCCGCGCTCGCCCGCAAGCTGGAGGCCGAATTCGGCAAGATCGACGTCGTCGTCGGCCCCGCCGTGGGCGGCCTGATCCCCGGCTATGAGACCGCCCGCGCCCTTGGCTGCCGCTCGATCTACACCGAACGTGAAGGCGGCGTGATGAGCCTCCGCCGCGGCTTCACCGTCGCGCCTGCGGAGCGCGTGATCATCGTCGAGGATATTGTCACCACCGGCATCTCGATGCGCGAGACGCTGGAAGCGCTGAAAGGCGCCGGCGCCAATGTCATTGGCGCTGCCTGCATCGTCGATCGATCGAACGGCAAGGCCGATGTCGGCGGGCTGAAATTCGTCTCGCTCGCCGCAGTCGACTTCCCCGACTACGACGCCAACGACCTGCCAGCCGAACTCGCGAAACTACCGGCCATCAAGCCCGGCAGCCGGGGCCTAAAATGAAGCTTGAGCGCGCCCGCCTCGGGGTCAACATCGATCACATCGCCACCATTCGCAACGCGCGTGGCGGCGTGCATCCCGATCCCGCCCGGGCCGCCGCTATCGCACAGGCCGCAGGCGCCGACGGCATCACCATCCACCTGCGCGAAGACCGCCGCCACATCCGCGACGCCGATCTCGAAGCAGTGCGCACGGCCGTCGCCCTGCCGATCAATCTCGAAATGGCGACGACGGACGAAATGCTCGCCATCGCACTGGCCTACAAACCCCACGCCGCCTGTCTCGTCCCGGAACGCCGCGAAGAGCGCACGACCGAAGGCGGCCTCGACGTCGCGCGTCTTCACAATCAGGTGGAGCCCTTCGTCCGCGCGCTGCGCGAAGGCGGCAGCCGGGTCTCGCTCTTCATCGAGCCAAGCAAGGTCCAGATCGCCGTCGCCGAGGCGATGGGTGCGCCGGTCGTTGAGCTGCACACGGGCAAGTATGTCGAACTCGTCTTCGCTGGCGATCACGCTGGCGCGGACGCGGAACTGAACCGCCTCCGCGAAGCCGCAGCCTACGGCCACGAGAAGGGCATCGAAATTCATGTCGGCCACGGCCTGACCTACGACACCGTCCGCCCCGTCGCCGCCATTCCCGAAGTCCGCGAACTCAACATCGGCCACTTCATCATGGGAGAGGCTCTGTTCGTGGGGCTCGACGCAGCGGTGAGACGGATGCGTCGAGAGATTGACGAGGCTCGTACATGAGCTTGTCTCAAAGGTTGAGAACTTGGATCGCCAAACCGAACAAGCGAACTTACGCTTTGGGACGTAGCGCGTTCTTTGAGGAGAAACGAGATGTGCGAAAGGCGGTAACGGAAATTGGCGTGATCGCCGATTTTCTGGAGGCAACAGGATTGGCGCTTCGCGTGAAGCCACAATCGTTGCATTCGCTTCCGCAAGATTCTCACGATGCCCAATTCGCGTATTTGAGTGGCACAATCGTTGGTGTCGAAGTTGTTGAGCTGGTGGATCCGTCTTGGGCGCTCCCGTCTACGCGAAAGTTCAACTACAAACTGTGGACCGAGACCGAGTATCAAGAAGCGCTTCAGCTGCTAGTGGACATCAAGCAGAAGAAAATCGAGAGGCGGGTCGCCAGCAGAAAGATCGTTTCGAACTATGGTGACCTTTGGCTTCTGATTCATACGGGTGAACCCGACCTGCAATTTCGCAAGAACCTCTCTTGCGCGCTGGACATTTGCTTGGCTCCGTTTGATCGCGTGTTTGTTTTGGGAGCAGCATTTCCAAATCCAGAAGGTACCGGCGACATAGGAACCGCCTGGGGAGAAATCACTTCGATGAAACGTTCGCGATCGGCTGTCGCATGATCATCGGCATCGGTCAGGACATCTGCGATATCCGGCGCATCGAGAAGACGCTGGAGAAGTTCGGCGACCGCTTCACGCATCGCGTCTTCACCGAGGTTGAGCGCCGCACGGCCGACCGCCGCCGCCAGCGCGCGCCGACCTACGCCAAGCGCTTCGCCGCCAAGGAGGCCTGCGCCAAGGCGCTCGGCACGGGCGTTCCGCGTCGCGGCGTCCACTGGCAGCACATGGGCGTCGTCAACCTGCCCACCGGCGCGCCGACCATGGCGCTGCTCGGCGGCGCGGCGGAACGTCTGGCAAAGCTCACGCCGCCGGGCATGACCTGCGTCATCCATGTGACCATCACCGACGAATACCCCTACGCGCAGGCGCAGGTGATCATCGAAGCGCGACCTTCGGAGCCGGGCGCTTGACCCGCCCCAACTCCAGCAACACCGGAAAGCGCCGCCGCAACCGCGCCCGTGCAGAAGGTCCTCCCGGCCTTGACTCCGAGCAGCGCGACGCCTGCCAGGACGCCATCGGCTATCGCTTCAAGGATTCCGACCTGCTCGACCGCGCGATGACCCATCGCAGCGCCACGCAGGGCAAGACCGCCGAGTGGAGCAATGAACGTCTCGAATTCCTCGGCGACCGCGTGCTTGGCCTCGTGATGGTCGAGACGCTGATGGAGCGTTTCCCCACGCTGCGGGAGGGCGACCTCGCTCCGCGTCTCAACACGTTGGTCAGCCGCAAGGCCTGCGCGGTGATCGGCGCGGAGCTGGGCCTCGGACGGTTCATCATCGTCGACCAGTCGGAACGCAGCACCGGCGGCGCCGACAAGCCCTCGCTGCTCGCCAACGCCATCGAGGCGATCATCGGCGCCATCTACACCGACGCCGGGCTAGACAGGGCGCGCAAGGTCACGCTGAAACTTTGGCAAAGGCTGCTCGGCGAAACGACTGAAACGCCGCGCGATCCCAAATCGGCGCTGCAGGAATGGGCGCAGGGCGCCGGTCTGCCTGCGCCTGCCTATCGCCAGATCGCGCGCGAAGGTCCAGACCATGCCCCCGTCTTCACCGTGACCGTCCAGGTCGACGGACATCAACCCCTGCCGGGTGTCGGCAGTTCAAAACAGCTGGCGGAGCGCGAGGCCGCGCGCGCCATGCTAACCGCGATTGGAGGACCGGCATGACCGGACAGACACGCGCCGGCTTCGCCGCCATCATCGGCGCGCCCAATGCCGGCAAGTCCACGCTGGTGAACCAGCTTGTGGGAACGAAGATCACCATCGTCACGCACAAGGTGCAGACCACGCGCTTCCCCGTCCGCGGCGTGATGATGCACGGCAATGCGCAGGTGGTGCTGGTCGATACGCCCGGCATTTTCGAGCCTCGGCGCCGGCTCGACCGCGCCATGGTCAAGTCGGCCTGGGAAGGAGCAGGCGACGCCGACGCAATCGTCCATCTCATCGACGCCCGCCACTGGACAGGGCAGGGCGACCGCTCCGAAGACGAGGCGATCATCGCCCGCCTCAAGGTGATCGGCGCCAAGGCCATTCTCGCGATCAACAAGATCGATCTCGTCGAGCGCTCCACGCTGCTCGGCGCAACCCGGGCGCTGTTCGACACAGGCGTCTATTCCGATGTGCTGATGGTTTCGGGCCTCAAGGGCGACGGCGTCGACGAACTTGCCGACATGCTGGCCAGCCGCATGCCCGAAGGCCCGTTCCTGTTTCCCGAGGATCAGGCCGCCGACATCCCCAGCCGCCTGATCGCCGCAGAGGTCACGCGCGAAAAGCTGATGCTCCGCCTGCATCAGGAAATCCCCTACCAGCTCACCGTCGAGACCGAGAACTGGCAGCAGCACGACAACGGCGCCGTCCGCATCGACCAGATGATCCACGTCAGCCGCGAAGGCCACAAGGTGATCGTACTTGGCAAGGGCGGGCAGACGATCAAGGACATCGGCATGGCCTCCCGCAAGGAGCTGACCGAAATCCTCGGCCGGCCCGTCCATCTGTTCCTGCGTGTGAAGGTTTCCGAACGCTGGCAGGACAATCGCGAACGTTTCTCTGCAATCGGCCTCGATTTCGACGCCTGAAGGCTCCGGTCGGTGAAATTTCACCGATCAGGGAAGCGATGTTTTTGCTGCCCCCGGCTAAGTTCGGACTGTCTCACGTCCAGGGGTTCAGGCATGCAGCGCGGCTCGAAAGGCACCGGGGCCAACAGCCCGACGCGCATAGCCGATCTGCGCGCCAGCCTGCGTGTGACGGAACCGCACCTGGAGGCGCGTCTTTCCAGGCCGCCCAAGCAACGCAAGGCGGTCATCCGCGAGAATGAGGAAGATCGCGCGCTTAAGGCCGAGAAGCAGGCGATGGTCCAGCACACCACATCGCTCCTGAACGGCGGCAAACCCGCCGGCAAGAATTACAAGCGGCCAGGCGAACGCAACGAGCGCAAAGGCTCGTTGACGGGCTTCGTCTTCCAGCTCCTGCTGGTGCTCTGCATCGCAGGCGGCGTCGCCTACGCCCTCGACCCGACGATCGTTCCAGACGAATGGAAGACCAAGGCGCACGACTTCATCTCGAAGTATGTCGAGATCTGATCCAAAGCGTTGCGGTCAGTGACCGGCGTCTGTGAGCCCAAGCCCTCGTGGTTCGACTGACAGGCCTGATCGCCCCGCGCCCTACGCATAGCCCAACAGCGCGCGGAGGCCGGGTGCCGCGTAGTCGACCAGCTTCTTCTGCGCGTCCGGCAACTCATCCGGAAGATCGGTCAGCCCGCCCCCGAGGTTCTCGCGCGCCGTCCCGCTCTGCTTGCGGTCTGCGCCGATGACAACGCGCTCGCGCCAGTCATTCGGCGGAACGATGCCGCACTGTTCAAACAGTTTAAAGAAGTAAGCCTTTGCTTCTGGCGTATCGAGACGTTTCACATGGCCGACGAGATCCTCGTAGCGGATCATGAACGTGGTCGAGCCCATCCATGCGGCGGCATTGTGCCGGAAGATTTCCTCCATCCCCGGCGCCTTCTTGTAGATGCCGAAGATCATCATGTTGAGGATGTCGTTGGTGTCGAACGCGCCCGATTTCAGGCCGTCCGTCCTGCCCTCGAAGTTTTCCGACAGGAAGAAGCGCGCACGCGCCAGCACCCAGTCATAAGGGTCGCGGACAAGCACAAGGTGCCGCGCGTACCGCGTGAAGGCGGCCGAGTCGTCCGAGAACAGAAGATGCCCCCAGGACAGCTTCGGAATGTTGGGGTTGAACGCGAAAGGGCCGTGCTGGAGAAGGCTGGGGATCTGGATGAAGGTCGCATTGTATTGCTGCTCCACCGGCACGAACATGCGGATCACGTTCTTGATCAGGTGAGTCCCGCACTTCGGCACGGAGTTCAGGAACAGCGTGTTCTTTAGGGGCGTCTGGACAAACTCCTTGTTCCGTTCATCCAGGTTGTCTTTTTCAAGCATGATACGCGGCACGATAAAACTCCGTCTGTTCAGACGGAGCTTACCTGCACGTGAGCAGCCTAACCAGCCGCAAACAGGCGGCGGATTGTTTCCCCTGCCGGGGTCAGGCAGGGAAATCAGGCCGGCTTTGTCAGGACAAACTGCCCGACATCGATCGTCCCGGTCCGGAAACCGGCCGAGCAGTAGGACAGGTAGTAAATCCACAGCCGTCTGAACTGCTCGTCGAACTTTCCGCCCTTGATGCGGTCCCAGACAAGTTCAAACCGCTCCGACCACTCATCCACGGTGCGCGCGTAATCCTTCCCGAACATGCGATCGACCGAATAGGCCAGTCCAGCGCGCTCGGACTCCTCACGTAGCCGCGTCGGCGAGGGGAGCATGCCGCCTGGGAAGACGTAATGTTGTATGAAGTCCGCGCGGCTGCGGTATTCCTCGAAGTGCTGGTCGGCGATGGTGATGATCTGAAGGGCTGCGCGGCCGCCGGGCTTCAGCACCTCGGCGATTTTCGAGAAATAGCTCGGCCAGTATTCTTCACCGACTGCCTCAAACATCTCGATCGAGGCCACGGCGTCGAACTGGCCTTTCACGTCGCGATAGTCCGACATCACGATCTCGACCTTGTCAGACAGCCCGGCGGCGGCGATGCGCTGCGTCGCGAGCGCGTGCTGGGCGTTCGAGATGGTGATCGAGGTCACGCGCGCGCCGTACTCTTTCGCCGCCACCTCGGCGAAGCCGCCCCAGCCGCAGCCGATCTCGAGAACATGATCGCCGGGCTTCAGCTGCAGGTTGCGCGCAATCGAGCGGTATTTCGCCAGCTGCCCTTCTTCGAGCGACTGCTCGGGCGATGTGAACAGCGCCGAGGAATACGTCATCGTCGGATCGAGCCAGGCCGCGTAGAAATCATTGCCGAGGTCGTAGTGCGCCAGGATGTTGCGCTTCGAGCCTTTCTTGGTGTTGGCGCGCAGCATGTGGCGGAAATTGCCGAAGAAGCGCACAATGGCGCCGCCCAGTCCGAACGGTCCGATGTTTTCCCAGTTGGCGTTGAAGTATTGCAGCAGTAAGGGCAGGTCAGGCGTATCGACCTTGCCGTCGATGAACGCTTCGGCAAACCCCACGTCGCCCCGCGCCGCCGCCGTGCGCACGAATTTCAGGTCGTGAATGATGAGCTCGGCCATCGGGCCGGGCTCCTTGCCTGCAAACCGCAGCGTCCGTCCGTCAGGCAGCAGAATGTCCAGCCGCCCCCGGCGAAGGCGTGTGAGGATCATCGCCGCGAAGCTAAGGCTCGCGGGCAGGCCGTGCAGCTTCGGAAGGTCGCCGGGACCCGCGATCTCCAGAACCATTTTTTCCACACGGCTCATGCACGTTTCCTCGGTTTCGTCGCTACAGCCGCTGGTTCGTCGTCTGGCCGGGCAAGCGTTGTACGTTGTTCGCGCTGAACCGGTTTATCGCGATACCGCGCGCCTTTGAGCAAGAGGCGCAGGGCCTGCCAGTGGATCGCGATCACGACGCCAAGACCGGACAGCGGCATCGCCACCATCCACTTGAGAACCTGTGCAGACGTCAACGGGCGCGGCCGCACGGCGAGGGTTGCGACGTGCTGGGGGCCTTCAGCGTCGAAGTTCACGACGCTAACCGTCAGCGCGTCCAGGGATCGCCGCAGCGCGAACTGGTACTTCCCGTCAACGGCGAAGAAAGGCGAGACGTGAAATTCCTTGTCCGCGCTCTGGCGGCCTTCAGCTGGCGACAGCGCGCTGACATAGGCGTGCGCTTCGCCGAACGTATTGTGGACCTCATAGATCACGCCGCGCAGTGTTCCGTCAGGCGCGAACCCATACCAGACGGAGATGGGCGCGAAGCCATAGCCCAGCACGCGCGGAAAGGTCAGCAAGCGGATCGCCCCGCCGCCAAGATCGATCCCCGCCTCGGCAAAACGCGCTTCCGCCCAGGCGCGAAGCGAGATGCCGGTGGAGCGTGGGCCGTAATCCTCCGGCTTGAATGCGATGATGTTTCTACGGCCCACAGAGAACAGCTTCGCAAGGCCGTCGGCCTCGTCCAGCCGGTCGATGTCGATCTCCAGCATGGCGATGCGGTGCGAGAAGCTGCGGCGGAAGGGCCGCTGCCGTGTGTGCACCGTCTTGCCAAACCAGAGTTGAGCTGCCGGAAGCGTCATGGCGATCCTGCGACCGCCGCCAGATGCGGCACGGGCCGCGTCGCTGATCCATGGGAAAGGGTATGTGTGTGCAGCGTTGTGGCTTTCCACGGAACGCTGCCGCCCAGCGCGAATGCGGCTTCCAGCCCTGTTCGGAACCCCGCCTCATGAAAACCGTCGCCAAGCCACGAGCCCGCGAAGAACAGCCCATCCTGGCCTTGCAGCCGCTGGATCGCGCGGCGGCCGGCGGCCGAGACGGTGTCATACATCGGGTGATCGAACTCGTAGACACCGAACGTCTTGTCTTTCGCAGGCGCGCGGACCGGGTTGAGCGTCACGAACACGGGATGCGATTTCGGCAGTTTCTGAAGCCGGTTCATCCAGTAGGTGACACAGACGCTGTCGTCAGCGCCCTTCGCGACATTCCAGGACGCCCACGCCATCCGGCGCTGTGGCATCATCGCGCCATCATGGTGGAGGACCGCCGTGTTCTTCGAGAAGCGCACGGATCCCAGCGCCATGCGCTGTTCCTCGCAGCTGCGATCGAGCATTCGTTTTGCTTCGTCGGCGTGGCAGGCAAAGATAACGGCGTCGAAAATCTCCGGCAGGTGATTGCGCTCAATCACCTGGACCTTGCCGCCGCCGATCGGCCGCACAGTCTGGATGTTCGCCGACGGCCGCAGCGATCCGGTGAGGTCGGACAGCAGGCGCTGGACATACGTCCGGCTGCCGCCCTTCACCGTGCGCCACATCGGGCGGATCATGTGCATCAGCCGGTGGTTGTCGAAGAACTGCAGGAAGCTGATCACCGGATAATCCAGCATCAGCTTTTCCGGCGTGGACCAGATCGCAGCGCTCATCGGCAGGAGATAGGCGTCGCGAAATAGCTGCGAATAACCGTAGCGATCAAGCCAGTCGCCAAGGTTCATGTCCGGCACGTTGTCCCTGGCCAACTCCGCCCGCGCCCTGTTGTTGAAGTCGATGATCTCGCCGATCATCCCGCGGAACTTCTTGTCCAGCGCGTTGCGCTTCCAGGCGAACAGCCCCAGCGGGTCCGACGACCACTCATAGCCATTGGGGTCGGACACGGCGAACGCCATGTCGGTCAGGACCGTCGGCACATCGAGATGGTTCAGCAGCGCGGTGAAGTTTGGATAGTTCGGCCGGTTGAAGCAGATGAAGCCGATGTCCACCGACATGGGCGTGCCCTGATGGTCGATGTCGATGGTCCAGGCATGGCCGCCGAAACGCTCGGCGCTGTCATACACCACCACGTCCGAGGATTCACGCAACGCCCAGGCTGCGCCCAGGCCGGCCACGCCCCCGCCGATGACCGCGATGCGCTTGCGCCGAAAGATCATGCGGCATTCTCCTGGCTGGAGGCCTTGTAGGTTTGAAGCGCCCGCTTGCGGGCAAAGTCATGGTCGATGATGGGGTGAGGATAGGTATCGCCAAGCGTAACGCCGGCGCCGCCGAGCACGTCTGCCGGCGCTTCCCACGGATGATGTATCCATTTCGGCGGCATCTTGGCCAATTCCGGCACCCAGTGGCGCACGTACACGCCCTCCGGGTCAAACTTCTCGCCCTGCAGGACGGGATTGAACACACGGAAGTAAGGCGCAGCATCCGCGCCGGTTCCGGCCGTCCATTGCCAACCATTGGCGTTATTCGCCTCGTCCGCGTCCACCAGCGTGTCCCAGAACCATTCCTCGCCCTTGCGCCAGTGCACCAGCAGGTCTTTCGCGAAGAACGAGGCGACGATCATCCGGACGCGATTGTGCATCCAGCCGGTGGTCCATAGCTGCCGCATCCCGGCGTCGATGATCGGATAGCCAGTGTGCCCGCGCTTCCACGCTTCAAGCTCGGCCTTGGTGCCCTTGCGCCATTCGACGGCCTCAAACTGCCGCCGCCAGCTCAGCCGGCCCATCTCGGGATCGTGGTAGAGCAGGTAGTGCGAGAAATCGCGCCAGGCGATCTCGGAGAGGAATTTCTGGATCTCGCGCGCCGAGGCCTCACCCGACTCTTCCGCATGGCGCGCCGCACGCCACACCTGATGCGGGCTGATCTCGCCAAAGTGCAGATAGGGGGAAAGCCGCGAGGTGCTGTCCTCCGCGGGCATGTTGCGGCCATCCGTGTAACCGCCGATCGCGCCGGCGAGAAACTCACGCAAACGCTTGCGCGCGCCAAGTTCGCCGGGCGTCCACATCGTCCCGAACCCGGTCGACCAGTCCGGCTTGGCCGGATGCAGGCCCCAGGCGTCAATGCTGTCGGATGCCAGCTTCGGCCCCGCTGCGAGCGTGCGCGGCTCGGGCGCGGGATCGGGAATCGTGATGCTCGCCTGCAGCGCTTTCCAGAACGGCGTGAACACCTTGAAGTCGCCGCCCGATCCGGTCTTCAGCGCGAAGGGCTCGACAAGCAGCGAGCCGTTGAAGCTGTGCGCATCGACGCCATCGGCCTTCAGCGCGGCCTTGATCCGCTCGTCGATCTTGCGAGCGGGGCCATAGCGACGATTCCAGTAGACGGCGTGGGCCTTGGTCTTGGCCACCATCTCCGCAATCACGGTTTCCGCCGGCCCCTTCCGAAGGATCAGGCTCCCGCCCTTGGCGGCGATCCGTTCGCTGAGGCTTCTGAGTGATTTGTCCAGCCACCAGAGGCTGGCGCCACCGAGCGGACGCGATTCGCGGCTCGATTCATCCAGAATGTAGACAAGCACGAGCGGCCGTCCGGTCGCATGCGCCGCCGCGAGCGCTGGGTTGTCTGCCAGGCGCAGATCGTCACGAAACCAGTAGAGGACAGGGCTTTCGGGCAATTCTGCTCACGCGTCTGGACCAGGACGCGCTCATTACGCTCCCGGGGCAGAAACGGATCAGCCGGCTGCCTTGGCCCTTGCGTAGGCTTGCGTGCCGTCGTGGATAACATCATCGGAGGGCAGGACAGCATCGGCCGCATGTTCGACGCCGTCGCCCAGCCGACCGTAGAGCGGGGCAAAGTCCGTATCGACCGTGGCGCGGAAGAGTTCGTCGTAGGAGCGGATGACGAAATAGGTCTGCTGGAAATCGTCGATCCGATAGCGCGTGCGCATGACGCGTTCGAGGTCGAACCGCAGCCGATTAGGCGAAGGGTCGTCGAGGGCGAAGATCGATTCGTCCTTCGACGAGGAAATGCCCGCGCCATAGATGCGCACGCCCTGCGGTGTTTCGATCAGGCCAAACTCGACGGTGTACCAGTAGAGCGCGGCGAGGTTCTTGAGCCGCCCGAACTTCATCGCCCGGAGGCCGCCCTTGCCGTATGCCTCCATGTAGTCCGCGAACACAGGATCGGTCAGCAACGGCACATGCCCGAACACGTCATGGAAGATGTCCGGCTCCTGCAGGTAGTCGAGCTGTGCGCGGGTGCGGATGAACTGGCCGGCGGGGAAGCGGCGGTTTGCGAGGTGGTTGAAGAACACCTCGTCGGGCACGAGGCCCGGCACAGCCACCACCTCGAAGCCCGTCCGCGCCTTCAGCTCGACATTCATCTCGGCGAAATCGGGAATGCCGCCGCGGTTGAGATTCAGCGTCTCCAGCCCGCGCAGCATGGCGGGGTCGGCGCGGTCCTTCAGCAGGTCGCGCTGGCGCCGGTACAGGAAATCCCACACGGCGTGCTCGTCGGCCGTGTAGCCCTTCCAGTTCTGGTCGATGACAAAGTCATCATCGCGCAACGTGATTTGGCTACTGCTCATGGGTTGAATGTAGGGCGGTTCAGGGGATTCGTCACGCGTCCGCAACGTGGAGCCAGCGCTAAACTTCCTCCAGAACACGCGGGATGCGGAACACCACGTCTTCCTGCGCGGTCACCACCTCCTGCACCGAAACCTCGAACCTGGCGCGGCAGGCGGCGATCACGCCCTGCACCAGCGACTCCGGCGCGGATGCCCCCGCCGTCAGCCCCAGCGTCTTCACGCCATCGAACCAGCGCCAGTCGATGTTTTCCGCCGAAGCAATCAAGTACGCGGCCTGCGCGCCCGAACGCTCCGCCACCTCTTTCAGTCGCACCGAGTTGGAGGAATTCGCCGCGCCGATCACCAGCACCAGCTCGGCCTGCCCGGCGATCGCCTTCACCGCGTCCTGCCGGTTGGTGGTCGCATAGCAGATATCGTCCTTGCGCGGCTCCGACAGTTGCGGGAAACGGCGGCGCAGCGCCTCGACGATGTCCCGCGTATCGTCCACGCTCAGCGTCGTCTGCGTGACATACGCCAGCCGATCCGCATCCACCGGCACGAACGCGTTGGCATCCTCCACCGTCTCGATCAGCGTCATCGATCCGGGTTCAATTTGCCCCATCGTGCCGACGACTTCCGGGTGACCTTCATGTCCGATCAGCAGCGTATGCAGCCCGTTGCGCGCATGCCGTTGCGCCTCGGCATGCACCTTGGAGACCAGAGGGCAGGTCGCGTCCACATAGGTCATCTGCCGCCGCGCCGCCTCGGCCGGCACCACTTTCGGCACGCCATGCGCGGAGAACACCACCGGCCTGTCATCCGGGCATTCCGTCAGCTCCTCGACGAACACCGCGCCCATCGCTTCAAGGCGCCTGACAACGTGTGCGTTGTGAACGATCTCATGCCGCACGAAGACCGGCGCCCCCCACTTGGCCAGAGCCTGCTCCACGATCTGGATCGCCCGGTCCACGCCAGCGCAGAATCCGCGCGGCGCAGCGAGAAGGATGGAGAGGGATGGCTTGGTCATGCTTCCCGCGATTGGCAGTGGGGAGTAGGCAGTAGGCAGTAGGCAGTAGGCAGTAGGCAGTAGGCAGTAGGCAGTAGGTTTTTGCGGCAGTTGAGGATAGCCCACCGACCCTACTACTCCCCACCGCCTATTCCCTACTGCTCCGTCTCCAAAAACGGCAAATCTTGGGCAGCTTCCGAGCGTTGCGCACGGCCTCGGTTAGGCGCTATCACGACCCGGAGTTCGAACCGTCCGGCGAATCCCCCGCGGCGGCCTGCGTCAGGATGTCCCCGTGAAGCGTTTTCTCGTCGTCTGCCTGAGTCTCTCCGCCATGCTGCTGGGCAGCTGCGCCGGCCTGGACCTCGAAGATGCGCCAAACGTCGGCCCGTGCCCGGTCGCCGGCACGCTCTACGACGCCAGCCGCTTGGTCGAGATCGACGGTCCCGAACGCCACGAGAACGTGGTGTTCACCGGCGAAATCCAGGGCCTGCGCGGCTTCTGCCGCTATGTCGGCACCAACCCGCTCACCATGGAAATCGAGATCGATTTCGCCTTCGGCAAGGGCCCGAAAGCCACTGCCTCCACCCGCACCTATCCCGTCTTCGTCACCGTCACCCGCCGCGACCGCAGCGTGCTGGCCAAGGAACGTTTCGACATTCAGGTTGCCTGGCCGGCCGGCAAGGACGTCGTCCGGTACACTGAAACCGTGCCGGGCATCGTGATCCCGCGCGCCAACGAGACGATCTCTGGCTCGAACTTCGAGATCATCGTCGGCTTCGACCTGACGCCGGAACAGCTTGCCTATAACCGAAGCGGCACCCGGTTCACGATCAACGTTGCGAAACCCGCCGCCGGCCAGTAGTCCGGCGGGGCCCAGACCAGCCCCTCTCCGGACTGACCCATGACCAAGCCACAGGATCTTGCCGACCAGCTGTCGGACGTCGCCGGCGCCGCCTTCGCTGAGCTTGGCCTCGATGCCGGTCTCGGCGCCATGCGCCGCTCCGACCGCCCGGACCTCGCCGACTTCCAGTGCAATGGCGCGATGGCCGCCGCGAAGAAGCTGGGCAAGAACCCGCGCGATATCGCCACCGCCATCGCCGATGCTCTGAAGGCCTCGCCGCTGGTCGCCGCCTGTGAAGTCGCCGGTCCCGGCTTCATCAATGTCCGCCTCACGCCAGCTGCACTCGCGGCACGCGCCGAGCAGATCGCGGCCGATCCGCGCTCAGGCGCCCGCAAGGTGGAGACGCCACGCCGCGTCGTGATCGATTTCGGCGGCTGGAACGTCGCCAAGGAAATGCACATCGGCCACCTGCGCTCGACGGTGATCGGGGACTCCCTCCAGCGCCTCTTCCGCTTCATGGGCGACGCCGTCACCAGCGACGTCCATCTCGGCGACTGGGGCCTGCAGATGGGCCAGCTCATCAACGAGGTGAAGCTGGAGCAGCCAGACCTGCCCTACTTCGACGCCGGCTTCCGCGGCCCCTATCCCGAACAGAGCCCCGTCTCGATGGACGATCTCGGTCGGCTCTATCCCGTAGCCTCCGCCAAGTCGAAATCCGACGAAGCGCGCCGCGACGAAGACCGCAAGGCGACGCAGGAGCTTCAATCCGGCCGCCCCGGCTATCGCGCCCTGTGGCTGCATTTCTGCAACGTCACTCGCGTCGGCCTCGAGCGCGAGTGCGCCAGCCTCGGCGTGCGCTTCGACCTCTGGAAAGGCGAGAGCGACGCGGAGCCATTCGTGCCCGCGCTCGTCGAAGACCTGAAGGCCCGCGGCATCGCTGAACTCGACGCAGGCGCATGGATCATCCGCGTCGCGCGTGAAACCGACAAGAAGGAGATGCCGCCGATCATCCTCGTCAACCGCGATGGCGCCATCGGCTATCACGGCTCCGACCTCGGCACGATTGTCGACCGCAAGCAGGGCGTCGATCCGCAGCTGACGCTGTACGTGGTTGACCAGCGCCAGGCGCTGCACTTCGAACAGGTCTTCCGCGCCAGCGACCGGGCAGGTTTGATGCCCGAATCCGCGCTCGAACATCTCGGCTTCGGCACGGTGAACGGGCCGGACGGCAAGCCGTTCAAGACGCGCGACGGCGGAACGTTGAAGTTGCAAGGGTTCATCAATCAGGCCGACGACGTCGCAATGTCGCGCATGAGGGAGGCCGAACTCGGCGCGGATGTCTCCGAGTCAGAGCAGGCGGATATCGCGCACAAGGTCGCCGTCGCGGCGATCAAGTTCTCGGACCTCTCCAACGTCCGCACGACGAACTACATCTTCGACCTCGACCGCTTCATCTCTTTCGAAGGCAAAACGGGCCCGTATCTCCTCTACGCCGCCGTGCGCATCAAATCGCTCGCCCGCCGCGCCCAGGCGGAAGGCGTGAAGCCCGGCCCGATCACCATCGAACTGGACGCTGAACGCGCGCTCGTCCTCGCACTCGACGCCTTCAACGACGCCCTGCGTGGCGCCTATGACAAGCGCATGCCGCACATTCTGTGCGACCACGCCTACACGCTGGCGCAGGCCTTCTCCGCCTTCTACGCCGCCGCCCCGATCCTCGTGGAAAGCGACGCCGCGAAGAAAGCCTCCCGCTTCGCCTTGGCAACGGCGACGCTGAAACAGCTGGAAATTGCTCTCGGTCTCATCGGCATCGACACGCCAGGGCGGATGTAGACCCATGGGTGACATAGAATTCCGCGCTGACGATCTGACCGGGTCGAAATCGCAGGCGCTCGTGCGCCGCCATCTTGCGGGCATGTACGAAAACTCGCCACAGGACAGCGTCCACGCCTTCGACATCGACAAGCTGCGACAGGCCGGCGTCACCTTCTGGACAGGCTGGGTCGATGACGACATCGCCGTCATGGGCGCGCTGAAACGCCTCGACGCCGAGAATGGTGAGATCAAATCAATGCGCGTCGCCGACGCTTATCTCGGGCGCGGCGCGGGCAGGGCGATGCTCGACCACATCCTTGCGGAGGCGCGCGCTGCAGGGTTGCGACACCTCTGGCTCGAAACCGGATCAACTCCGGCCTTCGACCCCGCGATCAAACTCTACGAGAAATCCGGCTTTCGCCTCTGCGGCCCCTTTGGCAGTTACAGGGACGACCCTTTCAGCCGCTTCATGACGCTGGCGTTATAGCTGAGGGCGGCGAGACCCTGCGCCTCGCCCCTCACGTCAAATCGGTTCAGCCGCTACTCCGCGCGTTGCGCGTCGCGCAGCGCCTTGAACTCGTTGCCGTCATACCAGTTCGGCCAATCCGCGGAGTTGGCGAGGCGGTTCACCACCTCGAAGTCCACCGTGGTGTCCGCCTCGATGCCGGAAAGGTCCCAGCTGTCGGCATATTCGTCGCTCGGCTTGTGATAGTTCTCGTCCGTGTACGCCTTGCCCGCTGCCTCGCCCGCCGCGACGCCGCCATTCACGAGGTCGATGCCGCTGTCGGTGTAGAGCATCGGCACGCCTTTCTTGGCGAGGCTGATATGGTCGGAGCGATAGAAATAGCCGTTCTCCGGCGACGGGTCCGGGCGAATTGTACGGCCGGATTCGGCAAGCACAGCCTTCAGCGCATCCTCCAGCTGCGAAGCGCCCGCGCCGATCACCAGCATGTCCTTCGCCATGCCGGTGGGCTGCATCGCGTCGATGTTGAGGCCGCCCACAATGTTCTTCAGAGGGATCAGCGGGTTCTCGCCGAAGTACGCCGAGCCCAGCAGGCCAGACTCTTCCAGGGTCACCGCGAGCACAGTCACGGAACGCTTCGGCTGCGGCCCCGCCGCGACCTTCTCGCCGATCTCCAGGATCGCCGCCGTGCCGGTGGCGTTGTCAACGGCGCCATTGTTGATCACATCGGCGTTCGGGTCATCGCTCGTCCCTTTGCCGAGGTGATCCCAGTGCGCCATCAGCAGCACATGCTCATCCGGCGCTTCGGAGCCTTTGACAGTCCCGAGCACGTTGCGCGAGTCCTTGAAGTCGATTGTCTGGTTGATCGTCGAAGACGCCTTCAGGCCCGTCATCGGCACGGGCTTGAAACCGCGCTTGTTGGCGGCCGTGCGCATCTTGTCGATGTCCAGCCCCGCTGCCTTGAACAGGTCGGTTGCATGATTGAGCTGGATCCAGCCCTCCAGCTTCGCCCGGCTCGCCCCGCCATCATTGCGAACGAGGTCCGCCTGTTCGCCTGTCCACGAGCCCTCCACCACGCCCCAGCCATAGGACGCTGGCTTCTCTTCGTGGATGATCAGCGCCGCCGTTGCGCCCTGCCGCGCCGCTTCCTCGAACTTGTAGGTCCAGCGGCCATAATACGTCATGGCCTTGCCGTTGAAGAGCGCGTTGTCGTTGGTCACGAAGCCCGGGTCGTTGACGAACATGACGGCCGTCTTGCCCTTCATGTCCACGCCGGCATAGTCGTTCCAGTTCGCTTCCGGCGCGACGACGCCATAGCCGACGAACACAAGATCAGAGTCCGCGAACGACACAGTCTTGTTCTTCTGGTCCTTGGTGATGAACACCGCGTCGGGCCCCATCTTCAGGTCCCACGCCTTGCCGCCCGGGCCCGCGATCTTCAGCGACGACGTCTTCGGGTCGGCCGTCTGCGCGACCATCTTCACGACCTGAAAGTACGTCCCGTCCGGATTTCCCGGCGCGAGACCGATGCGCTTCATCTCCGCCGCAATCCAGTCGGCCGCTCGCTCGCCTTCCGGATCGCCGGGGCCGCGCCCCTCATACTTGTCGTCCGCCAGCTCCTTGATGCGTGCTGCGAGATCCGCCGCCACAATCTCGGGCGATGTGGTGAGCGTCGAGGTGACGGCGTTGGCGTCAGCCACAGGTCCAGCAGGCTCAGCAGGTTCCGTTGGGCCGCACCCAGCCAGTCCAATGCTCATCAGCGCGGCCGAAAGGGCCGTCAGCGCAGGCAATTTCATCCAGGTCTCCATCAAGTTGCGGGCACACTATCGCGCGCGACTGAAGGAGCAAGTGCAACTCAGCCCTTCCACTCCGGGTGTTCATCGTCGTGATCGTCCGGGATGTGATCGATCCCCGGCGGCTGCGGATCGCCGGGCAGGGGGATCCAGTGCGTTTCGCCCGGTGGCTGCGTGAACCACGTATTGTCAAACCCGCCCGCGATCGACGCCCGCCAGTCCGCCGCCGCCTTCGCCAGCCGCTCCTTCGATGACGCCACGAAGTTCCAGTCGAGAAAGCGTGGCCCGTCCAGCGGATCGCCGCCGGCAAACATGATCCGTGTTCCAGCCTTCAGCTTCACCCGGCACGGCCGCTGCGGTGACAGGATCGCCATCGTCGCCTCGCCCACATGCTCCCCTTCCACCTCCGCTGCGCCCTCGACCACATAGAGGCATAGCTCCTGTGCGTCGGGAGCCTCTATCGTCGTGTCGCGTTCCGCAGTCAGCACCAGCTGGCAGATGCCGCTCGGAAATTCGACAGGCGAATGATGGCCATAAGCAGACCCGGAGATCAGCACCCCGCTTGCGCCGTCGAGCACAAGCTTCGGCAGTACGGCGGCGGGATAGTGCTGGAAGCTTGGCGCCTGCTCTTCATGGCTTTGCGGAAGCGCCACCCATGTCTGGATCGCCTCGATGCGGTGCCCGGCCTCGCGCTCGGCATGCGGCGTGCGCTCCGAGTGCGTGATGCCCCGCCCGGAGGTCATCCAGTTCACCGCCCCTGGCCTGATCGTCTGGTGCGTCCCGAGGCTGTCGCGATGGTCCAGCGCGCCGTCAAACAGCCACGTCACCGTCGCCAGCCCGACATGCGGATGCGAGCGCACGTCGATTCCCTTGCCCGCCGGCAGCACCGCCGGTCCCAGATGATCGAAGAACACGAACGGCCCCACATTGCGCCGCGTCGCAAAGGGCAACAGCCTCCGCACGGAAAAACCGCCCAGATCCCGTGTCCGCGGCTCGATGATCATCTCGATTGCGTCTGGCATGGGAACTTCCTCTGTCTGCGCATGAGTATGGACGAGACGCCCATCCACGGCAAAGTAAGAGGATGACAGGATCAGGTATGAGCGATGGAGCCGTCCTCCCCCTTGTGAGGAGGGGCTGGGGTGGGGGGCCTCTCCGCGTTTTGAGGTTGTGGTTTGGTTCAGCGAAAGCATACGCGTCTAAGCATTCTAACTTGCATCTCGCCCGTCGAGCCGCCCCCCACCTCCTACCTCCTCCCCACAAGGGGGAGGAGGGTAAGCCCTCGCTGGCTTCGCGCCTTGCCTTACCTTTCATCTCCCTTCTCCTTTCCGCCTGCGCACCACTCCAGCAGACAGCGCTCGCCCTCGACACCGCTCCAGCGCCCGGCTTCTCTGGCGCATGGTTCACCAGCTTCGACGGCGCCCGCCTTGGCCTCGACACCTATCGCGCCCGCGCGCCCAGCCACGGCGCCGGACCCTGTGATGACGGCGGAGGCATTGATCTCGATACCGTCCCCGCCGCATCCGCCTGCGCCGCCGCCGCTGAGGTCTATGCAGCTGAACCCGATGTGGTGATCATCGCCGTGCACGGCATGAACGACTATGCCGGCGCGTTCATCGATGCGGGCGAATGGTGGTCGGCCCACGGCGCCACCGTCTACGCCTACGACCAGCGCGGGTTCGGCCGGTCGCCCGGCTGGATGATCTGGCCCAGCCACGCCGTCATGCGGAAGGATCTCGAAACAGCCGTGCAGACCGCCCGCGCGCGCCATCCCGCCGCAAAAATCGCCGTCGTCGGCGAGAGCATGGGGGCAGCCGTCTCCGTCACCACCTTTGCCGGTTTAGGCGCGACGCAACCCGACGCGCTCATCCTCTCTGGCCCCGGCTTCCGCGGCTGGGGCGCGCTCCCCTTGCTCTACAGCGCCAGTCTCTGGGTCGCCTCCCACGTCCGGCCCGACTGGGTCGTGGTGCCGCCCGACGGCGTCCGCATCGTCGCCACCGACAACAACCGGAAGCTGCGCGAGATGTGGTTCAACCCGCTCGTGCAGAAGTCGAACCGGATCGACAGCGTCTTCGGCGTCGTCTCGATCATGGAGGAGGCGGACCAGATGATCCCCCGCCTGCCGGACCGCGTGCCAACGCTGATGCTCTACGGTGCAAAGGACGAGATGATCCCCGTCGAGGGTGTCCAGCGCGCCACGGCCAAGATGCCGTCCCACGTCCAGACGGCCTATTACGTGAACGGCTACCACATGCTCATGAACGACCTGCAGGCCGACAAGGTCTGGGGCGATATCCTGGCCTTCGTCCGCAACCCGGAATCATCCCTCCCGTCAGGCGCGCCGCCGCTACCCTGGCTGGGTAATCAGGCCGCAAACCGTTGAAATTCGCGAGTTCCACGAAGCCCGAAAATTAACCAAAGCCGGCTAGTCTGTGCGCTCTGGGGGAAGTGCATTCGAGGGTCGCACGCGGAATGCTTGCGCAAGTGAAAAAGATGGCAGGCGGCGATGTCGCCGGGCGTTTCGGCGCCTGGTGGAGCGGCCGCGACTATGTCCCGCCGGTGGAAGGCGAAGCCGCCCCGGCAGACGACAAGCCAGCCGCCAAGGCTGAAGCGCCTAAGGCGGAAGCTCCCAAGCCGGAAACGCCTAAGGTCGAAGCGCCAAAAGTCGAAACCCCGAAGGCCGAAGCTCCCGTCTCGATCGCCCCCATCCCCGATGTGCCCGCGCCAGCCGCACCGCTGGACGGCGGCGAGATCCGCATCCGCGCGCTTGAGACCCTGTGGGGAGAAGGCAGGCTATCGCCCGGCTCGTTCGCGCTCGACACGCATGTGATCGACGCCGCGCTCGAACTTGCCGACCGCCCCGGCGCGATCGGCTTCATCGGCGCCGATGCCTCGCTGCTCAACGCCTTCGCCGCACAATCAGACCGCAAGCCCGTCGCCACTGAATGGCGCACCGCCTGCGTCTCGCGCCTCAACGAACTCGTCGCCAACGCTGCAGTGACCGTCGGCGAAGTCGATCGCCCGCGCGGCTTCCAGGATGGCGCGCTGCCCGCCATCGTCAGCGTCGAAGCGTTTGCCTATGCCGATCACAAGGCTGGCCTCGTCGGCCGCGTCTCCCGCGCGCTCGATGCGGGTGGCCGCTGGGTCTTCCTCGACACCACGCGCCGCACCAAGAAGACGCCGCCGCAAGCCTTCGCCTCCGCCTGGGCCGAGCCGCAATTGTCCACGAACGATGAAATCGAGGAGCTGCTCCAGCTCGCCGGCTTCAAGACAGTCCGCCGCGTTTGCGTCTCCGACCTTGTCCTAGCGTCCGCCAAGCAGGGCTACGCCAACCTCGGCCAGGTGATCGAGAGCGCCGCCAGTTCCGGCCTGTCAGGCCGCGAAGGCGCGCTCTTCCTGCAGGAGCTCGCCTGGGAAGCACAGAGCTGGCGCGCCCGCATGCGCGCCCTTGAAGGCGGCGCCCTCGAAATGAACCTCTGGGTCGCCGACCGCACCGAACAGCAGGCCCCCCTGAGCATCGCTCTCGACCAGCTAATCCGGCCGGATGACGCAGGCGCAGCAGACGCGCTTTTCGAGTAAGTCGGACCGTCTTGTTGCTCGACGGTTGCGCCGACCCGTCTCCCGTAGACAATTGCGCAGGGAGAAGCCGCGACCTGTGCGGACCTGCGGTACTTGCTCCGACCCAGGCGTCATGAAACGACAGGCTTCCTTGCTCTATGTCGCCTCTGGCCCTTGGAATGTACGTCATGACACGGACGAACCCACAGTTTCGCAGGCCGCACGGAAAAATCACTGCGGCGCTCCTCCTCGCAGTCTCGCTGTCCGCCTGTGCGCCTTCCGGGCCGGTCACCTCGAAGGACGAGCCGACGAGTGAAGCCGCGCTGACCGAAACCGCGCGCGTCATCCATCAGCAGAGTCTGGTTCTGGATGCGCATGCCGACATCGTTGTTCCATCAACCGCGGCGAATTTTCTCAGCGCCGACGGAACGTCAAAGGTAGCCCCGGCGAAACTCAAGGCTGGGGGCGCTGGCGCCGTCGTGATGGCGATCGCCGTCGGGCCGGGAGCGCGCACGCCAGCCGAAGACGCGAAAGCGCGCGCTGAGGCGGACGAGAAACTTGCGGCCGTTCTGGCGCTGGCCGCAGAGAATGCCGACACCGTCGCGATAGCAAAGTCAGCCGATGAAATCCTGGCGATCCGCGAAAGCGGCAAGACTGCGCTGATCCTGGGATTCCAGAACGCCCGCGCGCTTCAGGGCGACGTGTCGGCAATCGACACCTTCTATCAGGCAGGCGTCCGCGTGTTTGCCTTCAACCACCTCGCGCACAACGATTTCTCTGACTCCTCGCGCCCATTCCATGATCCGGCGACCGGCTTGTACGAGCCCGACGCGCACAGCGGGTTATCGGCTCTCGGTCTCGCCGCGGTCGACCGCATCAATGCACTCGGGGGCGTTGTCGATGTGTCTCAGGCATCGAAAGCGGCAACCTTGGCGACCATTGCCAGATCGAAGACGCCCGTGATCGCCAGTCACTCGAACGTCCGCGCGATCTCGGATGCGACGCGCAATCTTTCCGACGAGGAAATCGACCGCATCGGCGAAACGGGCGGTGTCATCCACGTCGCGCCATTCTCGGCCTACCTCATCAATTTCTCCACCCCGGAAAAGCTTGAAGCCATCAGGAAGGCACGCACCGCTGCCGGCCTTCCCGAGGCCTATTCATACCCCTACGAACTCTACTGGGAGCTTCCCGATCCGGCCGCGCGCGAGACGTTCACAACCTCGATCCGCGAGGCGCTCGGGCCAGCGACGATCGACATCATGATCGACCATATAGACTACATCGTGAAACGCGTCGGCATCGACCATGTCGGCATCGGCACCGACTTCAATCACGGCAGCGGTATCGAAGGCTATCAGGACGCGAGCGAGTCGTTCGCTGTCACGCTTGGCCTTGTCCGTCGCGGCTATTCGGCGGATGACATCAAGAAGATCTGGGGCGGCAACTTTTTGCGGGTGTTGCGGAAAGCGGAGGCGGGGGCGGGGGCGGACAGGTGACCCATCGGCAAGTCAGTTGTCTGCGCTGCACCTAACAGATTCAAACTGTTAGGCGTATCGGGAAAGCGCGGCTGAACCTTTGTCAGCGATTGCGGAGGCCGCGCGTGACGATGTAGCTTGGTTGGAGGGGAGCTTTCATGCCGCGCATTTTCATCAGTTACCGGCGTGAAGACAGTCAGTGGCCGACCGACAAGATTCATCAGGCGATCCGGCCGCTTCTGGTCAATCCTGATCGCGACCTCTTTATCGACGTCGATAACATTCCGCTGGGCGTGAACTTTGCCGAGCATCTCGAAAACAGCGTGGCGCAATGCGATGTGCTGCTGGCCGTGATCGGGCGAGACTGGCTGAACATCCGCAGTGCGAAAACCAACGCAAGGCGTCTCGATGACCCAGGCGATTTCGTCCGCGTTGAGATCGCTGCGGCGTTGTCGCGGGGCATCCGCGTTGTGCCGGTATTGCTGGATGGCGCGTCTGTGCCGGCCGCAGAAGACCTGCCCGACAACCTCCGTGAACTGTCGATGCGGCATGGTCTCGAAGTGCGGCGGCTGAGCTTCGACGCAGACGTAGAGCGCTTGATAAAGGGGCTTGGCCTGAAGCCAAGGCTATCGCCTCTCGCACTGTTCGCCAGTGTCGCCGCGACTGTCGTCGTCGGGTTGACGATTGTGGGGCTGTTCTGGTTGGCGACCCGGCCAGCTTCACCGCCAGCGTCCGCAGACCCGGTCGCGGAGATTCTCAGCGAGCCTGTGCCGGGAGAGGACGCCCGATCGTCGCCGATTGCCAGCGATGTTGAGCCATCGCAGCCACAGGAGGATGTTCTACCTCCGGCCGAAGTAAAGGTCGCCCCCGCCCCGGCGCCGGTGACCACAGTCCTTCCTGTGGACTGGAGCAGCAACACCGGCCGCGGCATGGCGAACAACGCGGTGAAGAGTCTCGACACCGCGCGAGTCGATGAAATTCTGCGCGGTGGATGGGACCCCAACGCAGCGCTTGATATCGACGGAAACGCTGCGCTGCATACGCTCATGAGCGTCTGCGAAAAATTCCCTGAACACGACCGTGAAAAACTGACGGCGATGGCGCGTTTCCTGATCGCAAATGGGGCCATCAGGCAGAACGGAAACAGGTTCAGTGACACGCCGCTGCGAATTGCGCAGTCGCCCAAATACTGCGGCCCGGATCACCCCGTAGTCGATGTACTCCGCTTCTGACCCTCCTTGACGCGATCCTTGCCAAATGACGAGGTCGGCGGCTGACCACTGGCGCGTTCAAGCTGCCGGCGTGAGACAAGTCCGCCTTCGTGGGCCACGAACGCCCACCAATATTTCGATGTGAAGACCGGCCTTCACAGGATCATCGCGATCCATTCCACCGCGCGCGACGACCAGGTTATCGGGCCGCGGAAGACGCTCGCCTGAGTTCGACTTCGAACAGACGGACTGTTTGGCTAGCCGTACCCTCTTGTCATCGTGGGCCCGGCTTGTAGTCGAGGCGACTGTCGGTCAGGCGGTGGGCGACCAGCGCCCGATTGTCGTCAGCCCTTCAAGTGCGATTTGCCGGCCGTGGAAGCGCGTGATGCAAAATGGTTTGAGGTTTGCCAACCGCCTGCGGCTCGATCTGGCGGTGGAAATCCACCAGCTCGCGAGCGGCGTTCGGAGCGTCACGCAGGTCACCGCCAACGGACGCATTGACGCGACCGAACAGACCTTGACCGCTTTGCAGCAACGCTTCGCGCTGGTTGAAGATTTGATCTCTGCGTTGTCTCCTTCCTGACACGACTCAAGCGCTTCTGCAGGCGCGTTCGAGTGAGGACGGCGCCCCGCAGGTTGATCCTTGCAGTGCTCCCCCTGAACCGCCTGCGATACGCAATTTCATGCTCCAGCGGGAGGTTCACCCGCCCCGGTCTTGGCGCTATACGCGCGCCAACCCGCGCTTTCCCGGCGCGCTCCGGAGCTACCGATGTTCGACACGCCCGCCTTCGCCGGCCATGAAAGCGTCCATCATTTCTTTGATGCGAAGACCGGGCTCCGCGCGATCATTGCGATCCACTCCACCGCCCGCGGTCCCGCCGCCGGTGGGAGCCGCATGTGGAACTACGCCACTGCGGACGAGGCTGTCGTCGATGCGCTGCGTCTTTCCGAGGGCATGAGCTACAAGAATGCCATGGCCGACTTGCCGCTCGGCGGTGGCAAAGCCGTGATCTGGGGCAACTCGCGCACCGACAAGACACCCGACCTCTTCCGCGCCCTCGGCCGCGCAATCAACTCGCTCGACGGGCGATACTGGTCGGCCGAAGACGTCGGCGTCTCGGTTCAGGACATGGCCTTCGCGGCTGAGGAGACGAAATACGTCTCCGGCCTCTCGACCGGCAAAGCCGCCAGCGGCGACCCGTCGCCTGTGACTGCCAAGGGCGTCTTCCTCGGTCTCAAGGCCGCGGCCCTGCGCGCCTTCGGGACGGACGACCTCAACGGCCGCACCATCGCGGTACAGGGCGTGGGTCATGTCGGCGCCTATCTCTGCGGGCGCCTGGCCAAAGTGGGCGCCAGGCTGGTCATAACCGACGTGAACACCGAGACGCTGGATCAGGTCGCCCGCGCAACCGGCGCGCAGGTCGTCGCCCCGGCGGACATCTACGATGTTGCGGCCGATATCTTCTCGCCCAACGCCCTCGGCGCGATCATCAACCCCGACACCCTCCCGCGACTCCGCGCCCGCGTCATCGCCGGTGGGGCCAACAACCAGCTCGCCACCCCCGACATGGGCGATCGGCTCTCCGAAAAAGCCATCGTCTACGCTCCCGACTACGTCATCAACGGCGGCGGTATCATCAATGTCGCCTCCGAGATTTCAGGCGCCTACGACCCGGCCTGGGTCGAGGCAAAGCTGCAGCGGCTCATCCAGACCCTCGGCGAAGTCCTCGACCAGGCCCAGCGCGAAGGCCGCGCCACCAACCGCGTCGCCGACGAGATCGCCCGCAGCCGAATCGCTGGCTGACCGGCGCACGCTGGCGCGCTTCATTAAAACTGCTCGCCCGGCGGTTGCATTTGCATGACGCAGGGATAGGTTCGTCAATTGTTGCATTGCAGCGAAAGTGAAGCGACGAACAAATGGCGCAGCTTTTGCTGGGGTTGTGGGTTGGTGTGGCTGCCTTTCCGGTAGCGGGCTTCGGGGTTTGTCATGTCTGAAGTCGTGGTCTTCATGGGCGCTGAAGAAAGCCGCGATCCGTCGCGCCTGATGGACGCCCTCGACGCATTCGCCAAATGGGCCTCCGAATCGGGCCTGTCCGCCGAAACCAGCGACGCGCCGGACATCATGGTCAAAAGCGAATTCTCCGGCGGCGAAATGCGCCGCAAGCTGGTTTTCCAGGACCGCGACCACGCCGCCCGTTTCCTCGTCTTCTGGCGCTCCGAGCGCACGCGCGCGCGGCCTTCAGACGCTGCAGTCGCCTAGACCTGAAACAGACGCTGGCCGTTCGCGCTGACGCCAGTATAGAGGCGCCATGTCCGCCCCGGCGCCCATCCGAAAGCCCTCCCTTCGTGTCGCCGTCGTCGGCGCGGGCGTTGTCGGATTGAGCATCGCCCTCGAGCTACGCAGCCGCGGCGCGGATGTCGCCGTTTACGACCGGGGCCTCGAACTCGGCGCAGGCGTCAGCATCCGGGCAGCGGGCATGCTGGGCGCCGCCTTTGAATGGGCGGCCGAGGACGACCAGCGGGCGCTCGCGGCCCTTGCCCGCCACGCAGGCCAGCTCTGGCCAGACTTTGCAGCGCGCCTCGAACGCCTCGGCGGTGGCCCTGTCGAATACTCGCGCGAAGGCGCGCTCGTCATCGCCCGCACGCCCGGTGAGGCGGACTGGCTGGCTGGCCTCACCGCCGCCTGCCAGGCGCGCGACGTTCCCGCACTGACGCTCTCGCTCAAGGACCTCGCCGTCCGCGAGCCTGCCCTGGCGCCAAACCTCCTCGCCGCTCTCTGGCTGCCCGATGACCAGCAGGTTGATCCCGTCCTCGTCCTGCAACGCCTCGGCGCAGCGCTGGCCCGCACCGGTGTGCGCCTCCGCTTTGGCAGGCAGGTCGAGCGCATCACCGCCGGCCAGCATTTCTTGATGCCCGATGGCGAACGGTATGACCGCGTCGTGCTCGCCAACGGCGCCCAGCCCGCGCCGCTGTTCGTCGGCCCCCGCGGCGCGCGGCTTTCGCCCGGCCTTCCGGCCCCAGTCCCCGTGAAGGGCCACATGCTGGCGCTCGCGCCGATGGAGCACGGCCTCCGCCACGTCATTCACACGCGCGACGTCTACATCGCACCCAAATCCCGCTGGATCCTCATCGGCGCCACCTCGGAACGCAACCGCGCCGACACCGAGGTCGACCGCGACTCCGTCGCGCAACTTCGCGCCCGCGCCGCCGCACTCGCGCCCGCACTCGCCAATGCGACTGAGCTGTCCGCGTGGGCCGGCATCCGCCCCGGCAGCCCGGACGACCAGCCCCTCATCGGCCAGACCGCCATCCCCGGCGTCTTCGCGGCGCTGGGCCACTACCGCAACGGCGTGCTCTTCGCCCCCGCCACCGCGGAAATCGTCGCCGACCAGGTCATTGACGGGAAAGTGAGCCCGCTCGCCGCCGCCTTTGACCCAACCCGGTTTGACAACATGGACGCGGCGCCGCACTCGCCCTCCGGCACGGGCCTCGATAAGTAAGTCCGGCAGGCCCGGGAGAGTCACATGCACAACATCGCCCCCATGACGGAAGATCAGGAAGCGATCCGTGACGCCGTCGCCGCCGTGTGCAGCCAGTTCGACGCCGAATACTGGCGCAAGACCGACGAGACCGGCGAGTGGCCCGAAGCGTTCACCAAGGCCATGGCCGACGGCGGCTGGCTCGGCATCGCCATGCCGGAAGAGGTCGGCGGCTCCGGCCTCGGCCTGATGGAAGCCTCCATCATGATGCAGACGGTCGCGCGCTCCGGCGCCGGCTTCACCGGCTGCTCCTCGATCCACCTCAACATCTTCGGCGCGAAACCGATCGAGAAGTTCGGCACGTCAGAGCAGAAGCAGGAATTCCTGCCGAAGATCATCTCGGGCCAGCAGAAGATGTGCTTCGGCGTGACGGAGCCGAACTCGGGTCTTGATACTTCAAGCCTTCAGACGAAGGCCGAGCGCACCAATTCCGGCTACGTCATCAACGGCCGCAAGATCTGGACAACCGGCGCCCAGCGCGCCGACAAGATCATCCTGATCGCGCGCACCACGCCACAGGAAAAAGTCGCCAAGCCCTATATGGGCCTGTCGCTGTTCTACATGGACATGAAGGGCGTCGACGCGAAGCCGATCCCGAAAATGGGCCGCAAGGCCGTCGAGTGCAACATGCTGTACTTCGACAACATCGAGATCCCGAAAGAATCGCTGATCGGCGAGGAAGGGCAGGGCTTCAAATACCTGCTGCAGGGCCTCAACCCGGAGCGCGTGCTGTTCGCCGCCGAAGCCATCGGTCTCGGCTTCTGCGCCCTTGAGCGCGCCACCACCTACGCCAAGGAGCGCGTCGTGTTCGGCCGCCCCATCGGCCAGAACCAGGGCGTCGCCCACCCGCTGGCGAAATGCTGGGCCGAACTCTCCGCCGCCGAACTCCTCGCCTACAAGGCCGCCCGCCTCTACGACCAGGGCCTCGAATGCGGCGCCGAAGCCAACGCCGCAAAATATCTCGGCGCCGAATACGGCTTCAACGCCTGCGAAGCCGCTGTCCTCGCCCACGGCGGCATGGGCTACGCAAAAGAGTACGACGTCGAACGCTACATGCGCGAAGCCATGATCGCCCGCATCGCGCCTGTGAGCCGCGAGATGATCCTGAACTTCATCAGCGAGCGCGTGCTGGGCCTTCCGAAGAGTTACTAGGAAGCGCCCACACACTCCACTGTCATTCCGGACGCACGCAAAGCGTGCGAGCCGGAACCCAGGAGCGGCAAGCGCGGTGCTGCTCGCGTTGACCACAGCTTGTCATCCCGGCCGAAGCGCGCAGCGCGGAGAGCCGGGACCCATTCGTCCGCCGTCGTGCTCGCACAATAGGTCCCGGATAGCGCTTCAGTTTACCCTGAGCGACGCCGCAGGCGGCGTCGAAGGGCGCTTCCGGGATGACAATCGCGGCCAAATGCACCAGCCTCCCGCCAGACAAGCGGGGAGAAAACCATGGCACGCGTCTCAGGCAAGGTCGCCCTCGTCACCGGCGCGGCGAGCGGCATCGGCCGCGCATCAGCCGAACTGCTCGCGCGTGAAGGCGCCGACGTGGTGCTCACCGACGTGCAGGACGGCGAGGATGCCGCCGCCGCCATCCGCAAATCCGGTGGCAAGGCGCGCTTCGTCCGCCACGACGTCGCCAGCGAGCATGAATGGACCAACGTGATCGCGGGCATCACGAAGGAGCAGGGCCGCCTCGACATCCTCGTCAACAACGCCGGCATCGCTGTCGCAGGCCTGATCCATGAGCTGAAGCTCGAAGACTGGCGCCGCCAGATGGCGGTCAATGTCGATGGCGTCTTCCTCGGCGTGAAGACGGCGCTGCCGCTGATGCGGAAGACCTCCAACGCTCAGAAGGGCGGCTCCATCATCAACATTTCCTCCATCGCCGGCCTGCGCGGCGCGCCAAACCTCTCCGCCTACTGCACATCGAAAGGCGCCGTGCGCCTTTTCACCAAGTCAGTCGCGCTCGAATGCGCCGCGATGCAGGACGGTATCCGCTGCAACTCCGTTCATCCCGGCCTGATCGAAACCCCGATCTGGAGCCAGGTCGTGCCCGGTTCCAACGAACCCATGGACCTCGACGCCGCCGCCGCCCTCCGCGTGCCGATGCGCCGCAAGGGCTGGCCGGAAGACATCGCAAAAGTCGTGCTATTCCTCGCCAGCGACGACAGCGCCTACATGACCGGCGAGGAAGTCGTGGTCGATGGCGGGATGACGGTGGGGACCTAGTGTGCGCGCCACCCCTTACTGATCGTTGCGCCACTTCTCCATCGCCGCCGAGATCGCAAACGTCTCGCGATACTTGGGCGAGTCCGAAGGGCGCGGCGCCTTCTGCGATGTCAGCGCCATGATCTCGGCCAGCTTGTTGTGCGCCGCGCCCGCCTGTCCCGCGCCGATATAGGCGTGCAGCTCGACCAGCGCCGAGGAGAGCAGGTCGTGCGCGCGGATGACGAAGTAAGGCTCGTCCTCCGCCAGGTTGGGATAGGCATCGTATTTCGACGGATTTGCCTTGGAGCCGATGGGAGCGGTCATGCGTGCCTCGCAGATGATTCGGATGCCAGTCTGCCCGGATTCGGGTTAACCGGCCCGCCCCTCGAAAAGCACTACAGCCGCCGCGGTGCAATGGGTTAGAGTGTTATCGTCCCTGAGGGGCCAGTCAGCACGGGGGTATTCATGGGCGGCAAGACCACACCACTGGCGGAACGGAAAGTGGCGCCGAAGAAGAAGCCCGCGAAGAAGCCCGCAACGAAAACGCACATCACCAGCGCGTCCGTTCCTGCATTCATCGCGGGTGTCGAGAACGAAACCCGCCGCAAGGATGCCGAAACGCTTCTCAAATTCTACGAGAGGGTCACCGGCTGGAAGGCGAAGATGTACGGCCCCACCATCGTCGGCTTTGGCCAGTGCACCTACACCTACGACAGCGGCCATTCGGGCGAGATGCCCGTCACCGCCTTCAGCCCGCGCGGCGCCAATCTGGTGATCTACAGCGGCGCCTACCCCGACCAGCCCGAAGCCGCGGCCATCCTCAAGACCCTCGGCAAGCACAAGGCCAGCAAAGGCTGCGTCTACATCAACAAGCTCGAAGACGTGGACATGAAGGCGTTCGAGAAGCTGATCAAGGCAGGCGTCGCGAACATGAAGAAGAAGGCAAAGGAAAACGGCTGGCCGCTGTCGGGCGCCTGAAGTCGGTCACGCCGCCCCTCGCCTTCATCCCGCGCTTCGCGTAGACCTAAGCTCCGCCCTGAGAGGATCCCCCGTGAAGCTGCTCATCTACATCGTGGTCGGCCTGATCGTCCTCGGCGTCGGCATCACGGTCATGCGCATGATCAACAGCAACAAGAAGCCGCCGCTCGAGTAGGCGTCAAACCGACAACCCCTCCGGCGCCACATCCCTCAGCGACGCCTGCAGCTCCGCCGTCGCCGGCATGATCTTCCGCGTCGCGAGATTCAGCACCACCGCCACCGCTTCCGTCGTGCACCACGCCTCGCCCGAGTCCGGATCGATGATCCAGTGCACGAAGGAATGCGTCTTCTCTTTCTGGAAGCCGCGGCCTGAGCGGATCACGAACCTGTCCCCCGCACGCGGCCAGCGCCGATAGGCCAGCCGATATTCCAGCACGGCCCCGCCCAGCTTCACCGTCTCTCCGCGCGCCTCGGCCTCCTTGCCGACCTTTTCGCGCCATGGCCGCAGTAAATGCCCGATGGAATCCGACACCCGCCCAAGGAAGAATTCCGGCATCATCCGGCCCGTCAGATCCATCTGCTGCGGCAACACCACGCCGCGCCCGATCACCGGCGCATCAATCAGGTCCGCATCGGCCATCGTCGCAGTCGCGCGCGGCGGCACGGCAAGATCGATCGACCGCGGCGCGCACGCCGCCGGCGCCGTATCCATCAGCGCCTCCAGCCGCTTGCGCGTGTCTCCTGTCCACGCAAACGGCGCGCCCGTGTCCACATCGACATGATCCACCCACGTCCGGATCGCCGCGCACGCTTCGCCCGACGAATGCGTGATCTGCTGGTAGACCAGCACCGACGTTTCGCTAACCTCCAGCACGCATCCCGTCATCGTGAACGGCGCGCCCGCATGCGCCTCCTTCATGAACCGGATGTGCTGGTCGCGCGGCCGCAGCGTCGATTGCGCATTCGCGCGGAACGCATGTCCCAGCCCCACGACGGCGCTGAGCTCTGCCAGTCCCTCCATCATCTTCGCGACGTAGAAGCGCACATTCATGTGCCCCATCTCGTCGCATTCCCAGGTGTTGATGCTGCCGCGGTAGAGCTCGATCACTGCTTCCCGACCTTCCACTCAACCTTCACCGTCGCGCACGACGGTTCGCTCTTCTTGTCCGTCCCCTCATAAGCGCCGTCGAGAACCAGCAGCCCGCCCTGTACCGCGCGGATCATCGCGGGCGTGATCTCCGGCAGGTCCACCTTTGCGCGCCGGCTCCAGTGCGTGTCCTTCTGCCCGGCGCCCTGGCCGATCGCGACATAGACGAAGCGCCGCGTCTTACCCTCGGTGCGCACAAAGTCGCCAAGGAAGCGCCAGCCACTCTTGCCTTCCTCCAGCCGCGCCGGAAGCTCGAACAGCATCGTCTTGCCCATCGACATCCGCACGTCGACCGAAACGCCATCCTTGCCTTGAAGACAATGCGCAACGCCCTTCGGCGGCGTGATCACGCTGAGACTCAGCCTGACATTGTCCGCTCCCAAGCCCGCCATCTCAGCCCGCGCAATTCTCGCACAAACCCCGGATCTCGATCACGGCGCTGCGCATCCGGAAGTTCACGCTCTCCACTTCCTGCGTGAGCTTCTTCACGCTGTCGTTCGCGTGCAGTTCCCCCGCCATCCCGCATGTGTCGCAGATCAGGAACACCGCCGCGTGCCCGTGCTTCCAGTGCCCGCAGGCGACATAGGCGTTGAGGCTCTCGATCTTGTGCGCCAGCCCCATCTCCAGCAGGAAATCCAGCGAGCGATAGACCGACGGCGGCTTGGCCGCGCCATCATCGCCGAGATGCTCCAGCAGGTCGTAAGCCTTCGCCGGCCCCTCGGATTCCAGCAGCAGCGTCAGCACGCGTCTCCGCAGCGGGGTCAGCTTGCCGCCACGCTGGCCGCACAGAGCCTCCGCCTCCTTGAGGCTGTCAGTCAGACTGTCGGGCGCGCAGGCGAGGTGGGCATGAGCCATGCGCCAATGTCGGCTGCGCCACCGTGATTCACAAGGCGCCGGGATGACCCGCCGCGCGCGCTGATCGCACGAAAAAAAGGGCGCAATGCATGTCTCCGGCGCGCCCGATGCCGCCGCGGAGGCTGCGACTCGCTCCCGCCGTGATTCGCTGAAAACCGGCCATTTCCGGGGGTTCGCGAGGCTGGAAGCGTTCCAGATTGGCGATTTTCAGGGGTTTTTGCTGTGAAAAGCGGCGAAAACCCTTGTAAATCACGCGTTTCCCGCTTGGGAGACCTTCATTTCCGTGTATTCAGGTGCAGGTTTTTCAAACGGGAGCGAAAAGACATGGCCACTGCAGCTAAAACCGCAGCCAAAGCGAAGCAGAACACCGTCAGCCTCAAGCACCTCGCCGCAGAACTGGCTGAGGGCCACGAGGTGCCGAAGAAGCAGGCCGAGGCGATGCTCAACGATCTCGTCGTCTCGATATCCAAGCATCTCAAGAAGGGCGAGCGCATCCGCCTTGTCGGACTCGGCGTTCTTGTCGTGCGCAAGCGCGCCGCCCGCATGGGCCGCAACCCCGCCACGGGCGAGCCGGTGCAGATCAAGGCCTCCAAGAAAGTCGCCTTCCGCGCCGCGAAAGAACTGAAAGAGTCGATCTAGCAACGTCGGTTCACTGGCCCAAATATCTGGAACGCCCGGCTGGAAACAGCCGGGCGTTCTGCATTTGGGGCCAAGTCCTCCCTCGCCTGCGAAGCAGGCGGGGGGGTGAGAAGCGGTCCGCGCAGCGGACGAATTGGTCCAGTGGACCAATTCGAGCGACGAATGCCGAAGCGATAGCGAAGGCAAGCCGCGAAGGGCCGGAGGGGGCTGCCTGCAGCGAGGGAAATGGCGCCGAGTTTGGGGGAAAGTCGTTGTCACGATTTGGGGGAAACTCAGAAATCTTCTCCCACAATCTCAACTACTTGCCTGAAAAATTTGGGGGAAACAGAGGCACAGGATCGGCGGGGGTAAATGCTGCCGTATAATCGGCCGCATGAAGCCTGGAAGAACCCCCTTGTGGCTCCTGCGCGATCTGCCGGCATTGATCGGCATCGTGCTGAGTTTCTGGCCG